>NZ_JBEXNQ010000027.1:0-112549 GCF_040611155.1 Streptomyces sp. NPDC002994
GGTGTTGGCCGGTCCGGACAGTGCCATCTATGTGATCTACACGTCGGGGTCGACGGGGCGTCCCAAGGGCGTCACTCTCACCCACACCAACGTCGTCCGGCTCATGGAAACGGGGCGCGAGTCCTACGGCCTCACCGAGCACGACACCTGGACTCTTTTCCACTCCTATGCCTTCGACTTCTCGGTCTGGGAGATGTGGGGTGCGCTGCTGCACGGCGGCAGGCTCGTGGTCGTGCCGCAGGACGTGGCGCGTTCCCCGGAGGACTTCCTCGATCTGCTGGTCGAGCAGCGCGTCACCGTTCTCAGCCAGACCCCGACGGCCTTCCGGGCACTGGTGGCCGCGGCGGGCGACGGAGATCCGCGCATCGACCGCCTCGCCCTGCGCTACGTCGTCTTCGGCGGCGAGGCCCTTGAGGTGTCCGAACTGCGGCCGTGGACCGACCGGCTGGGCCTGGACGCCCCGGCCCTGGTCAACATGTACGGCATCACCGAGACCACGGTGCATGTGACCCACCGGCGGGTCACGGCCGACGATCTCGCCACGCGCGGGGTCAGCCCCGTCGGCGAACCCATCGACGGCTGGCGCGTTCACATCCTCGACCGCGATGGTCACCTCGTACCCCACGGTGTGACCGGTGAGGTCCACGTGGGCGGCGCCGGTGTGGCCCGCGGCTACCTCGGCCGCCCCGCCCTCACCGCCGAGCGGTTCGTGCCCGACCCCTTCGGCCCCGCCGGCGCCCGCCTGTACCGCAGCGGCGACCTCGCCAGGCGCCGATCCGACGGCAGCCTCGAGTACCTGGGCCGCATCGACGACCAGGTCAAGATCCGTGGCTATCGCATCGAGCTCGGCGAGATCGAGGCCGTACTCTCCGGTCACTCCGGGCTGCGCGGTGCGGTTGTCGTCGTACGCGAAGACGTCCCCGGCGACAAGCAGCTGGTGGCGTACTTCCTTCCGTCCGGCCCCGCCGCGCCGCCCACAGGAGCCGAACTGGCCGCGCACTGCTCCGCCGGACTCCCCGGCTATATGGTGCCGTCGGCCTTTGTCGAGCTGGAGTCCATCCCGCTGACGGCGAACGGCAAGCTGGACCGTGCCGCGCTGCCGGCGCCGGGCGAGGACGCCTTCGCCCGGGCCGAGTTCGTCGCGCCGCGGACTCCGGTGGAGGAGCGGGTGGCCGCCGTGTGGGGGCGGGTGCTCGGAGTGGAGCGGGTCGGAGTCCTCGATGGCTTCTTCGATCTGGGCGGTGATTCGATCCGTGCGGTGGCGCTGATCGGTGCCTTGCGCGCCGAGGGCCTCGACGTGTCGGTGCGCGACGTGTTCGAGCGCCGTACGGTGGCGGGGCTCGCGGAGTCGCTGACGGGCCGGTCGGCGTTGACGGCCGGGCACGAGGTGTTCGTCGAGCCGTTCACGCTGATTTCCGTGGAGGACCGGGAGCGGCTGCCGGAGGGGCTGGACGACGCGTACCCCCTGTCGCAGATCCAGACCGGCATGCTCGTGGAGACCCTGGCCGACACGGAGCACAACCGCTACCACGCCTCCACCTCGTACTTCATCCAGGACGACGTGCCGTGGTCGGAGTCCGCTCTGCGCCGCGCCGCACAGCAGGTTGTCGCGCGGCAGGACGTGCTGCGCACCTCCGTCGACCTCGCCTCGTACTCCGTACCCATGCAGCTGGTGCACACGCGGGCCGACATCCCCCTGGCCGTGCACGATCTGCGGGGCCTTGACCAGGGCAGCAGGCGCCAGGCGCTGATGGCCTACGTCGCCACGGAGCGCGCCCGTGCCTTCGACATCGCGACGGCGCCGCTGGTGCGCATATCGGTCCATGTCGAGGACGAGGGCTGGCGGCTCTCCTTCACCTCGTCGCACGCCGTGATCGAGGGCTGGAGCCTGCATTCGTTCATGACCGAACTGCTGACCGACTACCGGCGTCTGCGCGACGGTCTGGAGCCCCAGCCGTACGACGCCCCCCAGGTGCGCTTCGCCGACTCCATCGCCGCCGAGCTGCGGGCCCTCGAATCCGAGGAGACCCGCGCCTACTGGCGCGGTGTGGTCGAGGACCACGCCCCCCTGGCCGTCCCCTCCGCGTGGGCCGCGCCGGACGCCGCCGGCGAGGACTTCACTGTCCCCGTTCCGCTGCGCCACCTCGAAGCGCGGCTGCGCGCCCTCGCCGCACGCTCGCACGCCTCACCGAAGAGCGTGCTCCTCGCCGCGTACGCGAAGGTGATGAGCCAGCTCACCGACGAGCCGCAATTCCACACGGGCCTGGTGTGCCATGTGCGCCCCGAGGTACTCGGCTCCGACCGGGTCTATGGGACATACGTCAATACGCTGCCCTTCCCCATCGACCGCAGCGCCCGCACCTGGCGGGAACTGGTGCGGCAGGTCTTCGAGCGCGAAGCCGGACTCTGGCCGCACCGGCACTTCCCGATGCCGGAGATCCAGCGCGAGGCGCGTACCGGCGGGCGGTTGATCGACACCCTGTTCAGTTACCTGGACTTCCCCGAGATCGAGGACCGGGCGGTCGACGCGCGCACCGGCCTCGGCGAGGGCGCGACCGAATTCGCACTGGCCGTCACCGCCACCATCACCATGGGGCTCAACCTCAAGACCAATACCCGCACCATGAGCCGCGCCGACGCCGAACGAGTGGCCGGGATGTTCGGTGCGGTGCTCGAAGCGATGGCGGCGGACGCCGACGGTGACGCGAGGGCGGTGTATCTGCCCGAGGGGGAGCGGGAACTGCTCCTCGAAGCGGGCTCCGTTCAGCCCTTCGCGACCGACCCGCACTCTGTCCACGAAGTGTTCGAGGCACAGGTGGCCGAGGCGCCCGACGCCGTCGCCGTGATCGCCGACGGCCAGGAGCTGACGTACGCCGAAGTGAACCGGCGGGCCAACCGGATCGCGCACCATCTGCGATCGACGGGTGTGGGCCCCGAGTCCCTGGTGGGCGTGTGCCTGGAGCGCGGGGCCGACCTCGTGCCGGCACTGCTCGGTGTCGTCAAGTCCGGCGCCGGGTACGTGCCGTTGGACCCGTCGAATCCGGCGGAGCGGCTGCGCCATGTCATCGCCGACGCCGGGATCCGTACCGTGATCACGGACAGCGGCCGGGCGCCGCTCGTCGAGGGCGCGGTCCAGGGTGGACTGCTCGTCCTCGACCGTGACCGGGAGGCGCTGGCCGCGCAGGCCGACACCAACCCGCACACGCTCGGCGGCCCGGACAACACTCTCTACGTGATCTACACGTCGGGCACCACAGGACGGCCCAAGGGCGTCTGCCTGACCCACGCCAACGCGCTGCGCCTCTTCCCGGCGATGCGACAGCGGATTCAATTCGACGCGAGTGACGTGTGGGCCCTGTTCCACTCCTACGCCTTCGACGTCTCCGTCTTCGAGATGTGGGGTGCGCTGCTGCACGGGGGCAAGCTGGTGGTCGTGCCGCAGGACGTGGCCCGTTCCCCGGAGGACTTCCTCGATTTGCTGGTCGCTCACCGGGTGACCATGCTCGCCGAGACGCCTTCCGCGTTCCGTCCGCTCGTGGACCTCGCCGCACAGGGCGACCCCCGCATCGGCCAGTTGTCGCTGCGCATGGTCATGAACGGCGGCGAACCGCTGGAGATGGCCGACCTGCGGCCCTGGACAGACCGGCTCGGCCTGGAGCGTCCGATACTCGTCAACGCTCACGGCATCACCGAGACGACCGTGATCGACACCTTCCACACCGTCGCGGCAGGTGACGGCGAGGCGGGCACCCTGATCCCCATCGGCCACCCGCTCGACGACGTCAGCGTCCATCTGCTCGACCGGCACGGCCACCTCGTGCCGGTGGGCGTGGCCGGTGAGATGCACATCGGCGGTCCCGCGGTGGCGCGCGGTTATCTCAACCGGCCCGCGCTCACGGCGGAGCGGTTCGTACCCGACCCGTACGGCCCGCCCGGTGCCCGCTTGTACCGCACCGGCGACCTCGCCCGGCGCCGCCCGGACGGCATGCTGGAGTTCCTCGGCCGCGCCGACGACCAGGTCAAGCTCCGCGGCTACCGCGTCGAACTCGGCGAGATCGAAGCGGTCCTCGCCGAACACCCGCAGATCCGGGACGCCGTCGTCGTCGTGCGCGAAGACCGCCCGGGCGAGAAGCAGCTGGTGGCGTACTGGGTCGCGGCGCAGCCCGCCGCCGGACCGCCCGGCAGCGCCGAACTGGCCGAGCACTGCGGCGCCGGGCTGCCCGAGTACATGGTGCCGTCGGCGTTCGTCGCCCTGGACGCGATGCCGTTGACCGTCAACGGCAAGCTGGATCGGCGCGCTCTGCCCGCGCCCACGCAGGAGGCCGTGGCCCAGAGCGACTACGCTCCACCGCGTACCGCCGTGGAGGAGCGGGTCGCCGCGATCTGGGCCGAGGTCCTGGGAGTGGAGCGGGTCGGCATCCACGACGGCTTCTTCGCCATCGGCGGTGACTCCATCCGTGGCGTCGGCCTGGTGGGCGCGCTGCGCGCCGCGGGCTTCGAGGTGTCCGTACGCGACCTGTTCCAGCACCGCACCGTGGCCGGCCTGTGCGAGTCGCTCGCCGACGCCTCTGGATCCGCCGGTGGGGAAGCGGCGACGCCGGCAGTGGCGCCGAGGAGCGAGCCCGCGTCCGTGGCGCCGTTCGCGCTCGTCTCCGAGGAGGACAGGCGCGGGCTGCCCGCCGGGCTCGACGACGCCTACCCGCTGCTGCGCAACCAGATCGGCATGCTTGTGGAGATGCTGGCCGGGGACGGCGAGAACAAATACCACAACGTGGCCTCCGTCCTCGTCCCCGAGGACCGGCCGTTCTCCGCCGATGCCCTGCGCGAGGCCGTGCGTACCGTGTCGGCGCGCCACGATGTGCTGCGCACCTCCGTCGACCTGACCACCTACTCCGTACCGATGCAACTGGTCTGGACGGACGCCGAGATCCCGGTCGACTGGCGTGACATCGGCGGCCTCGACGAGGAGGAACAGCGGCGGGAAGTGACCGGCTTCGTCGCCGCCGAGCAGAACGACGCGTTCGACCTCACGTCCCACGCGCCGCTGATACGCGTCTTCGCGCACATCCGCGGCGAGGACGAGTGGTTCCTCACCCTCACCCAGAGCCACGCCATCCTGGAGGGCTGGAGTCACCAGCTGCTGGTCAAGGAGCTGGTGAGCTGTTACCGGCGGATACGGGACGGTCTGCGGCCCGAGCCGTACGACGCTCCCGCCGTGCGCTTCGCCGACTCCGTCGCCGCCGAGCTGAAGGCCCTCGGCTCCCCGCAGGACCGGGCGTACTGGAAGAGCGTCGTGGACGGGCACGCCAAGCTGACCCTGCCCTCCGCCTGGTCGGACGCCACCGGCACAGCCCCTGAGGCGTACGGAGTCAAGGTGCCGCTGGAGGAGCACCGGGAAGCGCTGCGCGCCCTGGCCGCGTCGGAGGGCGTCTCGATCAAGAGCGTGCTCCTCGCGGCGCACATGAAGGTGATGGGCCAGCTGACCGACGAACCCGCCTACCACACAGGGCTCGTGAGCCATGCCCGTCCGGAGGTGCGGGGCGCCGACCGCGTCTACGGCCTCTACGTCAACACCCTGCCGTTCCCCGCCGACCGCACCGCCCGCACCTGGCGCGAGCTGGTCCGGCAGGTCGCCGACCGGGAGATGGAGGCCTGGGAGCACCGGCACTTCCCCATGCCGGAGATCCAGCGCGAGTCGGGCGTGGGCGGACGGCTGATCGACGTGATGTTCAACTACGTCGACTTCGGTCAGGGGCAGGGGCAGGGGCAGGGTAAGGGTAAGGGCCCGCGCGACGGCGCCGCCCGCTCCGAGCCGCTGCGGACCGTGGTCAGCAGCGCCGTCACCGAGTTCGGCCTGTCCGTGAACGCGCACGGCGACGACTACGTCAACCTGCGCACCAGCACGGCGGTGATGAGCCGCGGTGACGCCGAGCGTGTTGCCGGAATGTTCCGCGCGGTGCTGGAGGCAATGGCCGCGGACGCCGAAGGTGACGCCCGGCGGGTGTATCTGCCGCTGGGCGAGCGCGAGCTGCTTCTGGGCGCCGGGTCTGCCGAGTCCTTCGAGGCCGTGTCGCGGTGTGTGCACGAAGCGTTCGAGGCACAGGTGGCCGAGGCGCCCGACGCCGTCGCCGTGATCGCCGACGGCCAGGAGCTGACGTACGCCGAAGTGAACCGGCGGGCGAACCGCCTCGCTCACCACCTGCGTTCCCTGGGCGCGGGCGCCGAATCACTCGTCGGCGTGTGCCTGGAGCGCGGCATCGAGCTGATCCCCACTCTCGTGGGTGTCCTCAAGGCCGGCGCCGGCTATGTGCCGTTGGACCTCATCAACCCCGCCGACCGGCTGGAGTACATCCTGTCCGACTCCGGCGCCTCGGTCGTCGTCACCACCGGCGCCCAGGCGGCGCTGCTGTCCGGGATCCACCAGGGCGACCTCGTTGTCCTCGACCGCGACCAGGAGCTCCTGGCCGCACACCCGGACACCGACCCGGAGCCCGTCAACGTCCCCGACAACGTCATCTACGTGATGTACACGTCCGGCTCCACGGGGCGGCCCAAGGGCGTGTGCCTGTCCCACGCGAACGTGATGCGGCTGATGGACACCGTGCAGGAGCACCACGCACTGGACGAGTCAGACACCCTGACGCTGTTCCACTCCTATGCCTTCGACATCTCGGTCTTCGAGATGTGGGGTGCGCTGCTGTACGGAGGCCGCCTGGTCGTCGCACCGCACGAGGTGACGAGGTCCCCCGAGGACTTCCTGGACCTGCTCGTCGAGCACGAGGTCACGGTCGTCTGCCAGACTCCGACCGCCTTCCGGCCGCTGGTCGCGGCGGCCGAGGCCGACGACGAACGGCTGCGCCGGCTCTCGCTGCGCGCGGTGATCCTCGGCGGTGAGAAGGTCGACGTACCGGCCCTCAAGCCGTGGGTCGCCCGCCTCGGTCTCGGCCGCATCGCCCTGACCAACATGTACGGTCCGACCGAGACGGCCGTCTACTCCACCTACCACCGGCTGACCAAGCGCGACTTCAGGCCCGGCGCGCCGGCCTCTATCGGTCGCCCGCTCAGCGACACACGCGCGCACCTCGTGGACGGCCTCGGGAACCTGGTGGCCGCGGGCGTGCCGGGCGAGCTCCAGATCGCCGGCCCCGCCCTCGCACGCGGCTATCTCAACCGGCCGGCGCTGACAGCGGAACGCTTCGTCCCCAACCCCTACGGACCGCCCGGGTCACGCCTCTACCGCTCCGGGGACACGGCCCGGCGTACGAGCGACGGCAGCCTGGAGTTCCTCGGCCGCATCGACGACCAGGTCAAGCTCCACGGCTTCCGGATCGAACTGGGCGAGGTACAAGACCTGTTGGGCCGGCACCCGCGGGTCGACAACGCGGTGGTCGTGCTCCGTGAGGACGCTCCGGGCTCACCGCAGCTCGTCGCCTATACGGTCCCGGGCGGCGAAGCGGCGCCTGAGCCGGCCGAACTGCGCGAGTTCCTGTCCCGCTCCCTGCCCGCGTACATGGTGCCGTCGGCGTACGTGGCGCTGGACAGCCTGCCGCTGAACGCCAGCAGCAAGCTGGACCGGCGGGCACTTCCCGCGCCGGACCAGGACTCGCTCGCCAGCGCCGCGTACGTGGCGCCCCGCACGCCCCTGGAGCGGCGCGTCGCCGCCGTGTGGGCCGACGTCCTGGACGTCGAACAGGTGGGGGCCCACGACAGCTTCTTCGACCTCGGCGGCGACTCGATCCGGGCGGTCGCGCTGATCGGCGGGCTGCGCTCGGCCGGCCTCGACGCCGCCATGCGCGATGTGTTCGAGCAGCGGACCCTGGCCGAGCTGTGCGCCCGGCTCGGCGAACGGGAAGGGCTGACTGCCCAGGACGTGGCGGTGGCCCCGTTCGCGCTGCTCAGCGACGAGGACCGGGCGAAGCTGCCCGACGGTCTCGTCGACGCCTACCCGTTGACGCAGAACCAGACCGGCATGTTCGTGGAGATGCTCGTCGGCGACGGGCCGCGCAAGTACCACCTCGTCAACTCCGTCAGGTTCCGCGACGGCCACTCCTTCGACGCCGGGGCGCTCCAGCGGGCGGTGGACCTCCTGGTCGGCCGGCACGAGGTGCTGCGTACCTCCGTCGACGTCGAGACGTACTCCGTACCTCTGCAACTGGTCCACGCCGAGGCCGAGCTGCCCGTACGGGTGGTGGATCTCCGGGGCCTGGACCCGGCGCGGCAGGAACAGACCGTGAAGGAGTACGTGGACTCCGAGAGCAAGGACGTACTCGCCCACGACCGGGCACCGCTCCTGCGGATCTGCGTGCACCAATGCGCCGAGGACAGCTGGCAGTTCACGATCACGGAGTCCCATGTGATCCTGGACGGCTGGAGCCTCGACGTGCTGCTGAACCAGTTGCTGGATGCGTACCACCGCTTCCGGGACGGCAGGGAACCGGCGCCGTACGACGTGCCCGGTACGCGCTTCGCCGACGTCGTGGCCGCCGAGGCACGGGCGCTGGCCTCCCAGGAGAGCGGGGCGTTCTGGCGCGGGATCGTCGAGGAGCACGAGAAGTTCGTGCTCCCCGCCGGCTGGGGCGACGCCCCGGACACGCCGGCGCAGTCCTACACCCTCAGGGTCCCGTTCGACGACCTCAAGGAGGACCTGCAGGGCCTCGCGACCACCGCGAGGGTGTCGGTCAAGAGCGTCCTGCTGGCGGCCTTCCTCAAGGTGATGGGCATGCTCACCGAGGACAGGGCCTTCTTCACGGGCCTCACCAGCCATGTGCGGCCCGAAGCACGCGGCGCCGACCAGGTGTGCGGCATGCATCTCAACACCCTGCCGTTCCCGGCCGACGACACCGCCCGCACCTGGCGGGAACTCGTCCGGCAGGTCTTCGACCGGGAAGCCCAGACTTGGGCACACCGCCACTTCCCGATGCCGGCCGTGCAACGCGAGTGGGGGGAGTCGGACCGGCTCCTCGATGTGTACTTCAGCCACCAGGACTTCGACGAGGCGGACGCCGAGCTGGCCGACGCCGGCGCCGCGGCCGGATTCGCGACCAACGAGTTCCCCTTCTCCGTCGCCTCCGCGTCGACCTGGCTCAACCTCCGTACCCACACCCATGCGGTCAGCCGCGCCAACGCCGAGCGGATGGCGGCCATGTTCCGGGCCGTCCTGGAGGCGATGGCCGCCGATCCGGACGGTGACGCCCGAACCGCCCTGCTGCCGCCCGCCGAGCGTGACGTGCTCCTTGGCGAGTGGGCGTCCCACCCTGCCGGGCCGGTCGTGCGCAGTGTGGTCCAGGAGTTCCAGGAGCAGGCGGCGCGGACCCCCGCGGCGGTGGCCGTGGCCGCCGATGGCACACACCTCTCGTACGCGGAACTGGACGCCAGGGCCAACCGTTTCTCCCGTTACCTGCGCGCGGCGGGAGTCGGCGCGGAATCGGTGGTCGGCGTGCTGCTCGAACCCGGCACGGACCTGATCGTGACGCTGCTCGGGGTGTGGAAGGCGGGCGGCGCCTATCTGCCGCTCGACCCGGCCCATCCCGCGGACCGTATCGGCTACATGCTGGACGACGCCGGTGCCTCTGTGGCCGTGACGTTCTCGGAGTACGAAGGACGGTTCGCGGACGTCTTCGACGGGAGGCTGATCCTTGCCGACCGGGAGGCGAAGGCCGTCGCCCGGCGTTCCGCAGCGCCCCTGAAGCCGACCGTGGATCTCGACGCCCTGGCCTACGTGATCTACACATCCGGATCGACGGGCCGCCCCAAGGGCGTTCTCGTGCCGCAACGGGGACTCGCGAACCATCTGCGGTGGGCGGTCGATGAGCTCGCGGCCTCCGGCACGGGTGGAGCGCCGGTGTTCTCCTCCGTGGCGTTCGACCTGGTGGTCCCGAACCTGTGGGCACCGCTGCTCGCCGGACAGACGGTGCATGTGCTGCCCAGGGACCTCGACCGGCTCGGGGAAAGCCTCGTCGCGTCCGGACCGTACAGCTTCATCAAGCTCACCCCGGCCCACCTGGAGGTGCTCGTCCACCAGCTGACCGCCGAACAGGCGGACGGCCTGGCGCAGGTGCTGGTCGTGGCGGGCGAGGCGTTCACCCGGCGCACCCTGGAGGCCTGGCGCCGGCTGGCTCCCACGACAGCCGTCGTCAACGAGTACGGGCCCACCGAGGCGTCCGTGGGGACCTGCACCTTCCCGGTCGAAGAGCCGCCCGCCACGGACGTGCTGCCGATCGGACGGCCGCTGCCGAACATGACCATGTACGTGCTCGACGCCAGTCTGGAGCCCGTGCCGACCGGCGTTGCCGGTGAGCTGTACGTCGGCGGGGCGGGCGTGGCGCGCGGCTACGCCGGACGGCCCGGCCTCACGGCGGAGCGGTTCGTGCCCGACCCCCATGGTGCGCCGGGTGCCCGCCTGTACCGCACCGGGGATCTGGCCCGCGTACTGCCGGACGGGAACGTGGCCTTCATCGGCCGCATCGACCGTCAGACGAAGGTGCGCGGCTACCGCATCGAGCCCGGCGAGATCGAGGCCGCCCTGACCGGACTCCCACAGATCGCGGAGGCCCGGGTGGTGGCCCGCGAGGACAGCCCCGGCGACGTACGCCTCGTCGCGTATCTGGTGCGCTCACCCGAGGGGGAAGCCGCCCCGGAAGCCCAGGAGTTGCGTACGGCGCTCGGCCGGACTCTGCCCGACTACCTGGTGCCGTCGGCGTTCGTGACCCTGGAGCGGCTGCCCCTCAACGCCAACGGCAAGGTGGACGAACGGGCCCTGCCCGTACCCGACGCGGAACTCTCCCCGGCGGCTCACACGCCGCCGCGGACCGCGACGGAGGTGGCACTCGCCGGCATCTGGTCCACGCTCCTGGGCGTGGACAGGATCGGGACCGAGGACAGCTTCTTCGCGCTCGGCGGTCACTCGATCCTGGTGATCCAGCAGGTCGCCGAGGCCCGCAAGGCGGGGCTTCCCGTCACGCTGTTCATGGTCTACCAGTACCTCACCCTGGGCGAGCTGGCCGCCGCGGTGGACGCGGAGGCACCGTCCACGTCCGCACCCCCGGTCCCCGCTGAGCCACTGGCTCCCACGCTGCCCTCGCCGTTGCCCGCCATGGAGGAGACCGGCGTACCCGGCGCGAGCGTGGCCCGCATCGAAGGCGGTGAACTGGTCGCCGCGGAGGGCTTCGGCTCGCTCGACCGGGGCGGCCGGCCGGTGACGCCCGACACTGTGTTCCAAGTGGGTTCCATGAGCAAACACATCACGGCCATCGGCGTGCTCGGGCTCGTGGACCAGGGGGTGCTCGACCTCGACGAGGACGTCAACCGGTACCTCAAGGGATGGCAGGTGCCCAACAGCGACAACGGCGCCCTCACCACCCTGCGCCAACTGCTGGCCATGCGCTCCGGCCTGGCCCCCGCACCCGGCAAGGGCTACCGGCCCGGGTCCGTGCCCACGATGTCCGACCTGCTGCACGGCCGGTCCCCGGCGGTCAACCCGCCGGTCGCCAGGGAGGGCGCACCCGGCGAGACCTTCGCCAAGGCGAACGTCCACTTCTGGGTCATCCAGCAGGCGGTCGCCGACGCCACCGGCGAGGCGTTCCCGGACGTCATGCGGGAGGTACTCCTGAAGCCGCTCGGTATGGACGGCAGCAGCTTCGACCAGTCCTTCCCGCACAGCTCGGGGCGGCCCGTGGCGCTCGGCCACGACACGGCAGGGGCTCCCGTCGAGGGCGGCTGGCTGGTCCGGCCCGACATGGCGGCGGCCGGGCTGTGGACCACCGCGGCCGACATCGCCAAGGCGGTCCTGGAGGTACGGCGTTCCGCTCTCGGCCGGCCCATGGCCCTGCTCTCGCGGGAACGGGCCGGGGAGCTGCTGTCGCCGTACCCCGACAGCTTCTACGGCCTGGGGACTGTGGCAGACACGACGGGGCCCGACCTCCAGTTCGGGCACGGCGGTGAACCCGTGGGCTACCACGCGCTCGTCACCTGCGCCCTGCGCTCGGGCACCGGATGGGTCGTGCTGACCAACGGCTCGGCGGGGGATCGGGTCGTACGGACCTTCGTGTCCGCCGTAACACCGAACCAGGAACCTGGCCATCAGGCTCCGTGACAACCGAAGCGAGGCACGAACCCGTGACGACCGAATCGAGGACACGAGCCTTGGCCACCACAGCCAGCCAGCAGCACCGCAGCCTGCTGTCGACCGACGACCTGACGGACGCCGAACTGCGCGCCGTCATCGACCGGGGCACCGAGTACTCCGCAGGCCGGGCGGGCCGCACACCGGCCCTGGCCGGTGACATCGTCGGCGTGTACTTCCGGATGACCTCCACCCGTACCAGGACCGCGTTCTCCGCCGGCGCGCTGCGCCTCGGCGCGCAGATCATCGCGTACGGCCCCGACGACCTCCAGATCAACACCGGGGAGTCCGTCGAGGACACCGGCAGGGTCTTCGCGCGGATGGTGGACGTGATCGTCGCCAGAACCGGACGTCCCCAACGCGAACTGGCCGCCTGGGCCGGCACAGGCGGGCTCTCGGTGGTGAACGCCATGACCGCGGAGGAACACCCCACCCAGGCGCTCACCGACCTCACCACGCTCAAGGGCCGCTTCGGACAGGTCGAAGGCCTGCGTGTGGTGTACGTCGGCGAGGGCAACAACACGGCGGCCGCTCTCGCCCTGACTCTGCCGCGCTTCCCCGGTGTCGAGTTCGAACTGCGCACACCGCCCGGCTTCGGGCTCACCGAAGAGATACGGGCGCGTGCCGAGGAGCACGCCCGTACCAGCGGAGCGTCCTTCGTCGAGCGGCACGACATGGACGCCCTGCCACGCGACACCGACGTCTTCTACACCACGCGCTGGCAGACCACCGGCACGAGCAAGCCCGACCCGCACTGGCGGGACGTCTTCGCCCCGTTCCAGGTGACGTCCGGACTGTGGGAGCACAGCCCGAAAGCCGTGTTCATGCACGACCTGCCCGCCCACCGCGGCGACGAGGTCACCGCCGATGTGCTGGACGGGCCGATGAGCATCGCCCTGGACCAGGCGGAGAACAAGATGCACAGCGCCATGGCGGTGCTCGAATGGTGCCGTGGCGGGGAGTCCTCCGCATGAGCGCGGTGCCGGACTCCCCACCGCAGCCCGAGGCGCCCCCCGCGCCGCCGCTGCGCAAGAACCGCGACTTCCTCAAGCTGTGGGCCGGCGCGGGCGTCTCCATCCTCGGGGGGCGGGTGAGCGCCGTCGCGTATCCACTGCTGATGATCTGGCAGAACGGATCGACGGTCGGCGCCGGCCTGGTGGGCTTCGCGGCGCTCCTGCCCATGTTGCTGGTGCAGCTTCCCGCGGGCGTCATGGTCGACCGCTGGGACCGGCGCCGCACCATGATCGTGTGCGATCTGGTGGGACTGGTGACGATGGGGAGCGTCGGTGTGACGCTGCTCTTCGGCCACATCCTGCTGCCCCATCTGATGGTGGCGGCGTTCGTCGAGGCCAGTGCGGCGATCCTCTACCGGCTCGCTGAACGGGCCGCGGTCCGCAACGTGGTCCACGCGGATCACCTGTCGGCCGCGCTCTCGCAGAACGAGGCCAGGGGCAGGGCGGCCGGCCTCGTCGGACAGCCCCTGGGCAGCTCACTGTTCGCACTCTTCCGGGCTTTCCCCTTCCTCTTCGCGACGCTGAGTCACCTCCTCGCCCTGGTGTCGCTCCTGCTGATCAAGAAGGACCTCCAGACGGAACGCACGGCGCCGCGCCGACGGCTGCACACCGAGATCGGGGAGGGCTTCGCCTGGCTGAAGCGGCAGCGTTTCCTGCGGGCCGCCGTGATCCTGGTCGCGGGCACCAACGTCCTCTTCCAGATCCTGTCCCTCTCCCTGGTCGTCATCGTCAAGGACTCCGGCGGCTCACCGGCCGTCATCGGCATCATCGGGACGGTGTCCGGGGTGGGCGGGGTGTGCGGCGCGCTGTCCGGCACGTGGTTCGGCAAGCGGTTCCCGGTGTCCAGGATCGTGATCGGGGCCTTCGCCACCTGGACGGTGCTGATGCCGCTGGTGGCTCTGACGTCCAACCCCTTCGCCCTGGGCGCGGTGTTCGCGGGAATGACCTTCGCCGGGGCGCTGATGAACGTGGTGGCGGGCGTGTACCAGGTCCAGATCACGCCGGACGAACTCCAGGGCCGGGTCAGCAGCGTCGCGATGCTGCTCTCCTCCGGCACGAACTCCCTCGGGCCGCTGATCGGCGGCTTCCTTCTGGTGGCGTTCGGCACCACCTCCACGGTCCTCGGCGTGGGCGTCGCGATGCTTGTGACGACGGTGGCCGCACTGCTGAGCCCGGCCATTCGTAACGCTCCCGGAACCCCGGTGGTGGCGCCCGCGGACCGGGCGCCGAAGAAGGCCGCCGCGGATAGCCGGGATAGCGAAGAAATATAGAGGCGGCGCGGAAGGTGAAGCCATGGAGACCTCCCATGCCCGCCACGCCCCCGGACCGGCAGTCCCCACGGCCCTGATGAGGACCGGCCGATGACCTATCAACGCGGAAGCTGGTTCAGGGTGTATGTCCCGCGGCCCGGCGCACGCATGCGGCTCTTCTGCTTCCCGTACGGCGGGGGTGCGGCCAGCGCCTTCCACGGCTGGGCACAGGAGCTGCCGGAGTCGGTCGAGCTGGTGGCCGTCCAGTACCCGGGACGACAGGACCGGTTCGGTGATCCGGCCCCGGCGGGGATCCCGGAGCTTGCCGAGGAGATCGCCGCCGTCATCGGCCCCCGCTTCGACGTGCCCACCGGGTTCTTCGGGCACAGCATGGGCGGCGTCGTGGCGTACGAGGTCGCCCGCCGGCTCCAGCCCCGCTTCCCCTCACCACTCGCCCGGCTCTTCGTCTCGGCGTGCCGCGCCCCGGCCGCCCGCCATCGCGCGGGCCTGACGTTCGAGGAGGACGAGATGCGGCGCTACATCCAGGCGCTCGGCGGAGCCGGTGCGAAGTCCCTCGTCGACGACGACGTCTGGGAGCTCGCCTACCCGGTGGTTCGCAACGACCTCGGCTGGACGGAGAAATACCAGTACGTTCCCGGCGCCCCGCTGTCCTGCCCCATCGTCGCCATCGCCGGCGACCAGGACCCCGCCGTGACACCCGACGACGTACGGCTGTGGAAGGACTACACCATCGCGGGGACCGACACCCACGTCCTGCCGGGCGGGCACTTCTACTACGAGGACTGTCTCCCCCGACTTGCCGGACTGCTGAGCGAGGAGCTCACCGGGTCCGCCGCGCCGACACCCTCCGAGCCGACAGGAAACTGGTCGTAGCATGCCCGATCCGCAGACCCCGAGCCTGCTCAACCTCTTCAGCCCCGAATGGTCGTCGGACCCCTACACCTTCTACCGCGAACTCCGGGAGACGTCCCCGGTCTACTTCGACGAGTGGATGCGCACCTGGGTGATCCTCGGATACGACGAGATCAGCCGGCTGTCCAAGGACGAACGGCTGTCGGGCGCCCGTATCGACAGTTTCCACGAGCAGCTGCCCGCCGAGGTACGGGCGGACATCAAGCCACTCAAGAACGCGCTGTCGGACATGATGCTGTTCAACGAGCCGCCCCGGCACACCCGGCTGCGCCAGCTGATCAAGCCCGGCCTCACTCCGCGCTTCATCCGCGAAATGCGCCCGACCATTGAGAAGCTCGCCGACGAACTTCTCGACCGGGTCGTGGAGCAGGGCCGCATGGATGTGATTCACGACTTCTCCGAGCCACTGACGCGCGGGGTCGTCGCCCGCCTCGCAGGCGTACCCGACAAGGCCGCGCACCTGCTGGAGAACTGGCCCGGGCTGCTGCACGAGTTCTTCACCCAGTCACGCAACGAGATAGCGCGCATCACGCAGCTCAGGGAGGCGTTCGACGAGGGCGGGCGGGAGCGCAGGGACGGCACGGGAACTGACCTGTTCACGCAGGTCATCGCCGAACAGCTGCAACACGGTGACTTCAGCGACGACGAGATCTTCGCCAACTTCCTGCTCCTCATCGACGCGGGTCAGGCCACCACCACACACCTCATCGGCAACGCGGTTCTCGCCCTCGTCAACAACCCAGGCCAATGGGAGCTCCTGCGCGATCGCCCGGATCTCGGCGTCAAGGCGGCTCACGAACTGCTGCGCTACGACAGCTCCGTGCAGTTCACCACGCGCGTCGCGCTCACCGACATCGAGGTCCTCGGCACGCGGATCCCGAAGGACGACTCGGTCACTCTGCTCCTGGGGTCCGGCAATCGGGACCCCTCGCACTACGAGGACCCCGATCGCCTCGACGTCACCCGGCGGGCCGCTGACCACCTGTCCTTCGGACACGGAATCCACTACTGCCTCGGTGCCTCGCTCGCCGTCGCGGAGATCGACGTGGCACTGCGCAGACTCCTGGAGCGCACCCGCGACATGCGGCTCGTCGAAACGCAACCCGTCTGGCTCGACAGCATCAACTTCCGGTTCCTCAAACGGCTTCCGGTGACGTTCGAGCCCGTGCACTGACCGTCCCGCTCCCGTGTGAGCGAGCAAGTCCTGGCAGAGGGGAAGAATCTAGATGCAGGGCGCCGAACAGCCGTCCGGCCCGCCGCTGACGCACCAACTCGTCAGCAGACAGGCCATGTTGACCCCGGAGGCTGTGGCTGTCGTCGAAGGCGGCCACCACCTCACCTATCGCGATCTGGAGGAGCGCGCCAACCAGCTGGCGCACCTGCTGCGCGAGACGGGGGCGGGACCCGACGCCCCTGTCGGCGTCTGCCTGCGGCGTGGCGCACGCCTGGTCATCGCGCTGCTGGCCGTCTGGAAGGCGGGCGCCGGCTACGTCCCGCTCGACCCCGGACACCCCGCGCCGCGTACCGCCGGCATTCTGGCGGACACCGGCGCCGTGGTGGCGCTGACCGAGGACGGGCCGGCGGACCGTATCGGCGTGGACGGCGTCCGACGGGTGGTGCTCGACGCCGGGCTCAACGCTCTGCGAGGGCTCCCCGCCCGTGCCCCCGACGTCGATGTCACTGCCGGGCACTGCGCGTACGTTCTCTACACCTCGGGTTCCACGGGCCGCCCCAAGGGTGTCGTGATCAGCCACGCCGGCATCGGGAACCGCATCGCATGGGTGGTCGACGCCCACGGACTCGGTGCGAGTGACCGCGTCCTGCAGAAGACGCCGGTCACGTTCGACGCCGCCTGCTGGGAGATCTTCGCCCCCCTGGTGAGCGGCGGCACCGTAGTCCTCGCGCCGGTCGGCGCGGAGCGCGATACCGCGGCCATGCTGCGGGCGCTGACCGAGCACCGGGTCACGGTCCTCCAGGTCGTCCCCTCCGTGCTGCGGCTGCTGGTGGAGGAGCCGGGGTGGGACGACTGCACCACTCTGCGGCTGCTGTTCTGCGCCGGGGAGGCGCTTCAGGCGGAACTGGTACAGCAATTCCGCGACCGCGTCCGCAAGTGCGCGCAGGACGTGGTCGTCTGCAACACGTACGGCCCCACCGAGTGCTCCATCGACGTGACGGCGTACGACGTCAACCCGTTGCAGCGCACCGGACCCGTACCCATCGGCGCGCCCATCGACGGCATGCGCGTACTGCTCCTCGGTCCCGACGGCAGGCAGGTCCCGCCGGGGGAGCGGGGGGAGCTGTGCGCGGCCGGCGTGGGCGTCGCCGACGGTTACCTCGGCAGGCCCCGGCTGACAGCGGAACGCTTCGTACCCGACCCCGAAGGGCCACCGGGATCGCGCCTGTACCGGACCGGTGACATCGCGCGTCTGCGGGCCGACGGGAACCTCGAGTACCTGGGCCGCATCGACCACCAGGTCAAGATCAACGGAGTACGGATCGAGCCCGGCGAGGTGGAGGCGGCCCTGGTGGCGCACCCGGCCGTCCGCGAGGCGGTCGTCACCCCGTTCACCACGCCTGCGGGGACCCTGCGCCTGGCCGCGCACGTACGGCTCGGCGCCTCCGGGCCGGACGAACGGTCGCACCAGGACCGGCATCAAAACCTGCGCGACTTCCTGCGCGGACGCCTCCCCGAGACGCACCTGCCCGCCGCCTTCGTCGAGCTGGACCGCTTCCCCACCACGTCGAGCGGCAAGCTGGACCGGCTCGCCCTGCCCGTACCGGAACTCACGGGCAGTCAGGACGACGCGCCGGGCACCGACGCCGAGCGCGTCGTGGCCGAAGTGTGGCGCGAGCTCCTCAAGACAGACGGCTTCGGCGTGCACGACGACTTCTTCCAGCTCGGCGGCTCGTCGCTGCAGCTCATCCGGCTCGCGAACCGGCTGCGCGGCGAGTCGGGCCAGGACATCGAACTGCCCGAGCTGCTCAACGCGACCACAGTGGCGACGCAGGCCCGGCTGCTCGGCGCGGGCCGGCCTGCGACGCCGCCGGTGCGCGCGGTGCCCAGGACCGGCGCCCTGCCGCTCTCCGCCGGGCAGCGCAGACTCTGGGTACTGGACCGGATCGACCCCCGAAGCCGGGAGTGGGTGACCGGCCTCTTCTTGCGGGTCCCCGCAGGTGTCGGCGAGCCGGCCGTGCGGCGGGCCCTCGACGTACTCGCCGCACGGCACGAGAGCCTGCGCACCCGGTTCGTGCCCTTGTCGGGCGAACCGGTGCAGATCATCGACCCGCCGGGCCCGTTCGCCCTGCGCACGGTGCACGTCCCCCGTGAGGGGGCGGGCGCCGTCGTGGAGCGGGAGGCCGAGCACGGATTCGACCTCGAGCGCGGCCCGGTGGCCCGCGCCGTCCTCGTCCTTCACCCCGGCCCCGGCTCCGACGGCGGAACCAGCGCCGCGGAGGGGACGCTGGCGCTCCTCATGCACCACATCGTCGGCGACGGATGGTCCGCGACGATCCTGCGCAACGAGTTCCACGAGATTCTCACCGCGCTGCTCGCCGAGCGCCCGGCCCGGCTCGCCCCGCTGCCCGTCCAGTACGCCGACTACGCGGCCTGGCAGCGCGAGCGCCTGACCGACGACGTCGTGGCGCGTGAACTCGCCCACTGGAAAGCCACACTGGACGGCGCAGAGCCGTTCGCCCTGCGGCCGGACCGGCCCAGGCCACCGGCCAGGGACGCGCGCGGCGCCGTGGTCCCCTTCACCGTGCCCGGGCCCATTGCCCGTTCGCTCACCGAGCTGGGACAGCGCCGCGGCGCCTCGCCGTTCATAACCCTGCTCACCGCGTTCTCGACGCTGCTCGCGCGTCACACGGGCCAGTGGGACGGCACGATCGGCACTCCGGTGGCCGGCCGCGAGCGCCCCGAGTTCGAAGGCGTCGTCGGCTTCTTCCTCAACAGTCTCGTGCTGCGCCCCGCGCTCGACGGCGCGCTCACCTTCGCGCAGGCACTCGACCGTGTACGGGACGTGTGCAAGGACGCCTTCGCGCACCAGGACGTGCCCTTCGACCGGCTGGTCGCCGAACTGGCGCCGGACCGGGACCTGTCGCGCACGCCCCTGTACCAAGTGGCCTTCGACTATCACGACGAGGAGCTCACCGGGTCGCCGGCCGACGCCGCCGACATGGATCTCGTACTCGACGTGTCGACCATCGCCAAGACGGACCTGACGCTCTACATGCGCCGGCAGCCGGACGGCACGGTGGTCGGCGCCCTGGAGTACGCGACCGCGCTGTTCGACCGTTCCACCGCCGAGCGCCTGGCCGGTCACTTCCAGGAGCTGCTGAGGGCCGCCGCGACGGAGCCGGCCACCCGCCTGGACGCGCTGGACTTCCTGCCCGAGGACGCACGACGTGCCCTGGCCGAGTGGAACCACACGCCCGCCGCTCCTGTCACCGCCACCGTGCCGGAGCTGTTCGAGGAACGCGCCGCAGCCCTGCCCGAAGCCACCGCGCTGCTGGCCGCCGGCGCCTCCCTCTCCTACGCGCAACTGGACGCGCGGGCCAACCGTCTCGCCCACCATCTGCGCGGGCTCGGAGCCGGCCCCGAGTCCGTGATCGGGGTCCTGCTCGACCGCGGCGCCGAACTGCCCACGGCCCTGCTGGCCGTCTGGAAGGCCGGGGGCGCCTATCTGCCACTGGACCCGGACATCCCCGCGGACCGCGTCGGGCAGGTGCTCGACGACGCGGGCGCCCGGATCCTGATCACCCAGTCCGCGCACAGCGAGCGGATCGGCGCTTCCCGGGCCGGACATCATGTCCTGGTGGACGGGCACGCAGGGGCGATCGCCCGGGAGCCGGACCGCCGGCCGGAGCGGGACCCCGATCCGGATCTGCTGGCGTACCTGATCTACACCTCCGGCTCCACCGGCCGGCCCAAGGGCGTACAGATCACCCACCGAGGCCTGGCCAACCATGTCCGCTGGGCGGTGGACGAGCTTGCCGCCCGAGGCACCGGGGGCGCCGCCCTGTTCTCCTCCGTGGCCTTCGACCTCGTCGTGCCCAACCTCTGGGCGCCGCTGGCCGCGGGACAGCCGCTGCGTCTGCTGCCGCAAGACCTGGACCTGGCCGAGCTCGGCGCCAGGCTCCAGGCCGCCGCGCCGCTGAGCTTCCTCAAGCTGACCCCGGGACACCTTGACATCCTGGCGCAGCAGATCGCACCGGAGCGGCTGGCCGGTCTGGCCGGGGCCGTCGTGGTCGCGGGCGAGGCGCTCCCCGTACGGTCGGCCGACCGCTGGGCGCGCGCCCTCGGGGACGGCCGGCTCATCAACGAGTACGGGCCCACCGAGGCATCCGTCGGCACCTGCGCGCACCCGGTCACGGCCCCGGTGGACGGCGACTCCGTACCCATCGGGCGCCCGCTGCCCGGCATGACGGCGCATGTGCTCGACGCGCGGATGCGGTCGCTGCCCGTGGGTGTAGTGGGGGAGTTGTACGTCGGCGGGGCGGGGGTGGCTCGCGGTTACGCCGGGCAGCCGGGGCTGACCGCGGACCGGTTCGTACCGGATCCGTACGGCCCGCCGGGCGCGCGGCTCTACCGCACCGGTGACCTGGTGCGGCTGCTGCCCGGCGGCTCCGTCGACTTCATCGGCCGGCGGGACGGACAGATCAAGATCCGCGGGTACCGGGTGGAGCTGGGCGAGATCACCGGCGTCCTCGGCGAGCACCCCGCCGTACGGGAGGCCGTCGTCGTCGCCGAGGAAGGCCCCTCCGGCGACACGGCCGCGATCGCCTACTGGGTGCCCGCGCAGCCGGGGCCGGTCCCCGTCGACGTACCCGATCGGCTCGCGGCGCACTGTGCGGCGCGGCTGCCCGCGTACATGGTCCCGCGGTCGTTCACCCCGCTCGACGCCGTCCCGCTGACGGCCAACGGAAAACTGGACCGGGCGGCGCTGCCGAAGGCCCGCCAGGCGGCGCAGGACGATCTGACCGCCCCGAGCGGCATTGTCGAGGAGCGGATCGCGCAGCTCTTCACCGAGCTTCTGGGCGCCCCGGTGGGAGCGCACAGCAACTTCTTCCACAGCGGCGGCAACTCGATCCTCGCGATACGGCTGATCGCGGGGATCCAGACGGCGTTCGACATCGACTTCCCCACCCGCGCCGTGTTCGAGTCCGGCACCGTCGCCGGGCTCGCCGCGGCCGTGGAAGCGGCAGTCCGGGACGAGATCGACCGGCTGTCGGAGGAAGAACTCACAGAGAACGCGCTGGATTTGGACGAACAGCGCGCATCGGAACGGTAACGCGGGGTGTCCCGCACAGCGCAGAAGGTGGATGGCGATGACCAGAGCGAAAGCCGTGAAAACCGCGAAGAGCAAGCAGAGCGAAGACGCCTACGCGTCCGCGCTCGTCGTATTCATCGGGGAGGAGTTCCTCCAGGGAGAAGAGGTGAAGCTCGACGACGTCACCCCCCTCATGGAGACCGGAATCCTCGATTCCCTGCGCGTCGCGCTTCTGCTGAGCTTCATCCGGGACGAACTGGGCCTCCATGTGTCACCGGCGAAGATCGACGCCCGGCACTTCCGGGACATCAGGACCGTCGCGGGCATGCTCGCCGAGCTGGCCGCGGACACCGCGGGTGAGGAGCGCGTCGCATGAAGACCGACTTCGACGTCGCTGTGATCGGCGGGGGCCCGGCGGGCTCGACCACCGCCTCCTACCTCGCCAGAGCCGGCCTGTCCGTCGCCGTTTTCGAGAGCGAGACCTTCCCGCGGCCGCACGTCGGCGAGTCCCTCGTGCCCGCGACCACGCCCGTCCTCAACGAGATCGGGGCACTGGAGAAGATCGACGAGGCAGGCTTCCCCAAGAAGTACGGCGCGTCCTGGACCTCGGCCGAGTCCCGCGACATCCCGCGCATGGGGTACAGCGGCCTCAGCCACGGCTGGACCGCCGACATCCAGTTCGTCGAGCGCAACCAGCCGGGCGTCGACCGCGACTACACCTTCCACGTGGACCGCGGGAAGTTCGACGCCATCTTGCTGCGGCACGCGGACGAGCAGGGCGCCACCGTCTTCAACGGGGTCCGGGTCTCCAAGGTGGACTTCACCGACCCCGACGCGGTCCGGCTCACCTGCCGGCTGGCGTCGAAGCAAGTGGACTTCACCGCGCGCATGGTGGTCGACGCATCCGGCCGCCAGACCCTGCTGGGCCGTCAGCTCGGGGTGAAGGTGGCCGACCCGGTCTTCGACCAGTACGCGATCCACACCTGGTTCGAGGGGCTCGACCGGCACGCGCTGGCCGGCGACGCCACGCAGGTCGACCACATCTTCGTACACTTCCTGCCCATCAAGGACACCTGGCTGTGGCAGATCCCCATCACCGACACGGTCACCAGCGTGGGAGTGGTGACACAGAAGTGGCGGTTCGCCGAGGCCAACGCCGACCGCGAGAAATTCTTCTGGGACTTCGTCTCCAGCCGCCCGGAACTGCACGACGCGCTGAAGAACGCCCGCCGTATACGCCCCTTCAAGCCCGAGGGCGACTACAGCTACGCGATGCGGCAGATCTGCGGCGACCGTTTCGTCCTCATCGGTGACGCGGCCAGGTTCGTCGACCCGATCTTCTCCAGCGGCGTCAGCGTCGCCCTCAACAGCGCGCGCATCGCCGCCCAGGACATCATCGCGGCGCACGAGGCCGGTGACTTCGCCAAGAAGCGCTTCGAGACGTACGAGACCAAGCTCCGCCGCGCGGTGAAGTACTGGTACGAGTTCATCTCCATCTACTACCGCCTGAACGTCCTGTTCACCGCCTTCGTCCAGGATCCCCGCTACCGTATCGACGTACTGAAGATGCTCCAGGGCGACGTGTACGACGGCGAGGAGCCCAAGGTCCTCCAGGCGATGCGTGAGGTGGTGGCTGAGGTGGAGAACAACCCCGACCACCTGTGGCACCCCTACCTCGGGACTCTCAGGGCCCCGGCCGCGGCGCCCGGCTTCTGACGGACGCACGCGGTCACCGCACACACAGGTCCGCCCCGGCGCTCCGAGCGCCGGGGCGGACCTGTGTGCGGCGGCGTCAGGACGCGGGCGTCAGCTCCTTCGTTCCCTCTTCCTCCTCCTCGGCCGGTGACAGCAGCTCGACCAGGTGACCCACGATGGCGGTCACTGTGGGCTGATGCCACAGCAGCGTGGCCGGCAGTTTCCGGCCGAACCGCTTCTCCAGACGGCGTCGGACGACGATGGTCATGACCGAGTCGAGTCCTTGTTCCACCAGCGACCTGCGGACGTCGAGGGAAGCCGTCGGCAGTCTCATCTCCCCGGCGATCTGCCCCGCCACCTCTTCGACGAGCCGCTCCCGCAGCTGCTCGGGCGGCAGATCCGCGAACGCCCCGGTGTCCTGCTGCGGGGCGGCGGCCGATGTGTCCTCCACCGCCACCTCACGCAGCACGGGCAGCCGCTCCGTCCCTGGCTCCACCGGCACCGTGCGCAGCACCGGATAGGAGCCGGCGCCGCGGCGCGCGGCGAACTCCCAGGCGCCGAAGGCCTCGGAGACCGAGATGTCGGTGACGCCGCGCTCGCGCAGCTCCAGATCGACCACCTCGTTGACTGCCATGCCCTGCCCGCGCCACGACGTCCAGGCAAAGCTGATCGTGTCCCCGCCGCCGTGCGAAGCGCCGCCGTACGACACGTCCGGGTCGTTGCGGTGCTGCGCGAGGGCGTCCAGGAAGGCGTTGGCCGAGCCGTAGCTGGCCTGGCCAGGAAGCCCGAGCAACTGGCCGCACGACGAGAAGAGGACGAAGAAGTCCACGCTGCCGGGCGGGAACTGGCCGTGCAGCACCCACGCCCCGTCCGCCTTGGGCCTCATGACCCGCCGCAGGGACGGCTCGTCCACCTCCCGGGCCATCCGGTTGTCCAGTACGCCGGCGGCGTGCACGATTCCGCAGATCGGCGGGAGGCCCAGTGCGTCGGGGGTGAGCCGGTTCGCGACCGCGTCGGCGTCGGCGACATCGAGGGCCACCGTGCGGACGGTGACACCACGGGCCTCCAGGGCACGGACCCCCTGGATGCGGCGGAGCGTGCCGTCGTCGGTGACGGTGTCCCAGTCGGCGCGCGGCGGCAGCGCGGCCCGCCCGGCGAGGACGAGGCGCCGGGCACCCCGCTCCGCGAGCCAGTGGGCGACTTCGAGCCCGAGCACACCGAGGCCGCCGGTGATCAGGTACGTACCGTCGGGGCGGCACGCGACCGGGGCGTGCGCGGCCTCCCGCTGTGTGCGTACGAGCCGCGCCGCGACGGCGGCGCCGTCCCGTACCGCGATCACGTCCTCGGCGGGGGCGGCCCGCAGGATGTCGAGGAGCACATCGGCCTCCGCCGCGTCGCCGGCAGCCACGTCGACCGTTCCGCCCCACAGTTCGCCGTGCTCCCCCGCGATCACCCGGGCAAGGCCCCACAGCGAGGAGTGCGCCAGCTGTGCCTCTTCGCGGCTCTCCCGGACGCCGCTGGTCACACACCACAGCCGCGGGAACCGCGCGGTGCCCAGGCCGGCCAGCAGCTGGGCCGTGCGCAGCAGCAGCCACGCGTGCGTGGCGGCCGCCTCGGGAGGCGAGCAGTCCGCCGTACCGGGGACCACGAGCACGTCGGCCGACCCGTCGAGGCCGTTCAGGCCCGCCAGTTCGCCAGGGTCCTCCACGGCCCGCAGCCGCCCGCCGCGCGCGGCGAGACGCCCGGCGAGGGTGGTCGCGAACGCGCCGGCGCCGTCACCGACAAGCACCACGTCGCGGTACGCCGGACCAGAGCCCGACGCCGGGAGGGTGAGGGGGTGCCAGGCCACCTCGTGCACCAGTTCATGCGGTTGTGCGGCCGTCGCGGTGTCCTGCCCGATGGAGCTGTAGCGCACGCCGGTGAGCGTGGCCACCACCCGGCCGGCCTCGTCCGCGACGAACACGTCGACCGTGTCCTGCCGCGGATCATGGACGACGTGGATGTCCACGTCCCCGGGGACAGCGCCGACCGTCCGCACGCGTCCCACCTGGGCGACCATCCGCAGGGCGGCCGGCCCGGGGTAGGCGGAGGGTGCGATCGACAGGGCAGCGTCGAAGACCGGGGCCCAGGTGGCGGGGGAGTGCTCCGGCTGCTCGGCCCGCACGCGGGCGCGCAGCGAGCCCTCGGCGCGCACGAGGTCGTCGACGGCCCAGTCGAACCCCATGGTGGGTACGCCGACCGATGCCAGGTGGCGCAGAATGTCGCCCGGGTCGGCGGGAGCCGCGTCGGCCGCGGGCCTCGGCAACCGCTCAGGCAGACCCGCCGCGGCGCCGTCGGGCCCGGCCGAGGCGGTGGTGTGGGTGAGCCAGACGCTGTCGCCGTCCGCCGCCCTGGAGGCGATCCGCAGCCCTGATCCGTCGCGTACGACCTGGAGTTCACGCTGCTCGGCCACGGTCAGGGGCAGTCGCAGCGCCACGTCGTCCAAAGCCCGTACGGTCTCCTCGCCGCCGTCGAGGGCGCCGAGGAATGTGTTGAGGAGGACGGCCGCGGGCACGATCTCGGTCCCGTTGATGGTGTGCGAGCCCGGGTAGGGGCGGTTGGTGTCGTCCAGCTCGGTGCGCCACAGGCGCAGCGACCCGCCGGCCACCGGGACGGGAGCGCCGCGCAAGTCGTGGGCGTCCACGTCGTGCTGGTGGCCCTGGCCCGACCCGTGGAGCGTGGTCTCGCGCCAGTGCCGGGTACGCTGCCAGGCCACCTGCGGCAGCGTGACGAGCTCGCCCGCGGGCTGGAGCCTCGCCCAGTCGACGGGGATGCCGTGGCAGTGCGCGTCGGCGAGCGCGACGAGCAGGGAGAGCTGCTCGGACTGATTGCGGCGCAGCGTCGATCCGACGAAGGCGTCCTCGATGTCGAGCTCGGAGAGGGTCTCGCCGATCGAGTGAGCCACCACAGGGTGCGCGGAGACCTCCAGGAATGCCCGGTGGCCATCTTCCGCCGCCGCCCGGACCGCCGCCGCGAGCCGCACCGGGCTGCGCAGATTGGTCGCCCAGTACGCGCCGTCCGCGGCCGGTGTCGTCCGCGCGTCGGGCAGCGCCGTGGAGTACATGGGGATGGCGGGCTCGCGCGGCGTCAAGTCGGCCGCCGCCGCGGCCAGTTCTGTCAGGAGCGGGTCCATGTGGGGGCTGTGGAACGCCACGTCGGAGGCGACCTTGCGTACCTGCACGCCCGCGGCCTGCCACTCCTCGAACAGGGCCGCTATCGCGTCACGGTCCCCCGAGACCACGGTGGAGCCGGGGGAAGCCGAGATCGCGGCGACCGCGTCGGTGCGCTCCGCGAGTCGCTCCTGCGTCTCGTCCATGGACAGGCTTGCCATGAACATCGCGCCCTGCCCCGCCACCCGCCGCAGCAGCAGCGAGCGGCGGCAGATCAGCCGCGCTCCGTCCCGCACGGTGAGCGCACCGGCGGTGACGGCCGCCGCGATCTCGCCGACGGAGTGCCCGACGACGGCGCTCGGCACGGCGCCGTGGGAGCGCCAGACGGCGGCCAGACCGATCTGCATGGCGAAGATCATGGTCTGGACACGGTCGACGGACTCGAAGTCTGCGTCGGTCAGAACCTGCCGGGGCGAGAAACCGATCTCCTCCAGAAAGACCGACTCCAGCTCGTCGACCGCGGCCGCGAACACCGGCTCGGACTCCAGCAACTCCCTCCCCATACCGGCCCATTGAGAACCGTGTCCAGAGAAGACCCACACTGTTCCCCGGTCGGCCGCTGTCGTGGCCGACGTGCCGGTCAGGGCCTCGCGCGACTCCTCCCCTTCGGCGACGATGCGCAGCTTGGCAGCGAGGTCCTCCCGGCTTCCCGCGACGATCCCGGCCCGTACGTCCAAGTGCGAGCGGCGCAGCGCGAGGGTGTGACCCACTGAGACGAGAGGGGTGTCGCTGCCCGCCCCCGTCAGGAACTCGGCAAGGTCGCCCGCGTAGGCGCGCAGGGCCGCCGGTGACTTCGCGGACAGCGGGAACAGCCGGTCGGGGGCCTCCCGCAGGACCGGCTGGGCGGCGTCCCGTGCGGCTTCGGTGTCACCGCCCTCGGTGGCGGGCTCGGTGGCCTGCTCAAGGAGAATGTGCGCGATGGTGCCGCCGTACCCGAAGCCCGAGACACCGGCCCGGCGCGGGCGTCCCCGCCGGGGCCAGGGCGTGGGCTCTGTGACGACCCTCAGCCCGTTGCCTTCCCAGCCGATCGCGGGGTTGCCCTCGGTGAAGTTGAGGCTGGGCGGGATCTCGCCGTGGTGCAGGGCGAGGGTGGCCTTGAGCAGGCCGGCGACTCCGGCGCCGGCCTCCAGATGACCGATGTTGGGCTTCACGGAGCCGATCAGACAGGGGTCGCCGACCGGCCGGCCGCGCCCGTACACGGCGCTGAGCGCCCCCGCTTCGAGCGGATCGCCCAGGCGTGTACCGGTGCCGTGTGCCTCGATGTAGTCGACCGAGCCCGGCTCGATGCCCGCACGGCGGCACGTCTCCTCCAGGAGCGCCTGCTGCGCACTGCCGCTGGGCGCCATGATCCCGTTGGTCCGCCCGTCCTGCTGGACCGAACTGCCGCGGATGACGGCGAGGACGCGGTCCCCGTCGCGCTGGGCGTCGGAGAGGCGCTTGAGGACCAGTACGGCCCCGCCCTCCCCGCGCCCGTAGCCGTTCGCCGAGGCATCGAAGGGCTTGCTGCGCCCGTCGGGCGATGTGGCGCCCGCGGCCTCCAGGGTCACCGAGAGACCGGGCGCGAGAATCAGATTGATGCCGCCGACGAGGGCCACCTCGCTCTCTCCCGCGCGCAGGCTCTGGCAGGCGAGATGGGTGGCCACGAGCGAGGCCGAGCACGCGGTGTCCACGGCCAGGCTGGGTCCGCGCAGATCCATCGCGTACGAGATGCGGTTGGCGGCCGCGCACATCGCGCTGCCGATGCCGGTCCACGCCTCGATGTTCGGCAGGTCCTCGAGGAGCCGGCGGCCGTAGTCGTCCGAGCCGACGCCGACGAAGACCCCCGTGTCGCTGCCGGCCAGGCCGGTGGGCGGGATCCCGGCGTGCTCAAGCGCCTCCCACACCACTTCGAGCAGGATCCGCTGCTGCGGATCCATCAGTTCGGCCTCCCGGGGGGTGAGGCCGAAGAACGCGGCGTCGAACCCCTCCACCTCGCCCAGAAAACCGGCGGGCAGGTCGGCGCGCCGTACCGCCGACGCGTGATCGGGGCCGAGTTCGCGGTACGCGCCCCAGCGGTCCTGGGGCATCCGTCCGATGCCGTCCCGGCCGGAGAGCAGCAGATCCCAGTACGCGGCGGGGGAGTCGGCCGCACCGGCGAAGCGGCAGCCCGCGCCGATCACGGCGATGGGTTCGAGGGGGGCCGGGGTGCGGCTCCCGTTTCGGTCGAAGGTGCTTGAGTCAGATCGCGTAGGCACGACTGGGTCGTCTCCTTGCTTTGGTTAGCCGCACCACGGTGCGGGCTGCAGGATGCGCACGACCGCGGCGGAGAGGGTGACCCCGGGGCCGACGCCGAGCATGAGGAGGTGGTCACCGGGGCCGAGCTCCCCCGTGGTCAACAGGTGATCCAGGGCCACGGTCTGGTCGCTCGCACCGAGATGGCCGACCGTCCGGCCGAACTCCCAGACCGACTTCTCCAGAGGCAGTCCGAGCGCACCCATGCAGCGCTGCTCGACGATCTCCCGCGAGTAGTTCATATAGGCGACGCGGGTGACGTCGCCCATCGTGATGCCCGCCTCCGAGAGAGTCCGCTCGACCACTTCCAGCGTCTTGACGTGCACCTGGACCAGGGCGGCGGTGCCCCCGCCGGTAGCGGCGGAGCGCCGCTTGTACTCGGCGTTGCGCGCGGTGAAGTCGAGCGCCCGCCCGACGGTCGGACCCGGCGGGAACAGCGGCTCGGCGCCGCGGTGCATCTCCTCGGCCTCCGCCACGGTCAGCGAACCCACCGACAGAAGCTCGGCGAACGCCGGTTCACCGGTGAGTACGACGGCACTGGCGGCGTCCCCGGTGACGTAACCGGGCCCCATCCGCCAGCGGTCCATCATCGGCGTGCCGAAGTTGTCGGAGGAGACCAGCAGAGCGGTGGACGGCCGCTCGCCGTCGCGGGACGTGGGCCGGCCCGCCAGATACCCGGCGGCCAGCTCCAGCGCGCCGAACATGCCGTTGCAGCCTTGCCGCACCTCCATCGAGAGCACATCGCCGCCGACCAGGTGGCGCTGGAGGTAGTACTGGGGCTGCCAGCCGTCGGGCCCCTGGTGCCACGAGTCGGCGTAGAGCAGCAGATCGGTGTCGTCGGGGCGGTGTCCGCAGCGTTTGTACGCGTCCTGGGCCGCCCACAGAGCCATCTCGGGGGCCGGTGTCCGCCCGGCCACCGCGGCGCCTGCCAGTTCGTGCAGCTCCACGTCCTCGGCCGGATAGAGACCTTGTGCGACGGCCTCTTCGATGCCGACCGTGCGGGGCAGGAAGACTCCGAGCCCCTTGATGTATGTCCCGGGCGTCCGCAAGGCGCCTCGCCTCCTCGTTGGTCGGGCCCGCGGCGCACTCGCGCGCGGGATGAGCTCGCTCAGATCCGCCCGGCGACCGTTTCGAGGACGCGGACCAGCTGTGCGAGCAGCCGTTCGGCGTCCTGCCGGGAGAACAGGCCGGGCCGGTGGCCGAGCCGCAGCTTCAGCGCGGGGCCCGGCACGGCGGCCAGGCGTAAGGGGTAGTGGGTGCCGTCCTCGACGTCGAACCCGGCGAGCCGCAGACCGCCGGGCAGCGCCACGTCCGCCGGGTCGAAGGAGGTGCTGACGAAGGAGATGGCGGTGTCGAAGAGCTCGCCGCCCCGGCGCGGGAGCGCCGCCGCCGTCCCGTCGCGCGCCGCTTGCCGCTGGATGTCGCCCAGGCCCAAGTGGTGATGGGGCATCAGGTCCGCCTGCTCCCGTTGCAGCCGGGCCAGCAGGTCCGTCAGTGGCTCGCCCACGCGCAACCGCAGCCGTACCGGCACGGTGTTCGTGAGCAGGCCCACCATGCCCTCGACGCCGGGCAGCTCCGGCGGGCGCCCGGACACGGACGACCCGAAGACCACGTCCTCGCTCCCTGTCATCGTGGACAGCATCAGACCCCAGGCGCCCTGCACCGCGGTGCTCACGGTGAACCCGTGGGCGTGGGCGCGCGCTGTCAGCTCCCCGGTCAGTGCCTCGTCCAGTACGTGCGTGACATGGTCCTGCTGCGCGGGGGCCGCGTCCGGGGCGCCGACCGCGACATGGGTGGGGCCGGCCAGCCCTTCGAGCGCGGCCGCCCACGCGTCTCGGGCCTCCGTGAGGTCCTGGGCGGCCAGCCAGGCCAGATAGTCGCGGTACGGGGCGGCGGGCGGCAGGTCCGGGCGTACGCCGCCGGGCGCGTACAGCGTGAACAGCTCGCGTACCAAAGTCGCCGTGGACCAGCCGTCCCACAGAATGTGATGGGCCGTCAGTAACAGGCGGTGGCTCTCATCGCCCCGTCTCAGGAGCGTGAACCTCATGAGGGGCGGCGCCGCCATGTCGAACCGGCTGGACCGCTCGGCCCGCGCCAGGAGCCGTGCCTGTCCCTCGCGCTCCTCCTCCGGGAGGGCCGACAGGTCATGCTCCGCCCACGGCAGCGTTACGTCGTCGCACACGACCTGCACCGGCTCGGCCGTGCTGTCGTGCCGGAACGCCGAACGCAGCGCGGGATGCCGGTCGAGCAGCGCCTCCCCGGCCGCCCGCAGCGCCGCCCGGTCGAGGGGGCCCTCCAGGTCGAAGCAGAGCTGGGCGGCGTACGCGTCGACGGTCTGCGCGGACAACAGGCTGTGAAAGAGGAAGCCCTCCTGCAGCGGGGAGAGCGGCAGGACGTCCGACAGTCGCGGGTGCCCCTCGGTGAGCGTGTCGATCTCGTCCTGCGAGAGCCGCACGAGTGGCAGGTCGGAGGGCGTGGGACCGCCGGTGCCGCCCTGGCTGCCGTACGCGACGAGACCGCTGAGCGCCGCACGCCAGAGCTCGACCAGCTCCTTGACCGACGACTCGGAGATCCGCCCGCCGTCCCAGCAGACCGTGACGTCCAGCTCGGCCCCGGACGGCCGTTCACGGCTGACCGCCACGAACTCCACATCGAGCGACAGGCCCAGGGCGGGCGAGGCGGGCGCGAAGGAGAAGCAGCCTTCCTCTCCGGTGGGCAGCCAGTCCCCCCGGCCGCTCCCGTCACCGACCGGCAGCGACCCACGGTGGTGGAAGGCGAAGCCCGGCGTATCGGCGTCCGTTGGCCTGCGCCTCCCCGCGGGGCGGTCCTGCGGGGAGGGCCCCAGGGACACCCCGGCCGCCCGCAACTGCTCCTTGACGCGCTTGACCGCCGGGCCGAGGGCCGGACCGCCCGCGCACACGTCGTCCCAGCCGACCGGCCCCGGATCCAGCGCGACCGTACCGCCCTCGGTGAGCGGCCCGACCGTCCTTTCGAGGCCGGCCTCCGCCGCGTCGCCGGTACGGTCGGGCCCCGTCACGTCGGCGACCACTGCCGCCTGCGCCGTGCCGGTGCGGCGCAGGCGCCACTCGGCATACGCCAGAGCCAGACCGGTCACGAGCAGGTCGGTGGGACCGGCCCGGAAGAGGGCCGGAAGAGTAGTCAGTACGGACCCGAACTCCTCCGGCGCCAAAAGCAGTTGGCGCTTGAGTGGCCAGCCCGGCGAGCCCTGTGTGCCGACTGCCTCACCTTGCCGTTCGAGAGGCGCCCGCTCCGGCGGGCCGCCGCCCGCGTCGGCCTTGGGCTGCCGCAGGGCCGCGGAGCGCAGCGACGTACCGGCAGGTTCCGAGCGGACCGGCCGCCCGGAGCTCAACCGCGCCCAGGCCGCGGCCAGGTCGTCGAGCAGGATCCGCCACGAGGCGGCGTCCACGACGAGCGGGTGCACGAGGAGCAGCAGACGCCCCGCGTGCCCGGCCCCGGCGTCGAACCACACCGTCTGCACCACTCGGCCCTCGGCGGGTGAGAGCCGGGCCCCGGCGGCGGCCCTCTCCGCCTCCACCCGGCCCTCCACGGCCTCCGCGTCCAGGTCGCCGACCGCCACCCGGGTCAGGACGGAGTCCACCGGTACCGCCGACACGGGCAGCGTCCGCGCCTCCCACTCGCCGGCGGCGGAGACGGAAAGGCGCAGCCGCAGCGCGGCGTGCCGTCCGACGAGCGCACCCACCACTTCGGCCATCGTCTCCCGCCCGGCCCCGGGCGGCACTTGGAGCAGCAGCGACTCATGACGGCCGGTGAGCGGAACCTGCTGCTCCAGCAGCCGCGCCATGCCTGGAGTGAGAGGGAAAGGACCAATGTCGGCGTCGAGAGGCTCGGCCTGCGGGCCGTCCGTAACGGCCACGCCGACAACGGGCGCCAGGCCGGCGACCGTCGGATGCGCGAACACATCGGCGAGGGCGACCTTCAGACCGGCCCGGTGCGCTCGGGAGACGAGCTGGAGCACCGCGATGCTGTCGCCGCCCAGGTCGAAGAAGGAGTCGTCGACGGAGATCCCCTCCACCCCGTCGACCCCGTCCGCACCGTCCACCCCGAGTACTTCGGCGAACAGGGCGCACAAGGTCTCCTCGCGCGCCGTGCGGGGCAGGCGCCCCGCGGCGGACGAGAAGTCCGGCACGGGCAGCGCGCGCCGGTCCACCTTGCCGTTCGGTGTGACCGGCAGCGCGTCGAGCAGGACGACGGCGGCGGGCACCATGTGGGCGGGCAGCGAACGCGCCGCGAGCGCCCGCAGTTCAGCGGGTTCGGGCGGCTCGGTGCCGGGCGCCGCGACGACATAGGCGGCGAGTTGCCGCCGCCCCGGGCGGTCCTCACGCACGGCGGCCACGGCCGCCTCGACCCGATCGTGCCGAGCCAGCGCCGCTTCGATCTCGCCGAGCTCGATCCGGAACCCGCGCACCTTGACCTGGTCGTCGGCGCGCCCCTGGTACTCGAGGCCACCCCCGTCCACCCGCCACCGTACGAGATCGCCCGTCCGGTACATCCGCGAGCCGGGCGGACCGAACGGGCAGGGCACGAAGCGTTCGGCGGTCAGTTCCGGGCGCCGCAGGTAGCCCCGGGCCAGGCCGGTGCCCGCGAGGTACAACTCGCCCGTGACGCCAGGCAGCAGCGGAGCGAGTGAGCCGTCGAGCACGTACGTCCGCGTGTTGGCGATCGGGAGGCCGATCGGCGGGGGGCCCGGGCCGTCCAGGGCCGCACTCACGACGGAGGTGACTGATGCCTCCGTCACCCCGTACTCGTTGAACATCCGCCGGCCGGCCGACCACCGCTCGAGGACCTCGGCGGACAGCGCCTCCCCGCCCGTGATCAGTACCTGCGGCTCGGTCAGGCCCTCCGGTGACAGCTGCGCCAGGAACGCCGGTGGAATCGCGGCGTGCGTGATGCGCCGTGAGCGGAGCAGCGAGGCCAGGGCCTCTGCGGACAGCGTGTTCCCGTCCGGGGCGAGCACCAGGCGGCCGCCGGCGCAGAGCACGGGCCAGATGTCCCCCATCGCGACGTCGAAGCCGGGAGAGACCAATTGAAGGACCCGGCTGTGCGCGTCGATCCCGTAACGGGCGATGCGGTCGGCGACGAGATTGCGCAGTCCGTCGTGGACCACGACCACGCCCTTGGGAGTGCCGGTGGATCCGGAGGTGTAGATCACGTAGGCGGCATGGTCGGGGGCGAGGTTGTCATGTGCGGGGGCAGCCGGGGCGCCGACCGTCGCGGCGGGCCCGGCACCCGTCAGTATTCCGTCCTCGTTCACCAGCACGCGCGGCGCCCCGCCGGGCAGCAGGGGCTGCGTCGCGGTGTCGGTGATGACGCACGCGGGGGCCGTGTCGTCGAGCATGTGGGCGATGCGCTGCGGCGGATGCGTCGCGTCGACGGGTACGAAGGCCGCGCCCGCTGTGAGAACGGCGAGCATCGCGGCCACGAGCGCCGGAGAGCGTGGCAGGGAGAGCGCCACGAGATCACCGGGACCGATGCCCCGTGCGGCGAGATGACGGCTGATCAGGCCGGCCCGCGCGTCGAGCTGGGCGTATGTCCAGGTGGTCCCCTCATGCTCCAGGGCGACGCGCTCCGCGGACCGCGCGGCCTGTGCGCCGACCGCCTCGGGTACGGTCGGCGCGGGTACCGGGACGGTGGTGTCGTTGCGGCGTACGAGCAGTTCGTGGCGCTCGTCGGGAGAGAGGACGTCGACCGTGCCGACGGGCACCCCGGGCCGGGCCGTGACGGCCCTGACAAACGCGGTGAGCCGCTCCTGATGGCCCCGCAGGGAGCCCTCGTCGTGGAGCTCCGGATTTCCTTCGAAGACGAGGGACACGCCCTCGCCGTCGGTGTGTGACCGGACACTGAGGAACAGATCGAGGCACGGCCCGGACGCCAGGTTGTGCGAGGTGGCCTCGATGCCGCCGAAGCGTAGCGGCCCGCCGAACGGCATGAAGTTCACGATGGGCCCGAGGAAGGCACCGACGCCGTCCTCCACCGAGCGGGCACGGTGCAGGTCCTCGATGCGGAACCGCTCGTGCCGCAGAGCGGCGGCGACCTCCGTCGTCATGTCCCCCGCGAGCCGCGACAGCGTGGCGGCAGGCGGGACGTCGATGCGTACCGCGACTGTGTTGGTCACCATCGCCGGAGTACGTCGCGACGCGGCCGTGCGGCGACCCGTCACGGGAACGCCGAGGATCACGTCCCGGCGGCCGGTGACCCGGTGGACGTAGGCGGCGACGGCGGTCATGAGCAGTAGGTGCCAGGTGGTTCCGGCCTGCTCCGCGGCCTTCTTCAGCTGGTCGAAGTCGGAGCGGGACAGCGGCTGCGACCGGCGCAGCCGCAGCATCCCGGGCGGCAGCGGCGCTCCGGCGCCTCCCGGCACCCGCATGGGCTCGGGAGTGTCCTCGAACCGCTTGAGCCAGTAGCTCCGGTCCTCGGCGAACGCGGGCGACGAGCGGTAGGACGTGTCCTCGTCGAGCACGGTCGACAGCGGTGCGAATGCGGCGGGCACCTCGGAACGGTTCTCGGACAGCGCCGAGTAGATCTCGGCCAGCCGCTGCCCGAGGAGGTGAACGCCGTATCCATCAATGACGACGTGGTGGATGCGGTAGTAGAAAATGAACCGGGTGTCCGCCAGTTTCAGGAGCGCGAAGGAAGATATCGGGCCGCTGTCCAGGTCGACGGGACGGGACACTTCCTGCCGCATCCAACGCTGAGAATCCGCTTCCGGATCCGGCGCGGAGGTGAGGTCGACCAGCACCGGCTCGACGGCGTGCGCCGGGTCGAGGACCTGCCAGAGTCCGTCGTCCTGCACTATCGAACGGATGCGTACGACGTCCGCCTCCGCCCGCAGCAATGCCCAGGCTGATCTGAGGAGTTCCACGTCGAGCGGGCCATCGATGGTGATGTACTCCGCGCAGTTGTACTGCTGGCCGGTGGAATCCAGCTGATGCGCGAACCAGACACCCTGTTGACCGGCGGACAAAGGCAGGCGTATTGCGTCTCCGTCGACCATTCCCAACTCCGTAGCTGCATAGCTCATTTGAGTACCGGCAAAAGGTCACCCTGGGGAGAGCGGCTATATGCCGTCTATACAGGCGCAGGCGAAGGAGAGATACCGAAGAAATATAGATACGGCAGTCACCATCGGGGCACGTCCCACTGAGAGGAGCCGCCCGATGGACGGTCAGAGCACCTGGGCACCGAAGGAAATCACGCCGGCCGAAGCCGGGGCAGCGGCGACGCCGCAGGGTCTGGTCGGCCACCTGCGCGGCCTCACCGGTCTGGGGTCCCTGCTGACCCGCCACAAGGCGCTGGTCTTCCGCGGCTTCAACGTCACGCGCGCCGAACTCGACGAGGTCATGAACCTCCTTCTGCCCAACCGGCTCGCCTACGTCCACGGAAACTCGCCGCGGACCAAGGTCGGGGAGAACGTCTACACCTCCACCGAGTACCCGCCCGAGTACACGATCTCCATGCACAACGAGATGTCGTACGCCCACCAGTGGCCCGCCCGGCTGCTGTTCTTCTGCGACCGAGAGCCGGTGACGGGCGGCGCGACCCCTCTGGTGGACGGCGTGCGCTGGCTGGAGGCACTGGACGCCGAGGTGCGCGACGGTTTCGCCGGGGGAGTGCGCTACTCCCAGAATCTGCATGGCGGCCGGGGTCTGGGCAAGAGTTGGCAGGAGACCTTCGAGACCGAGTCGCGCGCCGACGTGGAGACGTTCCTCAAGAGCGCGGAGGCAGACTGGGAGTGGCGCGAGGACGGCGGTCTGCGCGTCACGCAGACGCGCCCGGCGACCGTCCGCCACCCGGTGACCGGTACAGAGGTGTGGTTCAACCAGGCCGACCAGTGGCATGCCGCAGGGCTTGGGGACGAGACGGCCGCGGCGCTCTACCAGATCATGCCGCAGGAGGACCTGCCGCAGTCGGTCACCTTCGCCGACGGCTCACCCATACCGGCCGACTACGTCACCCAGATCCGCGACCGCGGCCTGGAGTCGGCGGTCGACGTGGACTGGCACACCGGAGACGTGCTCATCATCGACAACCTCCTGGTAGGCCACGGCCGGCGCCCCTTCACCGGGCCGCGCCGGGTGTTGGTCGCGATGTCCGACTAGCCCCGAACCAGTCAGTCCCGAACGGAGAGCTGCCGAGATGACGCGCCCCTCCCTGCCGACACAGGTTCACCCCTCCCCGCCGATCGCGGGCGACGCCTCGCAGTTCCGGCGGAGGGGCGAGGACTTGGCACAGAACGTGCGGCGCGCCGCACGGCGCTTCGCCACCGGAGTGACGATCGCCGCCGTCCGCCACGGCGAAGGTACGCACGCGCTGACCGCCAACTCCTTCGTCACCCTCTCCCTGGAGCCGGCCCTGATCGGCATCGCGGTCCACCGCGAAGGACGCATGCGGCACTACATCGAGCAGGCCGGCTGTTTCGGGGTCAGCATTCTGAGTGGGGGGCAGCAACACTACGCCCAGCACTACGCACGGCGGGACCGGACGGGGCAGTCGCAGCAGCCCGCGATGACCGTCCTGGACACCGATCCCGCCGTGCCCCTCGTTCCCGGGTGCGTCGCCTACTTCGTCTGCGGGCTCCAGCACATCTACGCCGTCGGGGACCATGACCTGATGGTGGGCGCGGTGGTCGAGTGTGGCACCTCACTGAAGGACCACGCGCCGCTCGTGTTCCTCGACGGCGAGTTCCGGGCGTCACCGTCACTCGCGGCAGCGGCAGCAGGCAGAGCACAAGAACACGACCGACCGGAAGGCAGTACGCAGTGAGCGATCCCTTGTCCCCGTCCTTCAGCGTGATCCCGGGCGCCCAGGTGCAGGCGACGACCAGTGGACGGGAGGAGGACGTCATCCGGGTTGTCGAGGCTGCGTACCGGCTGCACGGCGAGGGCGCCACGGTGAACCCCGACTCCTACTTCCTCACCTTCCCCGACCGGCCGTCCAGTCGCATCATCGCGCTGCCGGCCTCGGTGCGGGGTGACGTGGACGTACACGGCATCAAATGGATATCGAGCTTCCCGGAGAACGTGGAAGCGGGCATCCCGCGCGCCTCCGCGGTGCTGATCCTCAATGACACCCGCACCGGCTATCCCTTCGCCTGCCTGGAAAGCTCCATCATCAGCGCGGCGCGCACAGCCGCCTCGGCGGCGCTCGCCGCCACGGAGCTCAGCAGGGCCAGGGGTGGCGACCGCCCGACGCGGGTCGGTTTCTTCGGGACGGGGCTCATTGCCCGCTACATCCACCGCTATCTGGTCGCCAGCGGCATGGCCTTCACCGCTTTGGGAGTCCATGACGTGTCGCCAGTGCACGCCGAAGCGTTCAAGGGCTATCTGCGGCGCACCGAGGGGGGCGAGATCACGGTGCACGACAAGGCGGAAGACCTGGTCCGGTCCAGCGACCTGATCGTCTTCGCCACCGTCGCCGGCGAGCCGCACGTGAGCGACCCGTCCTGGTTCCACCACAACCCGCTTGTCCTGCACATCTCGCTGCGGGACGTGTCGACCGACGTGGTCCTGGCATCCCACAACGTGACCGACGACGTAGAGCATTGCATGAAGGCGAACACGTCACTGCACCTGACCGAACAGCGCGTCGGCAACCGGGATTTCGTGGCAGGCACGCTCTTCGACGTACTGACCGGCGCTCTCACCTGCCCGGCCGATCGGCCGGTCGTCTTTTCCCCCTTCGGCCTGGGCGTACTCGACCTCGCGGTGGCGCGCTTCGTTCACGGCGAGGTCGCCAGGGGCGGTGCGCTGCACACTGTCCCCGACTTCTTCAGCGACCTGAAGCGTTACGGGTGACGGTACAGTCTTCGTTCGTCGATCACGAGCCGCGTCCCCGGCCCGAGCCGTATCTCTGATTGTGGGGCACGGCGGGTCAGGTGGCTGGGCAGAATCGTGCGCCGGTCCGGCGCCGACGACGGGGCGCCGGGCGCCCGGTGACCCGCGGGCGCGCCGAACGGCTCCTGCCAGATGCTGTTGAGGTCACCGGTCAGGATCGCCTGGTATGCCTGGCGGAGCGCGAGCCCCGGGTCGACTCCGAGTTCTTCCTCCAGATGCCGCTGGCCGACGTAGTACACCTCGAACGCGTCGGCCTGGCGGTCGGACATGTACAGCGCCACCATCAGCTGGGCGCGCAGCCGTTCGCGGAGGGGGCGTGCCCGCACCAACGCGACGAGTTCGGGCGTGAGCTGCTCATGCCGGCCCAGTGCCAGATCGGCGGCGATCCGGTACTCCAAGGTCTCCATGCGCGCTTCTTCCATGCTGGGCCCCGCGGTCTCCGCCAGCTGATCCGTGACACCCGTCAGCGTCGGACCGTGCCAGAGGTCGAGCGCCGCCCGCAGCACCTCCGCGGCATATGGATAGTCACCTTCCCGCAGTGCTGCGCGCCCGGCGTGGGACAGCATCTCGAACTCGTGGTAATCGAAGCGTCCGGCGGTGGTCCGCATCAGGTACCCCGTGCCCTTGCGGACGATTTCCGCCCGCCCGTCGAGGTGTTGACGCAGCCGCGAGGCGTACGTATATATCTGCGCCTGGTACGTCTCGGGCGGAGTTTTGCTCCACAGCATCTCGCCCAGCTGGTAGTCGGGGAGAACTCGTCCGCCGGCGAGCAGCAGGGCTGCGAGCATGGTGCGCTGTTTTGTTCCGTTGAGTGGTAACTCGGAGTTGCCCACCCATAGTCCGACCGGGCCGAGAATACGAAACTCCAGCATTCTTGAACTTCTCCTCAGGTGAAGCGCAATGGGCATGGGTAATCGACTGTGCGGGGCGGTGGAATGGGGAAGTGGGGACTCGGAGTTTCGAGGGAGGAGGTTACGAAGTTCGCACGATAAGCGGGACACTAACGTCACTCCCCGGTAATTTCACTGCACTATCGGCTCTCAGTTCGATCGGCACCCCTGCGGCGACACTAACCTTGGCCCAAGGGGGAGTCAAGGATGATCGGGTAATGGGTGCGTGACGGAGGTGGGGGTGACCGTCGGCCATTGCGGATTGGTGTCCGCTGGCTTGAGATTCCTACTGCAAAGCGGATCGGTGGATTCAATTTTATGCCGTGACCTGCGGCTGTAAGTTATTAGCGGCTCCTGCAAACCCTAAATAACAGGTGCTAGAAACTTGTATCACCCTGCTTTCGGCCTTTCTGGCCGATACCGGCTGTCGTATAGGTCAAATATGGAGGTCATGGTGAGCGTGTCCCTGTGACAGCTATCATCACGAATCCCCTGGATTTCAATGTCGAAGACCTCTACGTCGACCTCCGGCAGAGCATCGGGTGTCAGCTATATCTCAAATGCGAGGGCTTCAATTTCGCTGGGTCGATCAAGGCCAAAGCCGCTGCGGAGATGGTGGACGCCAAGGAACGCGAAGGTGAGCTCCGAGAGGGCGGAACGCTCGTAGAGTCGTCGTCGGGGAACATGGGCGTCGCGCTGAGTATCGTCGCCGCCAGCAGGGGTTACCGTTTCGTCTGCGTCACGGACACACGCTGCACGCTCACGGCCCGGCGAACGATGGAGGCCCTGGGCAGCGAAGTACACGTGGTCAATGAACCCGACGCGGAAGGCGGTTTCCTCGGGGCTCGCCTGGCCCATGTCAGGCGGCTGTGCGCAGCGAACGCCGGCTACCTGTGGTTGAACCAGTACGCGAACTCAGGCAATTGGCGTGGTCACTACCGCACAACGGGCCCCGAAGTGGCCAAGGCCTTCCCGGAGCTGGACGTGCTGTTCGTCGGGGCCGGGACAACCGGCACCCTCATGGGCTGCGCCCGCTACTTCCGGGAGAACCACCCCGAGGTCTCGATCGTCGCGATCGACACCATCGGCTCTGTAACCTTCGACCGCCCCGCCGGCCGCCGCTTGATTCCCGGCCTCGGCACCAGCGTGCGGCCCCCGATCCTTGACGCGTCCTACGCGGACGACGTGGTGTACGTCGCAGAGGCAGAGACAGTCCGCATGTGCCACCGCCTCGTACGCCACGGCTTTCTCTTCGGAGGGTCCACGGGAACCGTCGTCAGCGGGGCCATGGACTGGCTGGCGGCGCACGGAGGTCAGGACGAGTTGACCGCCGTTGCCATCTCCCCCGACTTCGGCGGCAATTACCTGGACACCATCTACGACGAGGAGTGGGTGACCCGCGCCTACGGCGCCAACGCCCTCAAGTGAGAACCCTGGCCACGCCTGCCTCAGCCCGGAGTCCCCCGCGTGAAGGAGCCGGACCCCCAGAGAGCTGAAGGTCCTCACCAGCCGTCGCCTCAACGGCCTCGTGCCGGCCGGTGTGCAGTCCGGCACCGGAGGGCGGCGGTTCGTTGTGGACCCACCACCCGAGGACGGGTCGCTCCCAGTGCTTCGTGAACCCGATCGACGAGCGACCCGTAACAGACGGCCGGCATCGCCGCTCGGGCGGAACGGGGACGGCAACGGGTTCGCGGTCATGGTGACCGACCTCGTTGTCGTGTACGGCGTGTCCGACACGACCGTGTTCCCGCTTCGACCCCCTGCGCGGACGCAACCTCGTCCGGATCACCGACAAGCCCGCGCACTGACCACCGGGGTCCTGCCCGCAGCCGGCGCGAGCCCAAGGGAGGCGAGATTCCGGGGACGCCCCTGGGAACCCCCACGGTTCGCGTGTGGAGCGCCGCCGAGAACAAGTGGACCACCCTGCCGCAGCTCGACCATGCCGGCCACCCGCTGTTCGCCGGATGTTCCGCCGACGCGCACCGCCGTCGCCGGAGGGCGGCAACGAGGCCAGAATGGCCCTATGGGCGGATTCGACCGATTCAGGGCGCGGCTCCGTGGATCCGGCCGCTCCCGGCCGCCGGGCCCGCCCCTCCGGTCCCTGCTCAGCGTCCGTACGGTGGCCGGTCAGGTGTTTCTGCTGCTGCTCGTCTTCGTGGTGCTCCTGGTCACCGCGGCAGTGGTCTCGCACGTACTGCAGGGGCGGCGCGAGAGCATGCAGGAGGCGTCCCTGCGCACGCGTGCCGTCGCCGAGGCGTTCGCCCACTCCCCGGCGATCGTGCCGGCGCTGGACAGCGAGAACCCCACCGCCACGCTGCAGCCGTGGGCCGAGGAGGCCAGGCGGGGCGGCGGCGTCGACCTCATCGTCGTGTACTCGCCCGACGGAACCCGGTACACCCACCGGTACCCCGACCTCATCGGGGAGCACGTGGTGGGCAGCGGAGAGCCGCCGAGTGAGCCCGTCACGCGGACCACGGAGACGACCTCGGGCGTCTCCGTGATCTCCCTGTCTCCGGTCCGCCGGCCGGACGGCTCGGTCGCCGGCACCGTGGCGGCGAGCATCACGGTCGAGCGGGTGCAGGGCGTGGTCGGCCGGCAGCTGCCGGTGCTTCTCGGCTCCGCCGCCGTGGCGATGGCCCTGGCCACCGGCGGTGCGGTGCTGGTCAGCCGGCGTCTGCGGCGGCAGACCCGCGGACTGGACCCGGCCGAACTGGCGCGACTGTACGAGCACCACGACGCCGTGCTGCACGCTGTCCGGGAAGGCGTCCTCATCATCGGGAGCGACGGGCGGCTGCTGCTGGCCAATGACGAGGCCCGCCGACTGCTCGACCTGCCCCAGGACGCCGAAGGGCGCCGGGTGACCGACGTGGGCCTGGATCCGGCCACCGCCCGACTGCTGACCTCGCGCCGCGCCGCCACCGACGAGGTGTGCGTGGCGGGCGACCGCCTGCTGGCCGTCAATCTGCGCCACACCGGCGAACGCGGCGGGCCGCCCGGGATCGTCGCCACCCTGCGCGACACCACCGACCTGAGAGCGCTCGCCGGCAAGGCGGAAGGGGTACGGGAGCGCCTGCTCCTGCTGTACGAGGCGGGGGCGCGCATCGGCACCACCCTCGACGTGACCAGGACCGCCGAAGAGCTGACGGAAGTGGCGATCCCCCGGTTCGCCGACTTCGCCACGGTCGACCTGGTGGAGAGCATCCTGCGGGGCGAGGAACCGATCACGCCGCGCGGAGCGGTCACGAACATGCGCCGCACGGCCGTCGCAGGCCTGAGCACTGACCACCCGTTCCATCCCGTCGGCTACGTGCTCGGCTTCATTCCCGACGGCCCCTCGGCGCCGGGCATGCGCAGTGGCCGCACGGTTCTGGAACCCGATCTGACCACCTCGCCGGACTTCCGCCGACGCGATCCCGAACGGACGCAGCGGATCATCGCGTACGGCGTCCACTCGCTGCTCTCGGTTCCGCTGCACGCGCGCGGCGTGGTCCTCGGGATGGCGAATTTCTGGCGTACGCGCAATCCCGAGCCCTTCCACGAGGACGACGTGTCCTTCGCCGAGGAACTGGTGGCCCGGGCCGCCGTCTGCGTGGACAACGCCCGCCGCTACACGCGCGAGCACGAGATGGCGGTCACCCTGCAACGCAGCCTGCTGCCGAGCGCTGTGCCCGAGCAGAACGCCGTCGATGTGGCCTTCCGCTACCTGCCCGCCCAGGCCGGGGTGGGCGGCGACTGGTTCGACGTCATTCCGCTGCCCGGCTCCCGGGTCGCGCTGGTCGTCGGTGACGTCGTCGGGCACGGTCTGCACGCGGCCGCCACGATGGGGCGGCTGCGCACGGCGGTCCAGAACTTCTCCACCCTGGACCTGCCGGCCGACGAACTCCTCGCACGTGTCGATGAACTCGTCGGCCGGATGGATCAGGAGGAGAGAGCCGGCGGAGGGGGAACGGAGATCACGGGGGCCACATGTCTGTACGCGATCTACGATCCGGTCACCGGGTGCTGTTCAGTCGCCAGGGCCGGACACCCGGGACCCGCGGTGGTTATGCCCGACGGCACCGTGGAGTTCCCCGAGACACCGGCCGGCCTCCCTCTCGGCCTGGGCGGCCTGCCCTTCGAGGCGGCCGAAGTGCGGCTGCCCGAGGGGAGCCGGCTGGTGCTCTTCACGGACGGCCTCGTCGAGGCGCGGAGCCGGGACCTCGATACCGGTCTCGAACTGCTGCGCCGCAGCCTGAGCCGCCGTGGCCGGACCCCGGAGGAGACCTGCGCCGACGTACTGCGGACCATGCTGCCCACCCCTCCGGGCGACGACGTGGCTCTCCTGGTGGCCGGGACGCGCATTCTCGACCCGGACCGGGTCGCTCACTGGGACGTGGCGCCCGATCCCTCCGCCGTCGCCGAGGTGCGCAAGGGGGTCACGCGGCAGCTCGGCGAATGGGGGCTGGAGGAGGAGGCCTTCGCCACGGAACTGATCCTCAGTGAACTGGTCACCAACGCCATCCGGTACGGCGCCGCCCCGATCCGGGTCCGTCTGCTGTACGACCGCACGCTCATCTGCGAAGTCTCCGACACCAGCAGCACCGCGCCGCACCTGCGCTACGCGGCGACGACCGACGAGGGCGGCCGGGGCCTGTTCCTCGTCGCCCGGTTCGCCGAACGCTGGGGTACCCGCTACACCGACAAGGGCAAGGTCATCTGGTCGGAGCAGACCCCGGGCGCGGGCGTCCTGTGAGTGCGGGACGGGCCGGGTCTCACGCGACACGGCTCTCACCACCCGTGAGGCCCGTGAGGTCCGAGAAGCCGTCGAGGACGGCCAGCGCGAGTTCGGCGTTCTGCGCGAGGTACTTCTCGTCGAGCATTTCGGCGTGCGTGCCGAACCCGCGCAGCAGTTCCGTGCGGGTGGTCGAGCTGCCGTGCCAGGTGCCGCGCTGCCCCGCCGCGTAGAAGGCCGACTTCCGCTCGTCGGAGATCACGCTGACGGTCGCCGCCACCGTGCCCAGGTTGGGCGTACGGCCGCAGAAGTCCAGGTACTCCCTGGCCTGTTCGAGAGTTTCGGCGGTGACGGTCTCCGAGCCCGTGTGGCGGTGCAGATGGGCCCGCAGCTCCTGCTCGAACGCCTCGATGTGCTCGTCGGCGAGGGAGTGGGGAGTCAGGAGGCGGTACGAGTCCATGATCACCACATGGGGGACTTCGCGCCCGCGCCGTTCGAGTTCCTTGGCGACCTCGAAGGCGAGGTTGCCGCCGAGGGAGTAGCCGAGGAGGGGGCAGGGCCCGTCGGGCCGCAGCGTCTCAATGAGGTCGGTGTAGCGGGTCACCTTGTCGCCGTCGAGGTGGTTGAAGGCGACCAGTTCGTACGGGGGGAGGTGTGCGGCGAAGCGGCGGTAGACCAGTCCGTGCCCACCGGCCGGCGGGAAGCAGAAGAGGACGGGGGCATCGCCGCCGCGGCCCGAATTGAAGGTCAGGTACGGGCGGTTGCCGGAGATCTTGCCCGTGATGATGTCCTCGACCGTCCTGGCCATGCCGTGCAGGGTGGTGACCTTGAAGAGCAGACCGACCGGGATGGTGATGCCGAACTCCGACTGGAGGCGGTGGATCAGCTCGATGAGCCTGATGGAACTGCCGCCGGAGGCGAAGAAGTCGTCGCGCAGGCCCATGCGTTCCCTGCCGAGCAGCGCCTGCCAGTGGGCCGCCATGCTCTGTTCGTACAGCGTGACCGGTGGTTCATGGGTCTCGGCCGCCGTTTCCACCCGGGGCTCCGGCAGCGCGGCGAGGTCCACCTTACCGTTCGGGGTCAGCGGCAGGGCGTCGAGCGCCGTGAAGTACGCCGGGATGAGATAAGTGGGGAGCCGGGCGGCGAGATGGCGGTGCAGCGACCGCGGATCAAGGTCGGTCGCGGCGGCCGGAACGCAGTACGCGCACAGCACGGCGTCGCCCCGGACGTCCGTGCGGACCGTGACGCAGGCCTGGGCGATGCCGGGTGAGGACATCAGCAGGGACTCGATCTCGCCGGGCTCGATGCGATGGCCGCGCACCTTGATCTGGGCGTCGGCGCGGCCGACGAGGTGCGTCCGGCCCTGCGGGTCACGGCGGGCCAGGTCACCGGTGCGGTAGAGCCGTTCGGGGATGGCACCGGGGCCCCGGCCCAGGGGCAGGGTCACGAAGCGGTCCGCGGTCTGCCCGGGGTCGCCCGCGTAGTCGATGGCGAGGCCCGCGCCGCCGACCCACAACTCGCCCGTGACACCGGGCGGTACGGGCTCGCGGTGGTCGTCGAGGATGTGCAGGGAGCAATTGGGCAGGGGGCGGCCGATCGGGACCGTCTGATGGGGGTCGAGTCCGTCGGTGGGCCCTTCGAAGCAGGCACTGTCGACGGCGGCCTCGGTCAGGCCGTACGAGTTGATGACGCGGGTACGGGGGCCGCACAGGCGGCGCAGCCGCTCGTACTCCGCGACCTTCCACACGTCGGAGCCGACGATCAGCAGTCGCATGAAGTCCAGCCGGTGGCCGCCTTCTTCGCAGTGGGTCATCAGGGAACGTGCGACGGCGGGGACGAACTCGGCGCAGTCGACGGCCTCGGCGGTCATCGTCTCGTGCAGCCGGGCGGTGTTGAGCAGCAGATCGCGGCCGATCAGGACCAGGCGGCCGCCCGAGCACAGGGCGCGGACGAGGTCGCCGGTGAACACGTCGAACGACACGCCGGCCATCTGGAGGTGGACGCCGGGTGAGGTGGCGAGACCGTACTGCGTGCGCCAGGCGGCGTGTACGGCGGCGAGGGCGCGGTGGCTGACGCGTACGGCCTTCGGGCGGCCCGTCGACCCCGAGGTGTGGATGACGTAGGCGGGAGCGTCCATGTCACAGGCGGCGTCGTCGAAGTCCGGCGCCGGGTCCTCATCGGCGAGCAGATCGGTGAGGAAGCCGGCGTCGTGCAACGCGCCTCCCAGCCGTTCGCGTCCCGCCGCGTCGGTGAGGACGAGGCCCGCTCCCGCGTTGTCCGTCATGAAGGCGAGCCGGTCCACGGGGTGGTCCGGGTCGAGCGGCAGATAGGCGGCTCCGGCCTTGAGGACGCTGAGGAGCGCGACGATCAGTTCGGGCGACTTGGCGAGGCAGACGGCGACGACATCACCGGCCTGTACGCCCCGCTCGCGCAGCCGGCCCGCCACGGCGCGGGCGTGGTGCTCCAGTTCGCCGTACGTCAGGTGGCGGGTCGCGCCGGTCTCGTAGGGCACGGAGAGCGCGAGGGCCTCGGGGGCGCGGCCGGCGGCCTCCGCGATCAGCCGGTGCACCGGTACGTCGTGGGGGAGCGGGCGGCCCACGGCGGCGGAGTCGTGAAGGACGTGGTCGCGTTCCTCGGCGCCCAGCAGTTCCAGCCGGGTCACCGGCTCGTCGGCGGGGGCGTGGGTGAGGGCCTCCAGGGCGTTGACGTAGTGCGTGACCATCCGGCGTACGGTCTCGGGCAGGAAGAGGTCGGTGTTGTACTTCAGGACGCAGTGGAAGCGCCGCTCGGCCTCGTCCTCGTACGCCGACAGGGTGAGGTCGAACTGCCCCTCCTCCTCGGGGAGTTCGATGTACTCCAGGGCGTATCCGTACTGCTGCGTGGCCACCTTGTGGGCGAGCAGGATGAACATCGCCTGGAAGACCGCCGACCGGCTCGGGTCGTGCTGGAGACCCAGCTTCTCCACGAGCAGGACGAAGGGGTACTCCTGGTTGTCGAGACCGCCGAGCACCGTCTGGCGGACCTGGGACAGGAGGGCGGAGACCGACGGGGCGCCGGACAGATCGGCGTACAGCGGCAGCGGATTGACGAAGTAGCCGTAGACGGAGGCGAACTGCTCGTCGGTGCGGCCGGTCACGGGGCTGCCGATGATGATGTCGTCCTGCCCCGAGTAGCGGTGCAGCAGGATGTAGTAGGCGCTGAGCAGCACCATGAACACCGTCACGTCGTGCTCGCGGGCCAGGGCGTGGACGCGGGCGCTGAGTCCGGCGTCGAGTACGAAGAACTCGGACGCGCCGTTGTGGGTCTGCACCGCGGGCCGGGGCTTGTCGGTGGGCAGGTCGAGGGCCGGGATCTCGGCGGGCAGGCTGCCCCGCCAGTACTCCAGCATGCGCCGCGCGTCGGGGGAGGCCAGGAACTGGTTCTGCCGGTTGAGGAAGTCCAGGTACCGGGCCGGTACGGGCGGCAGCTGTACGCTCCGGCCCGCGCGCATGCCTTCGTACAGGGCGAGGAGTTCCTCGATGAACGTGAAGGTGGAGATCGCGTCGGAGATGATGTGGTGGACGGCCTTCATGATGACCCAGCGGTCCGGGCCGCGCTTGAAGAGCCGGAAGCGGATCAGCGGGTCGTGTTCGAGGTCGTAGGGCTTGCGGTACTCACGGACGATCAGGGCGTGGATGTCGGTCCAGTCGAGGTCCTGTACGTCGAACAGGGCCACGTCCGGCTCGCCGGCGTCCGAGACGCGCTGCACCGGCTGCCCGTCCTCCAGCGCGAAGTTGGCGCGCAGCATGGGGTGCCGGGCGACGAGGGCGCTGACGGCGGCGAACATCAGCTCCGGTTCCAGTTCGACCCCCACCTCGACGGCGCCGCCGATGTTGTACGCGAAGCCGTCGGGGTTGAGTTGCTTGAGGAACCACAGGGCCTGCTGGTTCTGGGTGAGGGGACAGCGGGACGCGTCCTCGTGGCATTCGACTTCCACCGACGTGCCCGACCCGTCCGCGGTCTCCTCGGCCAGGGCGGCGGTGGCGTCGTACAGCTGGGTGATGAGCTCGTGCGTCGGAGCGCCGCTGAGCAGTGCCACGACCGGCAGGGCGACGCCGGTCTCGGCGTGGACACGGGCGCGCAGTTCCATGGCGAGGAGGGAGTCGAGGCCGAGCGAGCCGAGGCGGCTCGCCGGGTCGATCTGCTCGGCGCGCACCCGTAGTACGGCCGAGGCCAGCGCGGTGAAGCGCTCGGCGACGAGCCTGGTGCGCTGCTCCTCGTCCGTGGTGCGGAAGACGTCCAGGAAGTCACTGTGTTCGTCCGCGGACGAGTCGCCGGCGGCAGCGGCCTCGGCCGCGAGTCGCGTGACGAGCGGGGGAGGGGACGCGTACCAGGCGAGGAAGACCTTCCAGTCGACGATCGTGGCGATCAGCAGTTGTGGCCTGTCCTGGCCGATGACCCGTTCCAGGACGGCCATGCCCGCGCTGGGCGTGAGCGAGCTCATGCCGCGGCTGGTGCGGTAGTGCTCGACCAGGCCGAGCTCCTCGATCATGCCGGTCGCCCACGGCCCCCAGTCGAGGCTGAGCGCCGGCAGGCCCCGGGCGCGGCGGTGGTGGGCCAGTGCGTCGAGGAAGGCGTTGCCCGCCGCGTAGTTGGTCTGGCCCGTCGTGGTGAGCAGGGAGGCGACGGAGGCGAAGAGGACGAAGTGTTCGAGCGGCTCGTCACGCAGATGGTGGTGCAGGAGCCAGGCACCGGCGGCCTTGGGGGCGACGACCGAATCGAAAGCGGTCCGGTCCATGTCGCGGACGAGCGTGTCCTGTACGTGCCCGGCGAGGTGGAACACGCCACGCACGGGCGGCGCGTCCTGTTCGCGGTACGTGTCGAGCCAGGCGGCCAGGGCCTGTTCGTCGGTGATGTCCAGGGCAGCGTGCACGGGGTGGGCGCCGAGGGCTTCCAGCTCTTTGACGAAGCGCACGTTGCTGCCCGCCCCGGAGGTGGGATCGAGGTCGCGCCATTGGGCGCGTTCGGGCAGCGGGGTGCGGCCGACGAGGATGAGATGGCGGGCGCCACGCTGGACGAGGAAACGGCACAGGAGCTTGCCGAGGGCGCCGAAGGCGCCGGTGACGAGGTAGGCGCCGTCCGGGCGCAGGCGCGACGGGAGGGGGCGGGTGAGCCCTTCGGGGTGGGTGAGCCTGCTGATGAGACGACGGCCGTCGCGCAGGGCGACCTCGTCGTCCGCGGTCCCCCCTGGCGCGGCGGGGGCCGCCAGGATCTCGTCCAGCAGGGCTTGTGCCTCCGCCCGGCGGGTCGTGCCCGGGGCTTGCGCGGTATCCGGGGCGAGGCCGCGTTCCGGGGCGAGGTCGATCAGTTTGCCGGGGTGGGCGGTCAGTTCCTGGTGGCGCAGGACGCGGCCGATGCCCCAGGCGGGGGCGCCCAGCGGCTCGACCGGGTCGCCGGCGGCGGCCGCCTGCGTACCTCGGGTGACGATGTGCAGCGCGGCGGGAGAGGCGGTCTGCCGAGGGTCGTCCTGGAGCGCCTGGGCGAGGGCGACGAGGGAGTACCCGCCGGTGGTGCTGTGCCGGCCGAGATACCGGCGCGCGGTGTCGTCGAGCGGCGGCAGGTCGAGATTCCACAGGTGGACGACCGTGTCGGCGCCCTCTTCCAGGTCGGCGAGCAGCCGGCGCAGGTCGTCGGCGCGGCCGGGCACCACGGTCGAGGTGCGGGTGTCGTGGCTGATGGCGTAGGAGTCGCCGGGGCGCACCAGGTGGCAGCGGCCGCCCAGCGCCGTCACGAGCTCCGCGAGCGCGTCCGCGACGCCGCCCCGCGCGTCGGCGAACACCAGCCACGTGCCCGGGGCCGGGGCAGTGACGGCCGGATCGGTGTCGAGAGGCGCCTCGGACCAGGTGAGTTCGGTGAGCCAGTTGTCGATCGTGGCGAGTCCCACGGTGGCCGAAGTCTTCTCGACGTCGGCGGCCCGGAAGCCGCCGATGTGTCCGAGCGGCCGCCCGTCGTCGCTGTAGAGGGTGATGTCACCGATGAGTTCGTCGCCCTGTTGCCGGGTGACAGTGGCGTGGGCCCACAGCGGCCGGTCGCCCACCTCGGTGGTGCGTACGTCGGTGATGGACAGCGGCAGCAGGATGCCGGTGCCCCGGACCCCCGGCTTGTCGCTCGCGGCGGCGAGCAGGGTCTGGAAGCAGGAGTCGAGCAGGACGGGGTGCACATGGTGACGCGCCGCGTCATCACCGATGGGCTCGGGCGGGCGGATCAGGGCCAGTGCCTCGCCCTGGCCGGTCCACACCTCGTCGATGCCCTGGAAGGCGGGGCCGTAGTGGTAGCCGAGTGCGCCTAACGCCGCGTAGCAGGCGGCGGCGTCGAGGTGCTGTTCGCTGCGCGCCCTGATCGCGTCGATGTCCAGCGGGGCGGCGGTGCGCGCACCGTCACTGTGTCCCGTACGGACGACGCCGCACGCGTGAACGGCTGACTCGTCAGGGCCGCCGCCGTCGCCACTCCCGGTCCCGATGGTGAAGGCGGCGTCCTGCGAGGAGAACGACAGCTGTACGCAGCGAGGCGCGTCGTCGGGAAGGAACAGTGCCTTGCGCAGTTCGATGTCGCCGAGCGCGACCTCCGTACCGCCGGTCATGGCCCGTACCGCCTGGGCGGCCATCTCGACGTAGCCCGCGGCCGGGAACAGGGTCCGGCCCTGGATGCGGTGGTCGCCGAGGTAGGGCGCGGTCTCGACGTCGAGCTCTGCTTCCCAGGCGGGTTCGGCGGTGGCCAGGCGGCGGCCGAGGAGGGGGTGGTCGACCTGGCCGAGCCTGACCTGCGCCACGGGGGCGGGCTCGGTCCAGTACCGGTCGCGCTTCCACGGGTAGCGCGGCAGCGGTACGGTCCGGCCCGCGCCCCGCGGGTGCACTGCGCCCCAGTCGATGGCGCAGCCCTCGTTGTGGAGCGCGGCGAGCGAAGTGGTGAAGCGCGCCGCCTCGTCCTCCTCACGGCGGATCGAGGGCAGCGTCAGCACGCCGTCCGCGGCCTGACCGGCCGGCCCGCCGTCGACGCACTCCCTGATCGAGTGACCCAGCACAGGATGCGGGCCGATCTCCAGGAAGACACGGTGGCCGTCGTCGGTCATACGCTCGACGGCCGCGCGGAAGCGGACGCTGTCCCGCACATTGCTCCACCAGTAGTCGGGGCCGAGTTCGGGGCCGTGGGCCAGGCCCTCTCGTGCGGTCAGGTACAGCGGTACGCGGGCTGGGCGCGGCTCGATGCCGGAGAGGCTGCTGAGCAGCTCGTCCTTGATCAGTTCCATCCGGGCGCTGTGGTAGGGCACCCGTACGGTGAGGAACCTGGCGAAGATCTGCTCCGCGTGCAGGCTCTCCGCGAGCGCGGCGAGCGCCGTCTCGTCCCCGGCGAGGGTGAGCGCGCCCGGACTGTTCACGGCCGCGACGGACACCTGGCCGCCGTACGGGCGCAGGCGGCGCACCGCCTCCTCCTCGGGCAGGCCCACGGCGAGCATCGTCCCGGTGCCCACCAGCCGCTGCTGGAGACGGCTGCGGTGTACGACGATCCGCACCGCGTCGCGCAGGCTGTAGACGCCGGCTTCGTGGAACGCGGCGATCTCTCCCGTGCTGTGACCGACGATCGCGTCGGGATGTACGCCGTGCGCGCGCCACAGGGCGGCGAGCCCGGTCTGGACGGCGAAGTTGGCGGGCTGCGCCAGCCACGTCTCGTCCATCCGGGAGTCGGCCGCCTCCGCGCTCATCTCCTCGATCAGGGACCAGCCGGTCAGCGCGGCGATCTCACGGTCGCAGCACTCGACGGCCTCCCGGTAGACGGGCTGCGAGGCGAACAGCTCACGGCCCATCCCCCACCACTGGGGGCCCATCCCGGTGAACACCCACGCGGGCCGCCGCTGCTGGCCCTCGCGACGCCGGCCGAGGGTCACGCGGGGGTGGGCCTCGCCCCGTACGTACGCCGAGAGCGCCTCGTCGAGTTCGTCGCGGGAGCTGTAGACCACCGACAGCCGGGCGTCGTGGTGCTGGCGGCGGTGCGCGAGGGTGTGGCCGAGGTCGGCGGTGGAGGTGGTGTGGCCGCTGAAGGGGCTGTGGGGCCGCGCCAGTTCCTGGCGGATCCCTTCGGCGAGTACGGGCAGGCCGGAGGCATCGTGCGCGCTCAGCGGAAGGATGCTGTAGCCGGGGCGGGGCGCCGTCTCCCCGTCTTCGGTGTGCGAAGGCGGTGGCGGCGTCTCCAGCAGGACATGTGCGTTGGTGCCGCCGAAGCCGAACGAGTTGACGCCGGCGCGGGCCGGTCCCTCGTGTGCGGGCCAGCGGGTGACCTGGGTCGGAATGTCGAAAGGCAGGGCGGCGAGGTCGATGGCCGGGTTGACCTGTTCCAGATTGATGTGCGGGGGGATCACACGGTGCTTGACGCTGAGGGCGGTCTTGATGAGCCCGGCGATTCCGGCGGCCGACTCGGTGTGCCCGATGTTGGTCTTGACGGAGCCGACATAGCAGGCGGCGCCCGGCTCGCGGCCGATGGCGAGGGCCCGGCCGAGGGCGTTGGCCTCGACGGGGTCGCCGACCGGGGTGGACGTGCCGTGCGCCTCGACGTACTGGAGGTCGCCCGGTGTGATGCCGGCCTCGGCGCACACCCGCTGGATCAGGGCGACTTGGGCGTCGGCGTTGGGCACGGTGATGCCGTTGCTGCGCCCGTCCTGGTTGACACCGCTCGCGGTGATCACGGCATGGACGGGATCGCCGTCGCGGACGGCGTCCTCAAGGCGTTTCAGGGCGACCACACCGACACCTTCGGCGTGGACATAGCCGTTCGCGCCGGCGTCGAAGGCGCGGGATCTGCCCTCGGGAGAGAGGAAGCCGCCCTTGGTCTCGGCGATGGTGTACTGGGGGGCCAGGTGCAGCAGAGTGCCGCCGGCCAGGGCGACGGTGCTCTCGCCCCGGCGCAGGCTCTCGCAGGCGAGGTGCACGGAGACCAGGGACGAGCTGCACGCGGTGTCGACGGAAACACTGGGCCCGCGGAAGTCGAAGCAGTAGGAGATGCGGTTCGACACCATCGTCATCATCGTGCCGGTCGCCGTGTGCGCGCCCAGGGTGTCGAACCGCAGGTCGGCGAACTGAAGGATCTTGTAGTCCAGGGTGAACGCGCCGATGAACACGCCGACATCGTGTCCGGCCAGCTCGGCCGGCTTCTGTCCGCCGTCCTCCAGCGCCTCCCACGCCACCTCCAGCAGCTTTCGCTGCTGGGGGTCCATGTGGGTCGCCTCGCGCGGGCTGATGCCGAAGAACGCGGGGTCGAACTCGTCGAACCCGTCGATGTATCCGCCCCTGCCTCCCACCAGGCGGCCTGGTTTGGCCTTGTCCCGGCTGCCCAGGGTGGTCACGTCGTATCTGTCGTGCGGCGTCGGGGTGATGCAGTCCTTGCCGTCGATCAGGTTCTGCCAGAAGGTCCGGTGGTCGCACGCACCGCCGGGGAAACGGCAGCCGATGCCGATGATCGCGATCTTCTCGGGAGGAGTGGTACGGAGCGAGTCGGTCATTTCAGCTCCTTGAGTTGGGTAGCCGTAAAGAAGGCAAGGTCATCCGGGGGTTTCGCCGGCCCTGACGGACCGGCGGCGCAAGGGGTGCACGAGGGTGGCGACGATGGCGCCGGTGCCGGGGAACGAATCCGGGTCCGCGAGTCCGACGGCGGCCGGTTCGCGCCCGGGCTGCCAGGTGAAGCTGCCGAACGCCCGGTCCCAGATGGACAGGTCGGCGCCGTAGTGCCCGGCCTCGGCCAGATCGGTGCTGTGGTGCAGCCGGTGCTGCTCGGGGCTTGCGAAGACGTGGTTCAGCGGGCCGAGCCGGACGGCGACATTGGCGTGGATGAAATAGCCCTGAGCTACCACGAACAGGCCCACTCCGAAGACGGCCGTGTCCGAGAACCCGACCAGCGCCAGGGTCAGTTGGACAATGGCCTGGCTCAGCAGGATGTCGCCGATGTGATTGACGCCGTTGTTGCCGACGTTGACCTTCTCGGGCACATGGTGCACGCCGTGCAGCCGCCACAGCCACGGATTGGTGTGTCCGAGCCGGTGGACGCCGTAGCCGGCGAGCGACCCCAGTAGCAGGGCGAGCGGGATCTCCGCCCAGAGCGGGAGTACGGAGTCGGGCCGGGCCAGGAGGCCCGCGGCGAACACCACCAGGGCCGACCCCACACTTCCGCCCACTGCCGTGAGCGCGTAGTACACGGCGTACCATCGCCACTCCCGCCGGTCGGGACGCCAGGCGGGCTCGTACGGGATCAGGCCCTCCAGCACCACGAGAGCGCCGAGCGTCGCGAGCTGGAAGAGGAACGTGACCCGGCCGGGTTCCCAGCCGTAACGCACGGTCGCGGCGAAGACGGCCACCACCGAGAGCAGGAGAAGGGGGTGGGCGACGCGGGCCAGGACAGCGCCGCTTGTCGACGAACTGGACATGGGCATCCCTCTCATCGACGGGTCGTCACGGGAGCGCTCCCCTTGGGACGGGGCGTAGCCCAGCGGGGAGCGTGCTAACAGAATGCAGTGGAATGATTACGCAGAGCAATGGCGTCTGATCGGCGCGCGGAGTCGTACGGGGCGGAGCCGTGATCCGCCCGCCCCCCGGGCGTGACCCCGGCGGCGCTCGCGATTTTGCATATCTTGCGAATGGCGGTTCAAAGGACCGCGGGGGAAGGCCTGACACGCCTGTGACGACACCCCTCCGGCTGCTGCCGCCGTCCAGGACCTCCCCGGATCCTCGCGACGATTGCTGGGCCGAGCGGTCGAGGCCTTTCCCCGCGGGGACAGCTGCGGCGCAGGCCGTGGAGCCCCTGCCGGTTCAGTCCTGAGCGCCCGTCTTCCGGCCGGACCGCGCCTTGGCCCGGTGCAGCGGAGAGCGTTCCTCTTCACTCAGGCCGCCCCATACTCCGGTGCGCTGTCCGGAACGCAACGCGTAGGCGAGGCACTGCCGGGTCACGGGGCAGCGCCCGCATATCTCCTTGGCCGCGGCCTGTTCGTCCAGCGCGGGTCCTTTGACCCCCACGGGGAAGAAGAGTTCCGGGTCGGTGTCGGCGCAGGCGGCCCTGCGTAACCACCCTTGGTCCAGTGGCAGCCCATCCATGAGTCGCCGGGTGCCCTTCGCGTCGATGGCCAAACGGGGGTGTGGCCGCCACGGCGCTCTGGACTTCTTCCGAGGAATGACCCCTTCCGTCAGGGGGACCCGGAGCGTCATGGAGACCCAGTGACGAGGAGAGAGTGATGCGCGCACTGACCTGGCACGGAAGGCGGGACGTACGGGTGGACACCGTGCCCGACCCGCAGCTGAAAGAGCCGACCGACGTGATCGTACGCGTCACCTCGACCGGCATCTGCGGTTCCGACCTGCACCTGTACGAGGTCCTGGGGCCCTATCTGGATCCCGGGGACATCCTCGGACACGAGGCCATGGGCATCGTCGAGGAAGTCGGCGCCGACGTCTCCGCGCTCGCGCCGGGCGACCGCGTGGTGATCCCCTTCAACGTCTCCTGCCAGCACTGCTTCATGTGCGAACAGGGACTGCACTCGCAGTGCGAGACCACCCAGGTCCGGGAGCGCGGCACGGGCGCGGCACTGTTCGGCTACACCAAGCTGTACGGCCAAGTCCCCGGCGGCCAGGCGGAGTTCGTGCGCGTACCGTTCGGTGACAGCCTGCCGGTCAAGGTGCCCGATGGGCCACCCGACGACCGGTACGTCTTTCTCTCCGACGTCCTGCCCACCGCCTGGCAGGCTGTCGAGTACGCCGCGATTGCGCCCGGCGGCACGGTGACCGTACTCGGCCTCGGACCCATCGGTGACATGGCCGCCCGTATCGCCCTGCACCGGGGCGCGAGCCTGGTGGTCGGCGTCGATCTGGTGCCGGAGCGGCTGAGCCGCGCGGGCACGCGCGGCGTCAGGGCGCTCGACCTGCGCAGTTACGGGAAGGACCTCCCCGACGCCATCCGCGACCTGACCGACGGCCGGGGCACCGACGCCGTGATCGACGCCGTCGGCATGGAGGCCCACGGCGCGCCCGTCGCCAAGGCGGCGCAGTGGATGACCGGTCTGCTGCCCGACGCCGCAGCGCAGCGGCTGATGGAACACGCGGGAGTCGACCGGCTGCACGCCCTGTACACCGCGATCGACGTGGTGCGACGGGGCGGCACGATCTCCCTGTCGGGCGTGTACGGCGGCATGGCGGACCCGATGCCGATGCTGACCCTCTTCGACAAGCAGATCCAACTGCGGATGGGCCAGGCCAACGTCAAGCGCTGGGTGGACGACATCCTGCCGCTGCTCGGTGACGAGGACCCGCTGGGGGTGGAGGGATTCGCCACCCATTCCATGCCGCTCGCGGACGCGCCGAAGGCGTACGAGATGTTCCAGGCCAAGGAGGACGGCATGATCAAGACACTGCTGAGGCCCTAGTGCTCCAGGGCTCCAGGTCGAAGACGCCGTACGCGAACCCTTCCGCCGTGATCGTGCGGCCGTCGACGCGTACGCCGGAGACCTCCACGGACCGGGGCCGGGGCCGCGGACTGCCGGAGACGGCTTCCGGCAGGGTGATGGCGGCCGTCTCGCGCTGGGGATTGATGACGACGAGGTAGCGTCCGCCCCGCGTGTAGACGAAGGGATGGCCGTCGTGCAGCACGGCCACCGCGCCCGCGCTCCCGAATTCAGCGGTGGTGGTGCGCAGGGCGACGAGGCGGCGGACCAGGTGCAGCAGGGAGCCCTCGTCGCGGCGCTGGGCGGCCACCGTGGGCCGGTCCGGGTCGGGGTCCAGGGGCAGGTAGAAGCGCTCCGGCGGGGCGGTGGAGAAACCGGCCCCCGGGGTGGCGTCCCACTGCATCGGCGTACGGGAGCCCGCGCGGTTGTAGCGCGGACCCAGGACGCTGCCTTCGGTGTCGGGCAGGCCGGGCACGAAGCGCATGCCGATCTCGTCGCCGTAATAGATCGCGGGCAGCGTCGGCCAGGTGAGCTGGAAGGCGAACGCGGCGGGGAGCTGCTCGGGGGTGCGAGGGCCGCAGTTGAGGCGGGCGAAGTCGTGGTTCGCGGTGGGCAGGGCGGCGAACCCGCGGCCGTCGATGGCGGAGGTGGCGTCCTGCCACGCTTCGACGAACGGGCGGGGCGAGCCCTTGCCGCCGGGGTCGAAGAAGCAGTCGACGGGGTCCCAGTCGTCGTTGTCGGTGCCGTGCCGGTTGTTCCACAGGGAGCGCAGCGGGCGGCCTTCGGTGGGACCGCCGAACTGGAGGAAGAAGTCGGCGTGGAAGCCCGCCGGTACGGACACGACCGGGTCGCCCCACTCCGACAGCAGGACCGCGTCGGGGTGAGCGGCGTCGAGCCAGTGGCGCAGCTCGGTCCAGATCTTCGAGGTCTCGCTCTTGTCGGCGTCGTCCTTGACGAGCGAGGCCGCCATGTCGACGCGGAAGCCGGCCAGGCCGAGGCCGAGCCAGTGGTCCATGATGTCGCGGAGCGCGGCGCGGTTGGCGCGCGGGCCCTCGGCCTCGACGGACCGGCGCCACGGTTCGGCCGGATGCGTGCGGGCGTAGCCGAAGTTGAGGGCGGGCTGGGAGTCGAAGAAGTTCGGCAGGTACGCCCCGGGGCGGGCGCCGGGAGAAGCCACGAACCGCGCCGGGGCCGGCTGGGTCCCGTCGGTCCAGATGTAGCGGTCGTCGTCGGGGTCGTCGGCGGACGCGGTGAACCAGGGGTGCTGGTCGGAGGTGTGTCCGGCGACGAGGTCGAGGAGTACGCGGATGCCCCGGCGGCCGGCCGCTTCCACGAGGGCGGCGAGGTCGTCGTTGGTGCCGTAGCGCGGGGCGACCGTGAGGTAGTCGCTGATGTCGTAGCCGGCGTCGAGGAAGGGCGAGGCGAAGCACGGGTTGAGCCAGACCGTGTTGACACCCAGCCAGGCGAGGTGGTCCAGGCGTTCGGTGATGCCGTTGAAGTCACCGATGCCGTCGCCGTTGGAGTCGGCGAAGGACTGTGGATAGATCTGGTAGAAGACGGCGTCGGCCAGCCAGGCGGGAGCGGGGCGGAACGTTGTCATGGAGGGGTACTTCCCTCGCGGAAGCGCGAAATGCCCAGGCAGGAAATGCTCCGGCCGGGGCATCCGTACTGCTGGTGGGTTTCGGCGTCACCAGGACTCGGACTCACGGGCAGGCCGTTGCCCGAGCCGTTCGTACGCCGCCCGCGCCGTGAACTCCCCCTGGCCGCCCGGGAAGAGCAGTCCGGCCGTGGCGAACGCCGGATCGTTCGCCGTCCCGCGCACATACGGCACGGCGACGCAGCGCATGCCCGCGGCGTGCGCCGCCGCCGCGCCGGCCGGGGCGTCCTCCAGGACCACGCAGTCGGCCGGCGCCGCGCCGATCCTGCGGGCGGCCTCCAGGAAGATGTCGGGCGCGGGCTTGCCGTGCGGTACCTCTTCGGCCGAGACGACCTCGGTGATCAAGGAGTCCAGGCCGGTGCCCGCGAGCACCGCCTCGATGGCGGCCCGGGACGAGCCCGAGGCCACGATCATCGGCGTCCCTTCGGCGTGCAGCCGCTCCACGAACTTCCGCATCTCGGGGAAGACCTCGGTGGCCGCGGCGGCCAGCTCCAGATACAGCCGGTTCTTGCCGGCGAGCATCTCGTCGAGCGGCGCCGTGATCCCGTACTGCTCACGCAGGGCCGCCAGCGTCTCGCGCGTGCCGATGCCGATGAAGCGGGTGTGCTCGTCCCAGCCGAAGTCCGCGACTCGCACCCTCTGCTACGCCGGCCGCCGCTGGAGTCGCCCTGGGGAGGCGGATGTCGCCTCCGCCAGGGCGCGGGTGTATTCGAGATCCCAGACCAGGCTGAAGGCCGCCAGCGACGGTCGATCGGCGTGTAGGGCGTGGAGCAGGCATCCTGCTCCGATCGCGCCGGTGACGGCGCACCGGTGAGCCGTCGGCGGCCGGCAGACCCGACGGGCGAGGCGCAGCAGCCAGTGCCGGTGACGCAGGCCCTCTCGCACCGACGACAGCCGCCCCGAATCGGGCACGAGCTGATCGATGAGAACGTCGAAATGTGCGCTGAGGGCTGGGATGCGGGTCCACGTCCGAAGGGTGCGATCGCTGTCGTGCCAGACGACGGCGACTGGATCGAACGCGAACCGGCAGCCCAGTCGGAAGAGCCGGAAGCCGAGTTCGATGTCCTCCTGTCTGGCCAGACGCTCGTCGAACCCGCCGACGGCACGGAAGTCCGCGCGACGGACCGCGAGGTTGCCGGTGTAGCAGTGGTTCCACGTCGGGGTGCTCTCGCCGTGGCCCAGCCGGGCGTATTCCCGTCCCAGACGATCGGCGTCCCAGTGCGTCCAGGGCGGCAGGCGCCGTTGTGGCGGGGAAAGGATCGGGCCGAGGGACACCACCGGTCCGGCGGCACGGCCCAGTGCGGCGTGGTGCCGGGCGACCAGCCCGGACTGGGAGATGCAGTCGTCGTCAATGAACAGCACGTACGGTGCGTCCGACAGGGCCACACCGTGGTTGCGGCTCGCGGCAGGCCCAACCGATTTCTCATTGCGGATGACCCGGATCGGACGGGTGGGGTGGGACGCCTCGACGCGATGCACCACCGGGTCCCGGCTGCCGTCATCGACCACGATCACACCGAACTGCTCGAAACTCTGGTGCCAGAGCGCGTCGAGACAGGCCGCCAGCTTGTGGGCCGGGCGGTCACGGGTCGCGATGACGACGTCCAGCTCGGTGTCTCGTCCTGATCCCTGTATGTCCGCCATCACGTCCGCCTTCCCGGTATGTGCATGTTCAGCGATTCGAGCCAGTGGCCGGCGAGTGCGTCGACGGCGGCAGACCCGCTTCAGGGGCGAATCCGCAGGAGCGGCATTGACCTGCCCTCTCGTTCATGCCGAAAGCTCCAAAGGAGCCGCGGGAGCGACGCACGCGGCGGTCGCTCGCGGCGCTGATCAGGTCCACCAGCGGCGCACCACCTTCTCGGCTGCCTTGCCGCGCGGCGTGTAATCGAGCGCGTCATCCCGGCTGCCGCGTGGCGTCACGTCCCAGACCCACCAGAAGACACCGGCCCACCAGGACTGGTTCCGGAAGCTCGCGAGCAGCGCCTCGTAGCCGGCCGCCTGCTCCGCCTGATCCGGCGTCGTGCTGATCGTCCAGGAGTACGGGGCGGTGGTGGACCCACGCTGGCTGACATAGCCGGCTTCGGTGAACAGGATCTGGCGACCACGTTCGGCCGCGAACGCCGCCAACTTCTCCCGGATGGGTCTCCAGGTTCGTTTCAGCGCCTGCACATCGTGGGTGGGCTGCCTGCTCAGGGGCCAGTAGGCGTCGACGCCGATCAGGTCCACAGCGTCCCAGAAGGCGACTTGCGGGTACTCGTCGTAGTTGGCCGCGTACACCAACGGCCCTGGATAGCGGGCACGCACGGCCCGGATGACGCCCAGCCAATTGTCCCTGTCCCCCGAGACTCCTTCCAGTTCAGTCCCCACGGCGAATTGCTCCACTCCGGTCCGTGCGGCCAGATCCGCATAGTGGGTGATGAAGGCGGTGTAGGAGGCGAACCACGTCGCGTGGCTGCGTGGCCGGATGTGGCCCCGGCTTTCGGCGCCTGGCAGATCGACATGCGGTTTGAGCAGGACCTTCAATCCGCGCTCGTGGGCCAGGGCGATCACCTTCTGCACCCCGGCGTCGTCGGGCGTCTGCCATGTCGCACTGGCAGGCGCCCGGGTGATCTCGTTGGCGTCGGAACTGGACTGGAACCACGTGGGTACGATCTGGACCCATCCCGCGCCGACGTCGGCGATGTGGCGGAGACCGCCCTCGAGTACCCGCGTATCGCCGTAACCGTCACGGGAGTACGTGGGCAGGGCGAAACCGTGTTGCCGCTGCTGCGCCGGGCCGGGTCCGGGGTCACCGGAAGATCCGGAGATCGTCGTGGCGACAAGCACGATGCTCAGCACGGCGCCGGCCAGGCACCGTGCGTGGCACGTCAACGCACCATGCGGACCGAGGCCCTTGTCACGAGAACACCTGGTGGCCGGCACGAGGGCATCGTCTCCTCATATCCGCCGCACACGCGGCCGGGCGTGCTTGGGCGCACCGCTGCCGGGCGGCGACAGCGGTCTCGCCGAGGTGGCACGGTCACCACCGGAGAAGCAGACGGCGACCAGCAAGCCCATCACCGCGGTGATGCCCAGAACGTCGAAAGCCGGAAAGGTCACGCTGGTGAGGAGAAGAGCGAGCAGGGCCGCTCGGCTGCCGATCCGGAGGGTGTGCCGCTGCCACTCCTCTGCGGGCGGGGCCCGTCTCACGACGGCCGCTGCGATCACGAGCACGAGGAAGGCCGCCGCCGGTATCCCGATCTTCCATGCCAGCCAGAGGTACCCGTTGTGGGCGAAAGGGGTCGTCAGGGTGTCGAACGTATCGTCCTTGCTCCAGGTGATCGTGGCGCCGAAGCCCGATCCGGTCAGGGGCCGGCTTCTGATCTCCTCCAGGACGACCTGCGACTCGATCACCCGGTACTCGTAGGACTTGTCGACCTCAAGTCGAGTGACCGAGACCAGGCGTTCCACGGCCGTACGGATCTCGCCGGGTGCGAGCGCGGCGAGGCACCCGAGCAGCGACACAGCACCGATCGGCGCCCACCTCGCCGCTATCCGGCGCGCGTGGGCCCCCGACATCATCACCACGACGGCGCAGGCCACCGCCGTGGCCACCCAGAAGGTCCGCTCGTACGTCAGCCAGACGCAGATCGCGTTCAAGCACACGATCGCCGCCAACAGCCACCGGAGCGGGATCGACCGCACGCGACCGGATACCAGCGCGGCCCAGGCCAGCGTCACGGCGACCGGGTACGCGTACAGCCCACCCTGCAGTGAACCGCGGCCCGATGACGTGAGGTCAACACCCTGGCGTACGCCGACATCGGCCGAGCTCGTGTAGCCGATGGAGAAACCCCACTGGAACAGCCCCCAGACCCCCAGAGCCAACCCGAGAGCGAGGAGTGTCCGGTTGAGACGTCGTCGGGCCGCCTCGTCATGGACCACCGGCCACGCCAGCACGAACGCACCCACTCCGAGCATCACACGACGGGCTTCATGGCCCGCCTCGCTCACGGCGGCTCCGTGCGCGATTCCCCACGCCAGGGCCCCGGTGAGCATCAGGGCGACGGCCGCGGCGGCGAGGAGCGGCGCGTCGATCTTCAGCCTGCGCGACAGGATCAGCCATCCGACCCGGCACAGCCCGAGGATGAGGAGGACGTCGACGAGCAGCAGCCCGGGTCGGCCGGATCCGCCGACGACGGAGAACTCGTCCTGTACCTGGAAGGGCACCAGCACCGTGAGGGCGACCAGCACGGACAGGGCGGCGACCGGAGCTCCGAACGCCAGCGGGATCACCACGATCGCGGCGACGGCCGCGAGCGGGGCACCGGGGAGGAGAGCCCCGAACGCGAGCGCTGACAGCACGGCGACACACGCCGTGCCCAGGGCGCGACGGCCCGGTCCGGACGCGAGCGGCGGCAGCGATGGCGCCCCGTTCCGTCCGGCCGCTGCCCAGGTCACTGTGATCGCCTCCGGAGGAAGGGCCGCAGCAGCAAGATCCCGGATGCCGCCAGCCCGGCAGCGACTGCGGCGCAGACGGCGACGCTGTCGGAGGTCCCCGAGGCCCTCAGGGAGACGAGCACGGCGAAGGTCACCGCCACCTGCCATCCCACCGCGGCCACGATCGGGCGCACGGCATGCCAGAGGTCTCGGGATGTGGTTCCGGCGAGCCGTGCACCGACGGTGGCATACACCGCCACGTACGGCACGAAGACCACGAGGTGCGCCAGTGCGGCCCCACGGATCCCGTCGACCGACACGAGGACCCACAGGGCGACCGCGGTAGCGATACAACGGACGGCCATGACCTTCGCGCGGAAGGCGATGTGTCCCGTCCCGGAGAGCGCCTCACCTATGCAGTTGTCGATGGCGTAACCGATGCCGGCCACCCATAGCACCTGGAAGGCGGTCACCATGCCCGCCCATTCGGGCCCCAGGACCGCCGGAAGCACCACCGGTGCGAGCAGGATGCCGGCCGGAAGCATCGGCAGCAGGAGCGCCGACATCAGGCGTACGGACTGCACCGTCCGCTCCCCGCTGGTCTCGGGGCTGGATGCGGCGGCGGCGAAGAGCACCTTTCCGACCTGCTCCGAGAACTGCGTCGAGGGCGCCATGGCGATCGTGAAAGCCAGAGCGTAGAGACCGACGAGATGCGCATCGCTGGAGAGGCCGACTATCAGGTAGTCGATGTTGGCGGCCAGCATCATGGTGACGCCGAACAGGAAGAACCACCGGTTCGCGGTGCGCACGTGTTCATGGGCGCCGGAGGTGTAGGGCGCCGCCGACCGATGGCGGAGACCGGGCAGACACAGCGCGGTGGTGAGCACCGCCAGCAGACCGAACAGCACCACTTGGCGCATCACCAGCGACCAGACGCCCGCGCCGGCCAGGACCGCGGCCACGGCCACCGCCGCGGACACGATGTTGGCGGCGGCCGTCGCCCCGGCGAGCCGCCGGAACCGCATCGACTTGTGCAGCAGCGCCGTGGGGATGACGGAGATCGCGTGCAGGGGCAGGCAGACCGCGAGCAGCGCGACGGCAGCCGCGTCTCCGCCTCCCGCGAAGGTGCCCACCAGGGGCCCCGCAGCCGCCGCCATCGCTGCGGCGAGTGCTGCGGCGATGAGGAAGCAGCGCCAGAAGGCGCGTACGAGGTAGGACCGGGTGAGACCCGGGTGCACCATGATGCCGCCGTAGGTGCCGCGTTCCACCAGCAGGGTCGCGATGTAGACGACGGCTGTTCCGACTGCCACGGTCCCGAAGCTGGCGGGCGGTAGGCGTCGTGCAAGGAAGATGAGCGATCCGTAGGCGAAGGCCTGGGCGACCAGATGGCTTCCGGTCATCCACGAAGCGGAGGCGATCAGGCTGCGCCCGGTCGGCTTGCCCGGCCTGGAGACGATCTCGGGGACGCTCACGGCAGTGCCCGGCTGCCGGCTGACGTCGCCGATGACCCCTCACGCTGCCACCGCAGGCGCAGGGCGTCGACGGTCAGGCGAGCGGCGGTGGGAACCCCCTGGACCAGGTAGCGGCGCCAGAGCCAGGGCTGACTCGTGAGCCGCCAGGCCCACTCGAGGCAGAGCCGCCGCACGATTTCCGGGGGACGTGTGCGATCGCCGTTGATGAAATCGAAACTCGAGCCCACGCCCACGAACCATGTGCCCGGCAAGGCGGGGCGCAGATCGGTCATGATCGATACCTGGCTCGCGAAGGGCAGACCGAGGAACACGATGTCCGGGGACGAGGCGATCAGTGTGCGCGAGAGGGCCGCCAGCTCTCTGGTCATGGTGTCGGGCCGGACGTAGCACGGGTAGGTTTCGGCGCGCAGCCCCGGGTTCACCTGCCTGAGACGGTCGGCGGCCCGCTGTGCCTCGCCGGGACGACCTCCTGCGAGCAGGACCGAGCGCCCACGCGCATCTGCTCCCGCGGCCAGTGCCCGGAGCATGTCCGTGCCCGTGATCTGCTGGGGCACCGGGGTTCTCTGGAGCCGCAGCGCGACCACCAGCGGCATTCCGTCGGTGACGACGAGCTCGGTGTGTTCGAACACCCGCCGCAGGTCCGGCGAGCGCCGGTACTGCCGCAGGATGTCGATGTTCGGAGTCAGCACTGTCCCGCCCCCGCCGTCCGCCAAGCTGTCGAACACCTGGCCGACCGCCTCGTCCGGCGTCACCGCATGGATGGGCATGCCCATGAGACGTGGGATCCGCCGAGGCGGAGGTGATTTTGGAGCAGGCAACGACACCGGACTCACCTCCCCAGGGTTTCCGCTGAGGACACCGGGGGCTCGCGTCCGGCGGCCGCAACGTCATCGCTCTGCGCGCGGCGCCTGTGTCGCTCGATCCCGAAGGCGGCGAGAACGCCGAGGAACATCCCACCGACGGCCGCCATGCCGGTCATCACGACTGCGGGCATCCCCTCGACGCGCACCGGCGGGCTGGTCGAGTCGATTCTCAGGGTGGGGTCCGCGCCGGTCTGGCGGACGAATGTGAGAAGTTGCAGCTTCCCGGACTCTTCCCCGGCGTTCGGATCGGCAGCGGTGTTCTTGGTCGCGAAGGCGATGCGGCGGTCCAGTTCGGCGGAGATCGTCTGCCACCGATCCTTCAGAGCGGTCTTTGCGAACGTCTGTGCCAGGCGGTCCGCCTGGCCCGGGTCGGCCGCTCGGGCGGTGATCTCGATCATGTTCGTTTCGCCGACCGGCGTGACGTCGACAGCAGCGCGGACGGAATCGGGGGTCCAGCGGCCTCCGAGGGACTGGGCGGTCGTGAGCGCGACGCGGTGGGAGTCCAGCAGTCGCGCCACCGTGGAGGAGGTGCGGTTGGTATCGCCCGCGTCGCGAACGAGGCTGGTTCCGAGGAATGTCTCGTCCGATTGCGCGAGCGGCGTGACTTCCATTCTCGTGGTCGCACTGTAGGAAGGGGCCCGTGGACCCAAGGCCACCACGCTCGCCACGAGGGCGGCGAGCGTGGTGAGCACCACGAGTGGCCACCAGCGCGCGACGTCGCGGATCTCGACAGCGCCCGCATCGGCACCACTGACGTGTGGCGCTGCGCGCCGTGTGGCATCCGATGCCGTGGAGGTCCCGGGGACACGTCGATGCAGATCCGTTGTCATGTCAGCTGCCCGTATGCGAGAAGGTGCACTTTGACCGCCAGGTTCTCGTCGAGGGACAAGTCGGGTGCCACGGCGCAGGCCAGCTGCGCATCGATGGCACGGCTGAGATCGTGCGGATCGCCTGCCTCGAACGTCTGTGAGGCAAGTTCCCGCAGGCCACCGACGTTCGCCGCGACGGTCGGGGTGCGCAGCTGACGGGCAACCGCGAGCACCCCGCTCTGGCTCGCCTTGTCATAGGGCAGGACGACGAGATCCGCCGCCGAGATCGCCGCCGCGAACTCTGCGAGCTCGAGGAACTCCACTCGTGCGGCGACGTCGACGCCGTAGGCCTTCGCGAGTTCTGTGCAGTGAGCCCACCCACCACGGTCTTCGCCCACGACAGCCAAGCGTCGATTCGCAGGCCAGTGACGAGCACTCTCGATGAGCACGTCGAGCCGCTTCTCGGGCCGGATGCATCCCGCGAAGAGGACGACGGACACGTCCGTACCGGCCCGCCACGCGTTGCGCCACTCGAGCTGCTCATCGTCCGAGACCTCAGGCACGATTTGGACGAGCGGAGAACAGTGCGCCTCGAGACCCTGGCGGCGAAGAACCTCGACGTCCGCATGGGAGTAGACGATGATCGCGTGCGGGACTCGAAGGGCGAGCCGCAGCAACGCGCCGTCCACACGACCTCGTCGCGAGAACGTGTCGTGCGGTGAGTAGATCACCAGGCGATCCCTGAACCGCACAATGCTCAGTGCGAGAAGTGTCAGTGCCCCCGCCGCGGCGATCCCCTGTACGTGAAGGACCGCTCCGCGTGGCACCGCGGCGTGAAGGTGCGGCAGCGTGTGGCTGACGAACCTGCGGGCGATGGCGCCACGGCGGCGAGCGCCGACACGACCATGACGTGGCCACCAGGAGCACGGGCACAGGTCGACGCCCTCGATGCGCACCTTCTCGTGCTCGTGCCCGGTGTGGAGCACCACGCGCCGGCCGGACCGGCCGAGGAGCTGACCGAGGCGGCAGGCGTGTTGGAAGACACCGGCGTATCCCGATGGTTCGAACAAGTGGATCTCGGGGCGGGCGGACGCGGTCGAGCCGCCGCGGGCCGGTTCTCGAGCCCTTTCCGTCGTGACGGCAGTGCCGTCGGTCGTGGTCGTGCGGCGGGACGGACCATGTGGGTTGGTTTGGTCGGGTTCGGGGCGCATGCCAGCAGTCTGCGGTTGGCGCCGAGGCGGGTTCATCGGTAACCGGACCCAATTTTTCGCGGCGGTATACCCAGATACGCCGAGCGACGACGCTGTTACTGGTGCATCACGCGCGGCCACCCCGGCGCCGACGCTGCCGGCCTGCTGAGCTGCCCCCAGCGCGGGCGCGAAGGCGTTCGAGCCCGAAGATCCTTAGACTGAAGGTGTACGGACACACATACGCACCCACGCTGGGGACAGCCGTGACCGATCTCCTCGAACGCGGCGCCGTACTGCAGGATCTCGCAGACTGCCTGGAACAGGCTGAAGACGGCCACGGACAGCTGGTGCTGTTGCGCGGTGAGGCGGGTATCGGCAAGACCTCAGTCATGCGGCGCTTCGCGGAGGAGCTGAGTGGTGCCGGGCGCGCCCGGGTGCTGCTCGGAGCCTGCGACCCGCTGTCCACGCCGCGCCCGCTGGGCCCGCTGACAGACGTCGCCACGCTGCTCGGCCCGCCGGTGTCCCAGGCCCTGCACGCGGGGCTGCGCAGGCGCACCGACCCGGGCGGGATCTTCAGCGGAGTGCTCAGCGCGCTCGGCGGCCTGCCCGGAGGGCAGCCGACACTGCTGGTGATCGAGGACCTGAACTGGGCCGATCAGGCCACCTTGGACCTGGTGCGTTTCCTGGCCCGGCGGATCGACCGGCTCCCCCTCCTGCTCCTGGCCACCTATCGCGACGACGAGATCGGCCCCGCACACCCCCTGGCGGCGCTCCTGGGAGACCTCGCCGCCCTTGCCGCGGTCCACCGCTGCACACTGCCGCCACTGAGCCGCCGGGCGGTCGCCGGTCTGACGGCCGCGGCCGGGCACCCCGTGGACGCGGACGAGCTCTTCAGCAACACGCACGGAAACCCGTTCTACGTCACGGAAGTCCTGGCAGCCCGCACCCGCGGCGTCCCCACCACCGTGCGCGAAGCGGTGCTGGGCCGCATAGCGCGGCTCCCCGACTGGGCCCGGGAGGTGGCGGAGACGGTGGCCGTCATCGGGCCCCGTGCCACCGAACCGCTGATCACCGCCGTGGCACCGGACGCAGCCCCGGGGTTGGCGAACTGCCTGGCCGCGGGTGTGCTGCGCCCGGACGGTCCGGTGCTGTACTTCCGCAACGAGCTGGCGCGCCGGGCCGTCTGGGAGTCGCTCCCCGTCTACCGACGCGCCATGCTGCACGGCCGCGTCCTGGCCGCCCTGCGCTCCGGCCCGGTCGACCCGGTCGATCTCGCGCAGGTTGCGTTCCACGCCGAGCAGGCCGGCGACGAAGGGGCCGTGGCCGAGTACGTCCCGAGGGCTGCCGCCTACGCCGCGGCGCTCGGCTCGCACCGGGAGGCTGCCGACCTCTACCGGCGCGCCCTGCGCGACCCGGCCGTCACACCGCCCGAACAGCGCGGCGACCTGCTCGAAGCCCAGGCTTACGAGAGCTACGTGACCGGGAACCTTCCGGAAGCGATCGACTCCTGGGACGAAGCGGCCCGGCTGCGCCACGAGCAGGGTGACCGGCGCCACGAGGCGGAGGACCTGTGCCGGCTCTCCCACATGCACTGGCTGACGGTCCGCGTGACGGACGCCTGGCGAGCGGGCCTGGACGCCGTGCGCGTGCTGGAAGGCGAGGGCCCGACCCGGGAACTCGCCTGGGCCTACGCCAACCTCGCCCAGCTGGCCTGCCTCGGCCACGACCCCGCGACGACCGCCGACTACGCGGGCAAGGGCGCCGAACTGGGACTACGCCTGGACGAACCCGCGCTGACGGTCCGCTTCCGTGTCTACAAGGCCCTGGTGAACGTCGCCTGCCACGGGCAGGGCTGGCAGGACTTCGAGGACGCATGGCAGGCGGCCATCGCCGAGGACGACACCATGGCGGACGACGCCTGCGAGATCGGAGCGGTGGCCTGCTGGACCGCGGCACTCCACCATGACCTGCCGCGTCTCGATCGCCTCACCGACCGCACCTGCGCGTACTGCCGGGAACACGACCTCCCGATGTTCCTCGTGCTGGCCCTCGGAGCGGCCGGCCTCGGCATGCTGCACCGGGGCCAGTGGGCACGGGCCGCCCAGAAGGCGGGCGACGTGCTCGACCGGAACCCCCAACCGCTGCACCGGCTGCTGCCCTTGGTGACGTCAGCGCTGGTCAGGGCCCGCCGAGGCGAACCCGGGGTGTGGCCGCTGCTGGACGAGGCACTCTCGTACGGCGAAGAGGCGGATCTCTTCCTGGCGGGCCCGGTGTGGGCCGCCCGCGCCGAGGCGGCCTGGCTCGAAGGGGACGACAGCCGCGCCGTGGCGGAGGCCGAACACGGCCTGAAGGCGGTCACCATCGACAGCGACCCCTGGCTCGTCGGCGGAATGCTGCGCTGGTCCCGGCTGGCGGGCGGCGAACCCCCGCAGGCGCGGGCCGCAGAGCCGTACGACCTGGAACTGGCCGGCCAGTGGCGCGAGGCGGTGCGAGCGTGGGAGGAGCTCGGCTGCCCGTACGACGCGGCGCTGGCCGGCCTCGGCGGTGACGTGCCCGCCATGCGGCAGGCCCTGGAGACCTTTCGCTCCCTGGGGGCCCGACCGGCTGCGGACCGCGCCCGGGAACGCCTGCGGGCGGCCGGGGTGCGGCGCACCCCGTACGGCAAGCGCGCCTCGACGTGCGCCAACCCGTACGGCCTGACCAAGCGGGAGCGGGAGGTCCAGCGCCTGCTGTGCGAGGGACTCACCAACAGGGAGATCGCCGCCCGGCTCTACATCACCCCCAAGACCGCCGAACATCACGTGGCCGCCGTGCTCGCGAAACTCGGCGTCCACACACGCGAGGGGGCCGCCATCCCGCTTGACGACGACCCCTCACGGTGAGCCGGCGAACACTCGAAGTGTCGTTACGGCCACCCGCGGTATCTGGGTATCCCGCCGCGAAAAAATTGGGTCCGTTTACCGATGAACCTGCCCCGGCACCACCGCAGACTGGCCGCAGCATCTCTTGCCAGCGCCGGACGTGGGAGGTGGCACATGGCGAGACGCATCCGTGTGGTCACGTTCCTGGGCACACGGCCCGAGGTCATCAAGATGTATTCGCCCATTCGGGCACTGCGCGACAGGGATTCGATCTTCGAGACGACCGTGTGCTCCAGCGGCCAGCATTCAGAGCTGTTGTCCGACGCCCTCACGACATTCGGGATGAGCGTCGACTACCAGTTGTCGGTGATGCGAAAGGACCAACGACCTGCTGAGGTGGCATGGAGAGTGGCTCAGTGGGCCGCCGATATCTGTGACCAGCTACGCCCGGACGTTGTCATGGTTCAGGGCGACACCACGACCACGATGGCCGCCGGCGTCGCGGGCTTTCACTCCTCCACGCGAGTGGCTCACGTCGAAGCCGGACTGCGGACCTATGACAACAGTGCTCCTTGGCCCGAAGAGGGCCACCGGCGGATCCTCGGCGCGATCGCGGATCTGCACTTCGCCCCCAGCGAGATGGCCGCGGCCAACCTCGTACGCGAGGGGGTGGCCCCGGACCGGATATTCCTCACCGGGAACACCGGGATCGACGCGCTCCATTGGGCGCTCTCACACCCACGTCAAACGGCCGCGCCACCCGAAGGGCAACGTCGAATTGTGATCACCACGCACCGGCGCGAGAGCATACCCGACGGGATCAGATCCATCTTCGACGCTGTCCGGCAGCTGGCGAGTCTCTACCCTGACGTGCAATTCCAATTGGTGAGTCACCCGTCTCCGCGGGTCATGCGGATGCTCCAGCAGACCCTGAACGGGACTCGTCCCCGGAACGTCGAGGTGCTGGCGCCATGCAGCTACATCCCGTTCATGCGTATGCTCGCCGACTCGTATGTGATAGTGACGGATTCGGGCGGCATCCAGGAGGAAGCACCAGCCTTGGGTAAACCGCTTCTCGTGGTCAACCGTCGCACGGCGCGCGAGGAGCCCCTCAGGGCTGGGACATCCAACCTTGTCGGAACCGATCAGGACGACATCGTCGCAGCGGTGGCCGCCCTGCTCGAGGACCCCGTCCACTATGCGCGCATGGCCACTCGCCATGACCCCTATGGGGATGGCGTCGCCGGCGAGCGGATCGTGAAGATCCTCGGCGACGTGATCGCGTCATCGGCAGGGACGGAGTTCCGGCGATGACGGAGGCGTCCTCGATCACTGGTACCGGGTTGTCTGCCGAGACAGCGGAAGCTGCCCGGCGCATCGAGCGATGGTTGCTGCAGAGCGGGGTTCAGATCGAGGAGGGCGCCCAGCGCGGAGCGGTCGCCGGATGGCTGGATCGGGAGGGGCAACCAGAGTTCGTATACCTCGAAATCACCGGCTACTACCTGAACACGATGGCCTCGTTGACGTCGGGCGCGGCGAGCTCTCCGGACCGTGCCGCGGATGCACTCGAGCACGGCCGGCAGGCGCTGGACTGGATCACCCGCACCTTGTCGGAACAGGGAGTTCCGCCGACGCGGCTGTACCTGTCGGCCGGTCGCTCCGATTGGCGGAACGCCGGCGTGTTCACGTTCGACCTGGCGATGGCAGCGCGGGGAGTCGCATGTTTCGGGGACGTCGCCCGGCACGGCGCATGGGAGAAGCACGCCGCCGGCCTCTGCACCATCATCGAAAGCATGTGTTCGGGAGCTGCTGTCCTGCGGTCCCATGACGCGGTCGCCGGCGCGCCACTTCCGGACCGTTGGTCGACGCAACCGGGCCCGCACCACCTGAAAGCGGCTGCGGCCTTGCTCCGGATGCCTGATGGCGTGCTCAGGACACCTCTCAGACGGGTCTGCCACCGGACCTGCGAGCACTGGGAGGCGATGTTGCAGGAAGCCTGGCCGTGCCGTGAGCTGCACCCGCTCCTCTACGGGATCGAGGGCCTGCTCATCGGGGCGCTCCATACGGAAGACGAGGCGCTGGAGGTCGTCGAGAGGCTCTACGCACGCCTCATGGGACTGCAGGCCGTTGCCGGAACCCTCGCGGAGACCACGGGAGGGGGAATCGTGCGTTCCGACGTTCTCGCCCAGGCCTTGCGCATCGGCCTCCTACTGCGCGGCCGTGGATACCTGCAGGGGGACCACTGGGCCGGACGTCTGGAGGGGCTGACGCGGGCGCTGCTCGGCTTCGTGCGACCGGACGGAGGAGTCCTGTTCTCAGGCGATCAGGACATCGCCAACGTCTGGTGTGCGATGTTCACCCATCAGGCGCTGCTCCTTCACTCCCGCAGCGCCGATCAGGCCCCTCTGACCGCAGTCGTCTCGGAGCTGTTGGTGTGAGCTCGGCGACGGCGCATCAGTAGGCGCCTCGGCGCTCGAGCACGGCCGGTACCGTCCTGACCAGGAGCGTGATGTCCATCACGAGGTTCCAGTTGGCGATGTAGTCCAGATCCATCCGCACTTGTTCAGCGAACTCGACATCGGAGCGGCCGCTGACTTGCCAGATGCATGTGATACCGGGCTTTACGAGCAATCGCTGCCGCTCCTGCGGACCATAATGCTCACACTCCTCCGGAAGAGGGGGGCGCGGGCCGACGAGACTCATCTCGCCGTGTATGACGTTCAGCAGCTGTGGCAGCTCGTCGATGCTCCACCTGCGAAGAACGCGTCCCACCGGGGTGACCCTCGGATCGTGACGAATCTTGAAGATGGGACCAGCGCATTCGTTCAGGTCCAGATACGCCGACCGCTGACGCTCCGCATCCAGACGCATCGAACGAAACTTGAACATCTTGAAAGGCTTCCCGTCGCGGCCGACTCGCTCTTGCGGGTAAAAGACCGGCCCCGTGGAAGACAGCTTGATCGCGCATGCTGCCACCAGAAGGACCGGCGACAGCAGGATCAGTGCCAGCAGGGCGAGAACAATGTCAAAGACACGCTTGGCGAGCAGTTGGCGGCTGCTTACTGCAAGAAGGCCGCAATCGAGACGTGGCGGGATATCGCCATCTGCGATCGGGGCGGCCCCCGGGTGGACCCCTGTGTCAGAGACCTGATCAGGGGCAGCGGCGTCCTGATGAGTGTCCAGGATGGGCTGCCCGCGAACATCTTGCGAACACGGGTTCGACGTTGAATGCGCTGACGTCTCGGGACTCCCGGTTTGCACAGTGTTTCTCATCGTGACGGCGACATCGCCGTTCATGGCCGTGCGGCAGGACGGACCCTCTGGGTTGGTTTGGTCGGGTTCGGGGTACACGCAAGCAGTCTGCGGTGGCGCCGAGGCAGGTTCATCGGTAGCCGGCCCCAATTTTTCGCGGCGGGATACCCAGATACGCGGAGCGCCGACGCCGCTACTTGGAGCGCCGGCCAACGGCAAACCACCGGTGCGGTACCCCTGCCTCCCTGGGCGGAGCCGGGGGTTTCGTGTATCAGGGGGCGTAGGCGTAGCCCACGCCTGAGAGCCGCTTCCGCTTCCAGTGCTCAAGGAGCGTTCTCGGCGCGGATCATGCTGCGCGGGCTGATCCGGTCGCTGGCCAGTGCCTCGTCGCGTTCCCCCTGCAGACGGTGGTTCTCCGGGCCTCGCGCAGGACCTGGGCGTCCGGTCGGTGAAGTTGCGGATGACGAACTCGGCGGTCTGCAAGGGCGATGGAACGTGCAGTACGAAAAATGGAGCGCCGTATGCCCGGCGTACGTCCTCTCAGTGTTCTAGGCCCGGCCAGCATCTCGCAGACCTGCGAGGAAGAGCGAGCCCTCACGGTGAAGGGCGTAGTCGTCAGCTCCGACGATCACCCACCCGGTCCGGTCCTGGGCCGGCGTCGCCCGTTCTGCGCGGAACGACGTGACAAACGTGCCTGTGAAGCCGAACACCCCTTGGCTACCGGTGACCAGCCCGACGGAGGTGCGGTGCGGGTGGCTCATGGCACCAGCATGCCAAGCCCGGCGGTCAGTCCCGCTTCGCGGCCGCCGCCCTGCCCACCGACTCCACCAGCGGAAGAAGCCGGTGCGGTACCCGCTCGCGCAGCGCCACCTCGGTCCGTGTCCGTACGACGCCGGGAATCTGGATCAGCCGCTGGATGACGTCCTCCAGATGCCCGTTGTCGCGGGCCGCCACCCGCGTCAGCAGGTCGCCGCCGCCGGTGATGGAGAACGCCTCGATGATCTCGGGTACGGCAGCCAGCGCGTCACCCACCTCGTCCAGATGCCCCTGGGTGACCTCGACGTGTACGAAGGCGAGCACGGGGTGGCCGAGAGCGGCGGGGGACAGGGCGGGGCCCGTACCCGTGATCACGCCGTCGCGCTCCAGTCGGTCGAGCCGGGCCTGGAGCGTCCCGCGGGCGATGCCCAGGAGACGGGCGTACTCGCGCACGCTGGTGCGCGGCTGCTCGATGAGGAGTCGCAGGATGCGGGTGTCGAGCTCGTCCACTGCCATGATCCGTTGGTCTCCTTCTGGCCCGGTCTTCTGATCGTAAACAGTACCAATGGCCCAGTGAGATCTCATCGAGTTGAGCCAGTGTGCCTCTTGATGCTTTCCTTTACTCATTGATGGCGCCGCCAGCGCCGGACGGCAACGAAGCCGCCTCGGACCCGCGGCGCCTTTGCCATGTCTGAAGTGTGAAGTCTGAAGAGCAAGGGGGGCGGAACCTACCGTCGTGAAGAGGATGTTTACCGCTCCTGATCCGGGGCTCCTGCGTCTGCGCGTCTCCGCGCGCGCCGTCATCGGCGTGGGCCTGTCGGTGGCAGCCGCCGAACTGGCCGGGCTGTCCCTGACCGCCTCCATCACCGCGGGACTCGCCGCGCTCCTCGCACTCTTCACCGTCCAGGACGCGACCACGCGCCGCCAGGCCGTCACGACCGCGTTGCTCCCGGTCGCGGGCTTCCCCGTCCTCGCCCTCGCGACGGCCCTGCACGGCGCGCCGCTCCTGCGCGACCTGGCGTTTCTCCTGGTCGTCTTCTGCGGGGCGTACGCCAGGCGGTGGGGGCCGCGCGGGCACGCGCTCGGCATCTTCGCGTTCATGCAGTTCTTCGCCGTCCAGTTCCTGCACGCCGTCCCCGGCCAGCTGCCCGAGCTGTACGCCGCCGTCGCGCTCGCCGTCGCCGTGTCGGCCGCCGTGCGCTTCGGGGCGTGGTGCATCGAGCGGCGCACCGCGCCGCCCGCCGCCCCGGCCCCGCTGACCGGGCGCGGCCTCGCCCGGCCCACCACCCGCCAGGCGTTCCAGGTCACCGCCGCGTGCGCGTTCGCGCTCGCCCTGGGCCAGCTGCTCTCCCAGGAGCGCTGGTACTGGGCCGTCGGCACCGCCTGGTGGATCTTCGTCAACACCACGGCGCGCGGCGAGACCCTGGTACGGGGCTTTCGACGCGTACTCGGTACGGTCGCCGGCATCGGAGCCGGCCTGCTGATCGCGGTCCCGATCGCCGGGGCCCCAGTGCCGACCGCCGCGCTGGTCGCGGTGTGCGTCTTCGGGATCTTCTACACGGCCGCGCCCTCGTACAGCTGGATGATGTTCTTCGTGACCGTCATGGCCGGTCTGCTGTACGGACTGCTCGGCGTCCTGCACCCAGGACTGCTGCTCCTGCGCTTCGAGGAGACCGCCGTCGGCGCGATCGGCGCGGCCCTCGCCGTCGCCCTCGTCCTGCCCGTCACCACCCACGGCGCCACCGACGCCTGGATCCAGCGCGCCCTGCACTGCGTGCGCGCCTGCACGGCCGAGGCTGTCGCACGGCTGGCGGGATCAGACGTCGCCGACCCGGCTCCGCGGGCCGCCGAACTGGAGCTGCTGCTCGGGCGCGTACGGCTGTCCCTCGCGCCGCTGATCCATCCGCTCAGCCCGTTCCGTGCCCGCAAGGCCCGGGCGCGCCAGGTGCTCGCGTTGCTCGACGAATGCGCCCGCGAGGTACGGGGACTGGCTTCCGTGGCGGCGGACCCGTACGCGGGCCATGACGCCCGGCTCGCAGCGGCCTGCTGGCGCGTCGAAGCGGCGGTAGGGGCGCTGGTCTCGCCGGCGACGCCCGGGACGCCCGGGACCGTACGCCGCACCGAGGACACCACGACATCGGCCGCCGACCCCGTGCCGCTCCCCGCCGAGCCGGCGCTCGCCCATCTGCACGGGCTGGAGACACTGCTCGCCCAGCTCGACGAGCCCTTGCGGAGCTCGCCGCGCTCCCCGCTGGACACCGTGCCGCGCTCGGCATCACGCTGACCGCGCCGAAGTGGTCTAGACCGGCTACTACCGTCGAACGTCGGCACCCCGGCAGAATGTGATCAAAGCTGTCACAGCTCTTGCGGCTGTACGCGGTCAACTGGCGGAAAGGGGCTCCACGGTGAGCAGCAGCAACGAGGCCGAGCGGGCTGGGCGGGCCGAGCGGTCCGGGCGGGCGTTCATCGGGTCGTTCACCTCGGCAGGCGGGCGCGGGATCGTTGCCGCCGCCGTGGACCGGGAGACGGGCGCGCTGACCGTGCTCGGATCGACCGACGCCGTCGCCGACCCGTCGTTCCTCGCGCTCGCCCCCGATGGAACGGTTCTGTACGCCGTGAGTGAGACCGACGACGGGGCGGCCGCGGCCTTCGACGTGACCGGCGACGGCGCCCCGGTCCCGGCCGGCGAGCCGGTCCTTGTGGGCGGCGCCGGGCCCACCCACCTCGCGCTCGCCGCCGGGCACCTGCTGACCGCCAATTACGGCTCGGGCAGCGTCACGGTGCTCCCTGTGGGCGCGGACGGCGCCCCGGAAGCGGCCACCGGCGTACTGCACCACCGCGGCAACGGCCCCGACCAGGACCGCCAGGCCGCACCGCACGCCCACCAGGTGCTGCCCGACCCCACGGGACGGTGGGTGCTCAGCGTCGACCTCGGCACCGACTCCGTACGGGTCTGCGCGCTCGCGGCGACCACCGGGACGCTGCGGGTGCACACCGAGACCGCGCTGCGGCCGGGCTCCGGGCCGCGCCACCTGGCCTTCCACCCCGCGGGCGGTCACGCGTACGTCCTGGGCGAGCTGGAGCCGACCGTCACCGTCTGCCGCTGGGACGCCGAGTCCGGAGTGCTCGTACCGCTCGGTGAGGCTCCTGTGGTGGCCCCGGGCACGGAAGGGCCGACGTACCCCTCCGAGGTCGTCGTCGCCCGCGACGGGCGCTTCCTGTGGGTGGCGGGCCGGGGGCACGACAGCATCGCCGTCCTCGCGCTCGACGAGTCGGGAGCGAGGGCGGAGTTCGTGACGACGGTGGAGTGCGGCGGTCAGTGGCCGCGGGACCTCGCCCTGGACCCTTCGGGGCGCAGGCTCTACGTCGCCAACGAACGCTCCGGGGACGTCACCTGGTTCGACATCGACCAGGAGACGGGCATCCCGCGCCGGGCGGGCTCCATCGAGGCGCCGGCGGCCTCCTGCGTCGTCTTCGGCTGACCGGAACGCCCAGGGGGTCCGCACCGGTCGCTCGTCGCTCGGTGCGGACCCCCAGGCGTTCGCCGTGCTCAGTGGGCAGGCATGCCCTGCGCCTGCTGCTGAGGGGCGATGCCCAGCGCGGTCGTGTAGTGCGACAGCGCGAGCTTGCCGATCGCCGGGTAGGCACCCAGCGGCTCGGCGGTCGCGCAGTCCGCCTCCTTGACGGCCGCGTCCAGGAGGCTGTCGGGCACCTCGGGACCGATGACGTACGGCGCCAGGGCGAGCTGGGTCGAGCCGGAACCGCGCAGCTGCTCCGCGACGGCGCCGACCGATCCTTCCTCGTCGAGCGCGGCAGCGATCACCGGTACGGCGAGACGCGCGGCCAGCAGCATGCCGGTGATGCCGGCGGCCTGCACGGCCTCGTCGCCGCCCACGGTGGCCAGGATGATGCCGTCGGCCGCCGTGGCGACCGTGAACAGCCTGGCGCGGTCGGCGCGGGACAGACCTGACTCGGACAGGCGCACGTGCAGGGCCTCGGCGAGCAGCGGGTGCGGGCCGAGGACGTCGGTCAGCTCGACGGCGGCACGGCTGTCCATGACGGCCTGCCGTATCCGGCGCATCAGGGCGTTCTCGGGGCCGGCGAGGAGCGGCACCACGACGGCGACTGGGCCCTCCGGCTCGGCGACCTCGCGGCCCGCCGCGAGCGCCTGCTCGTAGCGGGCGGTGCGCTCGGTGGCGGTGTGCGCCAGGACACTCTCAAGAGTGGGGTACTCGGCGTTGTCGCCGTCGAGGTAGCCGATCCGGGCGTCAAGACCGGGCAGCTCGGAACGGGCGATACTGACGACTTCCTCCGCCAGGCTGCGCGACGCGCTGCCCGGGGTACCGGGGACGGCGAGGACAAGCGCGGGCGCGCCCTCGGGCGCCACCGCGGGTTCCGGCCGGCGGTGCCGTCCGGACTGTCGTGGTCGCGGCATTCGTACAGGCAGGCCGGATGCGGGCCCAGTGGGGGAGCTCATGGCGCCGCATGCTACTGGGTTTGTGTGCTTGGCTGTTCGGGGAGGGCGCATTGAAGCGGTGTCTGTCCGCATTTATCCCGTGAGTCGCTTTGAGTTCAACTGCCCTGCTCTGTCGGTACGTGCAGCAGGCGCCCGTCGACCGGCAGCCGCAGGCTGTCGGTGGCGAGCGAGGCGGCGACGCGCACGGCTCCGGCCAGCGGATCTCCGGACGCCGACACCGTACGGGCGTGCGGCAGTCGCTCGGCGAGTGCGGCCCGCACCGGTACGAGCAGCGGGTCGCCGATCTTGAACAGGCCGCCGGTGAGGGCCACTTCGCACGCCCCGGCCTGCGGGCAGACGGCAACGGCGGCGTCGGCGATGTGCCGGGCCGCGTCCCGCAGGATCCCCGCCGCGACCGGATCGGCGGGTTCCGCCGTCGCGCAGTGGGCCACTTCCGGCGCGAACGAGGCGAGCACGGCGGGGCGGTCGGCGCGGGGGTAGAGCAGGCCGGGCAGCTCGGGCGCGGGACCGAAAACCGCCTCCACACGGGTCAGCAGCGCGGGGGAGCCGCCGGGCCTCCCGTCGTGGGCGCGCATCGCCGCTTCGAGCCCGGCACGGCCGATCCAGGCACCGCCGCCGCAGTCACCGAGCAGATGCCCCCAGCCGTCGGCCCTGCGCCAGTCCGCCAGGTCCGTACCCAGTGCGATCATGCCGGTGCCGGCCGCGACCACCGCTCCCGGCCGCAGGCCGAGCGCTCCGGCGTACGCCGTGACGGCGTCGGCGGCCAGCGCGAGGCGCCGTACGCCCAGCGCGCTCTCCAGCGCCCCGGGCAGCCGGGCCCGCAGATCGTCGCCGAGGGTCGCCATCCCGGCCGCGCCGATGGCGACGGCGCCGATCGTGGCGGCGGACGCGTCGCCGTCCGGGTCTTCGGCGTCGCGGTCCCGGTCTTCGGCGTCGCCGAGGAGCGCGCGGGCCATGGGCAGCAGTTGGTCCAGCAGATGCGCCGCGTCGATGCCGGCGGGCCCCGTGCGTACGGGCTCACGCGACGCGGCGGTCCGGGTACGCCCGATGTCCGAAGCCTCCGCGAGCGCCACCCGCAGCCCCGACCCGCCGGAGTCGACCCCCAGCACCCACGACGAACGCCCGCGTGACCTCAAGGACCGGCTCCAGGAAGAAGAGGAGTGACGGCGGCAGCCTATCCGGAGCCTCTCGCGCCTGGCCCGGCAGCATCCGTGCGCCGTACGCCGGTAGAGTGATCTGCCGTGGCAGCACTACCGTTGAACGAACTGGTCGAGCCCGGATGGGCCGACGCGCTGCGTCCTGTGGCCGGGCGCATCGCCGCGATGGGCGACTTCCTGCGTGCGGAGATCGCGGCAGGCCGCACCTATCTTCCTGCCGGAGCGCATGTCCTGCGCGCCTTCCAGCAGCCCTTCGACGAGGTACGTGTCCTGATTGTGGGTCAGGACCCGTACCCGACGCCGGGAATGGCCATCGGCCACAGCTTCGCGGTCTCGCCCGACGTACGCCAACTGCCGGGCAGCCTGGAGAACATCTACCGGGAGCTGCACACGGACCTCGGCCTGTCCCGGCCGTCCAACGGTGACCTGACTCCGTGGACCCGTCAGGGTGTGCTGCTGCTCAACAGGGCGCTCACCACGGCTCCTCGCAAGCCCGCGGCGCATCGCGGCAAGGGCTGGGAAGAGGTCACCGAGCAGGCGATCCGGGCGCTCGTGGCGCGCGGAAAGCCGCTGGTGTCCGTGCTGTGGGGGCGTGATGCCCGTAACCTGCGGCCCTTGCTCGGCGACCTCCCGGCCATCGAGTCCGCGCACCCGTCACCGATGTCGGCGGACCGCGGTTTCTTCGGGTCGCGGCCGTTCAGCCGCACCAATGAACTGCTGGTCCGCCAGGGCGCGCAACCGGTGAACTGGCAACTGCCGTAGGCAGCCGTACGCGGTCGAATCGGCCGGTTCAAGATCACGGCGCCGGCCAGGCAGGTACGGTGACTGGCCAAGACACCGGCGCGGAACCCGACGGGGCCGCAGCCGGCCCGGCCGGACCGGAGAGACCATGGCATTTGATCCGCAGCTCCAAGCCCTGTACGACCAGCGTTCCGCGCAAGGCGCCCGACCGTTGTACGAGATGACACTGGACGAGGCCAGGGCGGCCGACCTCGCCGCCGTGCGGGCCGACGCGGGAACGCCTGAGCCCGTACGCGAAGTGCTCGACGAGTCGATACCAGGGCCCGCCGGAACACTTCCTGTCCGCGTCTACCGTCCCGACGCCGGCCCGGGCCCCCTTCCCGTCCTCGTGTACTTCTTCGGCGGCGGCTGGACACTGGGGAGCATCGAGACGAGCGACGCGATCTGCCGGAGCCTGGCCAATGCCGCCGGCTGCCTCACCATCGCGGTGGGCTACCGCCTGGCGCCGGAGAGCAAGTTCCCGGCCGCACTCCACGACTGCTTCGCGGGCCTGCGCTGGGCCGCCGAGCACGCCGCACGCCTCGGCGCCGACCCCTCGCGCATCGCTGTCGGAGGCGACAGCGCCGGCGGCAACCTCGCCGCCGCCATGACCCTCATGGCGCGGGACGCGGGCGGCCCCGCCATCCGGGCCCAGCTGCTCGTCTACCCCAATACGGACTACCTCGCGGACACCGGCTCCCGCCGCGAGAACAACGATCCGCTGCTCTTCAACAGCAAGTCCGTGCAGTGGTACTGGGACAACTACCTGACCTCCCCCGAGGACGGAAACAACCCTCTCGTATCCCCGCTGCGGGCAGCTGACCATGCCGGTCTGCCACAGGCGCTGGTGATCACCGCCGAGTACGACCCGCTGCGCGACGAGGGTGAGCAGTACGCCCAACGCCTGCGCGACAGCGGTGTCCCGGTCGAGTCGACCCGCTACCCGGGCGTGGCCCACGGCTTCTTCGCCATGGCAGGAACCCTCGACGCGGGTGGCCGTGCCCTCGCGCAGGCGGCCGCGTACCTGCGCACCGCCTTGGCATGACGCCACCCCGGCGGAGCCGACGATCCCCGGCCGGCCACACCGGGGATCGGCGGCTCCGCCGCCACGGTCAACCGATGACGGCGGCCCGCACGCACAGCACATCTGGCAGATGAGAGGCGAGCATCTGCCAGCTGTCCCCGTCGTCCGCGCTCGCGAAGAGCTCGCCGTTGCGGTTGCCGAAGTACACGCCCGCCGGGTCGGCGTCGTCCGTACAGAGCGCGTCGCGCAGCACGGTTCCGTAATGCGGCTCCTGCGGCAGACCCGTCGACAGCGGCTCCCAGCTCTTGCCGGCGTCCCCGGTGCGGTAGACCCGGCACTTGTTGTCGGCGGGCACCCGGTCGGAGTCCGCCGTGATGGGGAAGACGTACGCCGTGTCCGCGCGGTGCGGATGCGCGGCCGCGGCGAAGCCGAACGTCGAGGGAAGCCCCGCGCCGATGTCCGACCAGTTGGCTCCGGCGTCGTCGCTGCGGAACACCCCCCAGTGATTCTGCAGATACAGCCGGTCGGGATCAGCCGCGTCCTGGGCGATCTTGTGTACGCACTGGCCGAACTCCGGGTCGGGATTGGGCAGGAAGACCGCCGACACCCCTTTGTTGGACGGAGCCCAGCTCGCCCCGCCGTCCAGCGAGCGGAACACGCCGGCCGTGGACACCGCGACCGTCACCGCCCGGGCGTCCCGCGGATCGGTGATGATCGTGTGCAGCCCCTCGCCGCCACCGCCCGGCACCCACTGCGAGCGCGTCGGGTGCTCCCACAGCGGCCGTACGAGCTCGAAGGACTCGCCACGGTCCTCGGACCGGAACAGCGCGGCCGGCTCTGTCCCCGCGTACACCACGCCGGGCGCCTCGGACCCGGCCGGACGCAGCTGCCAGACTCGCTCCAGCGACGCGCCGGTGAACTCCGGGAACTTCACGGCAGGTTGCTTCGGCTCGACCCAGGTCGCGCCCAGGTCGTCGGAGTGGAAGACCGAAGGACCCCAGTGCAGGCTGTCCCCGCCGACGAGCAGCCTGGGCACCGCGCCGCGGGCGTCGATGGCGATCGAATACACCGCCTGCGCGTTGAAATGAGGCCCGTCGAACTGCCACTCTCCATCCCCGCGCCTGCGGCCGATGAAGAGCCCCTTACGTGTTCCTACAGTGAGCAGTACGTCGGTCATGGCCGACACCTCCAGGACGCCGATGTCTCAGATACGAGCCAGTGTGCACCCGACCACTGACAGTGGCCCTCGGACCAGGTGTCGTAGCAGCTCAGGACGGCATGCCGGGCGACGGGCTCGTCCGGCCGTGGGAGGATTCGCAGGGGCCGGCAGCGAGCCGGTCCGTCGAAAGGGCGTCAGGACATGGCAGCGGGATTTTCGGAGTGGAAAGTCAATCGGCAGTATTCAGTGAATGACCGTGCCGCCTATTTGGGCAAGCAGTATCGCTGTCTGGTCACGCACAAATCGAATTCCGCGTCCAACCCGAAGACGGCCACCAAGATGTGGCAGAAGTCCACCGACTAGTACCGACTGGCGACTACTGACTAGCAGCGCGGGTGCGGCTCATCCTGGGTGGTTGACGCGGCCAGCAGCAGCGGCACGAACCGGCGGGCGAGCGCTCCCGGAGCGAGCCGCTCCGGTTCGACGTAACTCTGGCCGAGCGCCCCCTCCCGCATCGCGATGAGGACCCTGACCAGGTCGTCCAGGTCGACAGTGGGCCGCAGCCCGGCCCGCTCCAAGAGGTCGCGCAGCAGCCGGACCGCTTCCGCGCGCAGCCGGGCGTCATGATCGGCCAGCACCCGGGCCGCCCGGGGGTCGCGGATGGCGTACAGCGTGAATTCCGTGGTCACCAGGAACCAGGTGCGCTCGTCCGGATCGACGTACGCCAGCACTTCGGCGATCCGGTCGAGGGTCAGTTCGTCGTCGCCGAACTCCGCCGCCGTCCGGGCGATGCGCCCGAGCTCACGGTCGGCGTGCGCGTCGAAGAGCGCGAAGAACAGCTCGTCCTTGGTCCGGAAGTTTGAGTAGAAGGCGCCACGGGTGTAGCCGGCCCGTCGGCAGATGTCCTCGATCCCGGCGCCCTGGAAGCCCGATTCGGCGAACACCTCGCGCGCGGCGTCCAGCAGCCGTGCCAGCGTCTGCGGCCGCCGCTTGGTCGTTCCCTTCGGCATCCGCCCACCTCACTCCCGGAAAGTCCGGGTCCCTTCGTCCGGACCCTTGACAGCGCGTACGGCCTCGGAAAGCATCCGGACCCGTAATCGGATACGCGAATGTATCCGATGGACGAGGAGGCACACCATGCCCGAAGCGACGCCCCCCACCATGTCCGAGGTCATCGCGGCAGCCGCCGGACCCATGCCCGAAGGAGTCACGCTCCCGACGCCGCCGTCCTTCGGATCGGCGGACGTCGAAGAGGAACGGCGCTACCGCAAAGAGCAACTGGCCGCCGGATTCCGGCTCTTCGGCAAGTTCGGGTTCTCCGAGGGCGTCGCGGGACACATCACCGTCCGTGACCCGGAGAACCCGGACTCGTTCTGGGTCAACCCCTTCGGCATGAGCTTCAGCCGGATCAAGGCGTCCGACCTGATCCTCGTCGACCACGAAGGCAACCTCCTGCACGGCAACCGCCCGGTGAACCGGGCCGCGTTCGTCATCCACTCGGAGGTCCACAAGGCGCGCCCCGACGCGCTGGCCGCCGCGCACTCCCACTCCCTTCACGGCAAGGCGTTCTCCAGCCTCGGCATACCGCTCGACCCGATCACCCAGGACGCCTGCGCCTTCTTCGAGGACCACGGCATGTACAGCGACTACCGGGGTGTGGTCAGCGACGCGGAGGAGGGCAAGCGCATCGGCGCGGCCCTCGCCTCGTACAAGGCCGTCATCCTCCAGAACCACGGCCTGCTGACGGTCGGCGAATCCGTCGCCGAGGCCGTCTGGTGGTTCATCACCATGGAACGCTCCTGCCAGGCACAGCTGCTGGCGATGGCCGCGGGTACGCCGAAGCTCATCGACCGGGACACCGCGGTGCACACCCGCTCCCAGATCGGCGGCCACTTCGCGGGCTGGTTCCAGGCGCAGCCACTGTGGGAGCAGATCACGGCGTCCGACCCCGACCTCTTCGACTGATGAGTTACCTCGCCGGATGCGGCGTCGCCGACATCACGGGGGAGGCGGCCGAGTGCGGAATGCTCGGGTACGGCAAGGCCGGCCAGCAGACGACCGGAATCCACACCCGCCTGCACGCGCGCGCGTACGCCTTCGCGGACGGTGAACGGCGGCTGCTGCTCGTGGTGTGCGAACTGCCGCTGATGTCGGCAGGAGTCGTACGAGCGGTGCTTCGGCGACTGCCCTCCGGCTACACCGAGTCCAACGTCATGATCACCGCGACGCACACCCACTGCGGGCCCGGCGGCTACTTCCACCACGCGCTCTACAACAGCAACACGGGTGGCTTCCGAGAGCGCACCTACGGTGCGATCGTCGACGGCATCGTGGAGGCCTCGGAAGCGGCACACGCCGACCTCGCCCCTGCCGTACTGCGGCTGGCCCACGGCGAGCTCCACAAGGCCAGTGTCAACCGCTCCAAGCGCGCCTTCGACCGCAACCCGGCCGCTGACAGAGCGCACTTCCCGGACGCCGTGGACCCGCAGACCACGCTGCTGCGCATCGAGCGAAACGGACGGCTCACGGGAACGGTCAATTGGTTCGCCACGCACAACACGAGCATGACCAACACGAACACGCTCATCAGCGCCGACAACAAGGGCTACGCCGCCTCCCACTGGGAAGCGGAGGACCCCGGCGTCGTCGCCGCCTTCGCGCAGACCAACGCCGGGGACATGTCACCGAACCTACGCCTCGCGCCCGGCAGCGGCCCCACCGAGGACGAGTTCGAGAACACCCGCATCATCGGCACCCGCCAGTACGAGGCGGCCGCCGCGCTGTACGGCGACGAGATCCCCGGCGCCCTGGACGCCCGCCTCACTCACGTGAACCTTTCCCGTGTGACCGTACGGCCCGAATTCACCGGAGACGGACGTACGCACCGCACCTCGGGCCCGGTCGCGGGCGCGGCGGCCTTCGCGGGGGCCTGGGCGGACGGACCGGCGTTCAAGGGCTTCAGGCCGGGCCGCAACCTGCTCTGGGACACCCTGTCGCACCAGATCGTCTACCCCCTCGCGCCCCGGCTGCGCGATGCTCAGGCACCCAAGGGAATGTGCCTGCCCGCGGGGCCGGTCAACCGTGTCCGCCCCATGGTCCAGGAACGGCTGCCGGTGCAGTTGCTGCGCATCGGCCCGCTCCACCTCGTCGGCCTTCCCGCCGAGGTCACGATCGTGGCGGGACTGCGGCTGCGGCGTACCGTCGCCGCGATCGTCGGCGCGGAACTGAGGAACGTACTGGTCGCGGGCTACAGCAACGCGTACGCGCACTATGTGACGACACCGCAGGAGTACGACGCCCAGGAGTACGAGGGCGGCAGCACACTCTTCGGCCGCTGGGAGCTGCCGGCCCTCTGCCAGAGCGCGGCCGGCCTCGCGGCAGCCATGCGCGACGGCAGACCCGTCGCCCCGGGCACGCCGGAGCGCATACGGCCGCCCCGCACGCGGTACCGGCGACGGGGGAGCGACGTACCGCACCCCGGAAGGCACTTCGGTGACGTCCTCTCCCTCGTCCGTACGGACACCCGGGTCACGGCCCGCTTCGTGGGCTCCCATCCCGGCAACGACCTGCGCAGGGGAGGCACTTATCTGGCGGTGGAAAGGAGGGACACCGGGGAATGGACCAGGATCGCCGACGACGGCGACTGGTCCACCACCTTCCGCTGGACCAGAGCGAGTGCGTCAGCCCCACAGGCGTCCACAGTGACGGTCACCTGGGACGTCCCCGCCGACACACCCCCCGGTGTCTACCGGATCCGCTACTTCGGCGACACCGCCACGGGCCCGTTCACGGGAACGACAGAAACCTTCGAATGGAACCGGACGGTACGGCACCGGCGTTATAACACCGGGAGCGACCAGTAGAACCGAAGCGAGGGGAACGCGCCGGTGACCAACGGGGCCGTACGGATCGACGGAGACAGTCTGCTGCTGCCGGGCGGGGTGCGGGTGCGTTTCGTACGCACACTGCGCCTGCCCGAGAAGGGGACGCACGCCCTTCCGCCGGGCCTCGGTCACTTCCCGCTGCGCAGGGTCGAGGATTACGCCGCCACGGTGCCGCAGGAGTGGCTCGCCAGAGGCGGCGTCATGCTGCCCGTGTATCTGCGCGAAGCGATGTGGCTGAGCTTCGCCGGAACAGTGGAACCCGGCGCCCTCCAGGTGGCGGTCGGGAAGGTGTGCGCGGTGTCGGGCAAGCCGTGGAACAGCCGGCTGTCACGCGGCCCGCAGAACTACCTGGTCCTGCCGCGCCAGCCCTGGCTCGACGGCATCAACTCCGGGACGGGCACGGTGCGCCAGTTCGTCGCGGTGCCGCTGGGCATGGGCGCGACCGTGGAGGGCCAGGTCACCGGCGAGGAGAAGTGGGGCGGGCTGCAACTGCAGTCGTGGCCGCTCGCCGACGGCCCGCTGGAAGCGTGGCGGGAGGAGCAGCGGCGAGCGGCTGAGCGGCGGGCCGCGATGCCGCAGCACGGGGGCGCGTACGGCATGCCTGCCCCGGGGGCGGCCGCCGCCCCGGCCATGATGTCCGCCGGTGGTGGCGGCTGGGGCAGTGCGCCCGCGCCCCGGTCGCCAGGGGCGGCGATGGGACTCGGCGTGGGCGGCTCCATGCGCCAGGAGGTCTACAAGGACGACCGGCCCGCATCGGACTGGGCCGCCGAGCCGTCGGGCCGGGTCTTCGTGCACCTGGTGACGCCGCCGGAGTGGCGGCGTATCACCGGGGAAGAGCCCCCGCGGTCTCCCGTCGACCGGGCCGCGTACACACGGGCCGGCCTGCCCTGGTTCGACTACTACGACGCCGACGGCGAGGACCTGGCGCCCACGGACACGCTGGGCGGGGTGCGGCCGGTCGGCGAGTGGCTGGGTGAGGACCACACGCCGTGGCAGCAGCCGTCGCCGCATCAGGTGAAGCCGCTCGGCGACGCACCGGGGAAGCCGGTGGCCGACGGCGACTGGTAGCGCGCGGCGCCGTACGCCTGCTGACGAGGTGCGCCGTGTCGGGGAGATCATGGAGGGCATTGCCGAAGCGTCCGCCGGCACGGTCACGGTGGGCGCGCACGCCTGAGGAGAAAAACCATGCCCGACATCCGCATGTACACCCCGGACGGTCCGGCGGCCCCCGTGGAGGCCGTCGAGGTCGCCACGGGACCGGCCGTGAACGCGGCGGCGGGGCAGATCCACATCGGCGCGCGGGGCAGTGCGTACGTCCCCCTGGTCGCCACTCCCGAACAGGCGCGGGAGCTGGCGGCGGCCCTTCTGCGGGCGGCCGACGAGGCGCAGGCGCAGGTCAAGGACACGTACCCGACCGTCAAGGCCGGCGAGCTGCGCCGCGGGGACGTACGTACCGGGGAGCGCGTGATCACCGTCGACCGCGTCCGGATCGACGGCGACACCGTCCACGTCACATGGGCGTCGGACGCCGGGCGCCACTGGACTCAGAGCTACGCGACGGACGCGGACATCGACCTCCGGCGACGCGCGTAATCCGCTGCGAATAATTTCCTTCTGGTGCAGGGGAGTTGACCTGCGGTGGGCGCCTGCCTATGTTCTCGTTCGGGATTGTGGTCAATGTCCGATATTTCGAACGAACGCCAGGAGCCCATATGCAGAGCCAGAGAAAGAAGCCCAGACGCGGCCTCGTTGTCGCGGCCGTCCTCGCCGGCCTGACGGCCGCGCTCGTCGTCGCACCCAGCGAGGCCCCGGCCGCAGCGGAGGTGGAGCCCGCCGACTACTCCATCAGCGTCGACCCGGCCAGTGCCGGGCCCGCGATAGACGACTCGATGTACGGCGTGTTCTACGAGGACATCAATCACGCCGCTGACGGCGGGCTGTACGCCGAGCTCGTGCAGAATCGTTCCTTCGAGTACGACCCCGCCGACAACCGCGCGTACACCCCGCTGACCGCCTGGAAGGAAACCGCGACCGCCGGAGCTACCGGCACAGCGCGCGTCGTGGACGACGGCGGGCGGCTGAACGAGCGCAACCGTCGCTATCTGCGGCTGGACCTCCACGGCACAGGCGACAGCGACAGTGGACGCTTCGGCGTCGCGAACTCCGGCTACAACGCGGGGATCGCGGTTCAGGCGGGAAAGAAGTACGACTTCTCGGTGTGGGCGCGCACCGACCAGCCGCGAGGAACGCCACTCAACATCGAACTGCGCGACGGAACAACCCCGTTGGCGAGCCCCCTGCGCGTCACCGCACGCGGCGACCGCTGGACGAAGTACACGGGAACGCTCACCGCGCGCACCACCAGCGGCGCCGGCCGGCTCGCCGTCACCGCCGGCGGCAGCGGTACCGTACGGCTCGACATGGTCTCGCTCTTCCCCCGCGACACCTACAAGGGCCGCCCGAACGGTCTGCGCAAGGACCTCGCCGAAAAGATCGCCGCCCTGGACCCCGGGTTCCTCCGCTTCCCCGGCGGCTGCCTGGTCAACACCGGCAGTCATGAGGCGTACGAGGCCCCCGACTTCGAGCGCAAGCGCTCCTACCAGTGGAAGGACACCGTCGGCCCGGTCGAGCAGCGGCCGGTCAACGCCAACTTCTGGGGCTACAACCAGACGTACGGCCTCGGCTACTACGAGTACTTCCAGTACGCCGAGGACATCGGCGCGATGGCCCTGCCCGTAGTCCCCGCCCTCGTCACCGGCTGCGGCCAGAACAAGGCGACCGACGACCCCGAGCTGCTCCAGCGCCACATCCAGGACACGCTCGACCTCATCGAGTTCGCGAACGGACCCGTGACCTCCCCCTGGGGCAAGAAGCGGGCGCAGATGGGCCACCCCAAGCCCTTCGGCCTCACCCACCTGGAAGTCGGCAACGAGGAGAACCTGCCCGACGAGTTCTTCGCGCGCTTCACCGAGTTCCGTAAGGCCATCGAGGCCAAGTACCCGGCCATCACCGTCATCAGCAACTCCGGCCCCGACGACAGCGGCACCACCTTCGACCGCGCCTGGCAGCTGAACCGCGACGCCAAGGTGGCCATGGTCGACGAGCACTACTACAACAGCCCGCAGTGGTTCCTGGAGAACAACGAGCGCTACGACGCCTACGACCGCCAGGGACCCAAGGTGTTCCTCGGCGAGTACGCGTCACTCGACAACCGCTTCTCCAACGCCCTCGCCGAAGCCGCCTACATGACCGGCCTCGAACGCAACGCGGACATCGTCAAGCTCGCCTCGTACGCCCCGCTCCTCGCCGACACCAATGACGCGCAGTGGCGGCCGAACATGATCTGGTTCGACAACACCACCTCATGGGGCAGCGCCAGCTACGAGACGCAGAAGCTCTTCATGAACAACGTCGGTGACGAGGTCGTACGCAGCCGGGCGTCCGGCACCCCCGCCGTCAGCGGCCCCATCACCGGCGCCGTCGGCCTCTCCACCTGGGCGACCGCAGCCGCGTACGACGACGTGCGCGTCACGTCGGCGGACGGCGCCGCCCTCTTCGCCGACGACTTCTCCGGCGACGACAGCCGCTGGACGAAGGCGGCGGGCACCGGCTCCTGGTCCGTCAAGGACGGCGCGTACGTCCAGTCCGACGCGGCGGCCGAGAACACCCTGGTCACCGCCGGTGACGCCGCGTGGCACGACTACGACCTGAAGCTGAAGGCCACGAAAGAATCCGGCAAGGAGGGCTTCCTCATCGCCTTCGGGGTCAAGGACACCGGTAATTACTACTGGTGGAACCTCGGCGGCTGGGGCAACACCCGTTCCGTCGTCGAGAAGGCCGTGGGCGGCGCCAAGCAGACCCTCATAGAGCGCGGTACGACGATCGAGAGCGGCCGTACGTACGACGTCAAGGTCCAGGTGCGCGGCCGGCAGGTGACCCTCTTCCTGGACGGCCAGGAGTGGGGCAGCTTCACCGACGACAAGGTTGCCGAGCCCTTCCGCCAGGTCGTCACCCGCGACAAGGCCACCGGCGAACTCATCGTCAAGGTCGTCAACGCCCAGGACGCACCCGCCCGTACGAAGATCGACCTTGGCGGGCAGAGCGCCATCGCGTCGTCCAAGGCCCGCCTGACCACGCTCCAGGGCGCCCCTGACGCCGTCAACACCCCCACCGACCAGCCGATCAAGCCACGCCGCTCCACCCTCGACGGGGTGGCCGGCAGCTTCACGTACACCTTCCCCGCCCACTCCGTCACCTTCATGCGCATCAGGACCGGCTGAGACCCGGGACAGACAGACTGAAGCCCCCTGCCGGAGCCTGATGCGGCAGGGGGCTTCGCTCGTGCGTGTGTCGTCAGCGGGCCGAGAAAGTGTGCACCGTGGTGGAGCGGTACGTCGTTCCCGGGCGCAGCACCGTCGAGGGGAACGACGGCTGGTTGGGCGAGTCCGGGAAGTGCTGCGACTCCAGGCACAGGCCGTCGCCCTGGCGGTACAGCCGGCCCGACGTTCCCGCGAGCGTGCCGTCGAGGAAGTTGCCGCTGTAGAACTGCATCCCCGGCTCGGTCGTGGACATCTTCATCACCCGGCCTGAGGCGGGATCGGTGAGCGTGAGAGCGTACCCGGGAACGGTCGTTATGCCCTTGTCCAGCACCCAGTTGTGGTCGAGCCCCTTCCCGTACAGCACCTGCTGATGCGGCACCCGGGCCTGCTCGCCGATCGCCTTCGCCCGCCGGAAGTCGAAGGGCGTTCCCGTGACGCGTGCGAGCTCGCCCGTCGGTATGAGCGTCGCGTCGACGGGGGTGTAGCGGGCGGCGGCCATCTCCAGCGTGTGCCCGTTGATGGAGCCGCTGCCCTCGCCCGCCAGGTTGAAGTATGTGTGGCTGGTGAGGTTGGCGACGGTCGCCCGGTCGGTGGTGGCCTCGTAGTCGATCCGCCAGTCACCGCGCGCGGTGAGCGTGTACGTGACCGTCATTTCGAGCGTTCCCGGGTAGCCCATTTCGCCGTCAGGGCTGGTCCGCCTGAGGACGAGGCCCCGGTCGGATCCCCGGCTGAAGGGCTCCACGGCCCACATCTGCTTGTCGAAGCCCTTGTCGCCGCCGTGCAGGCTGTTCGGGCCGTCGTTGACGGGGAGCTGGTACGTACGCCCGTCGAGCGTGAACCGGCCCTTGGCGATGCGGTTGCCGTAGCGCCCGATCAGCGCGCCGAAGTACGGGGACTTGGCGACGTAGTCGTCGAGATTGTCGAAGCCCAGCGAGATGTTCGCCGCCGCGCCGTGCCGGTCCGGTATCTCCAGGGACTGGACGATCCCGCCGTACGAGAGGACCTTCAGCCGGGTCCCGCCGTTGGCGACGGTCCACCGGTACACCTTCGTGCCGTCGGCCAGCCGGCCGAAGAACTCCCGCGAAGGGGACTTGCCCGTAGTGGCGTACGCCGTGCCCGTCCCGGCCAGGCCCGCGGTGGCCGCCACTCCCGCCGCTGCCGCGCCCGCGAGTACTGTGCGTCTGCTCGTGCTCATCTGTCTGTCTCCTTCGGAGAGTTATGAACCGACCTTGCGCTTGTTCCATACGTCGAACCCGACCGCCGCCAGCAGCACCAGACCCTTGATGACCTGCTGGTAGTCCGTGCCGATGCCGACCAGCGACATGCCGTTGTTGAGTACGCCCAGCACCAGACCGCCGATGATCGCGCCGAACACCGTGCCGACGCCGCCGCTCATCGACGCGCCGCCGATGAACGCCGCCGCGATCGCCTCCAGTTCGAAGTTCACACCGGCCTGCGGTACGCCCGCGTTCAGCCGGGCCGCGTACACGACCCCGGCCAGGGCGGCGAGCACGCCCATGTTCACGAAGACCAGGAAGGTGACGCGCTTGTCCTTGACGCCCGACAGCTTCGCCGCCGCCTGGTTGCCGCCCAGCGCGTACACATGCCTGCCGACGACCGCGTTGCGCATCACGAAGCCGAAGCCGATGAGCAGCACCGCCAGCAGCAGAAGCACCACGGGTACGCCCCGGTAGCTGGCCAGCGTCATCGTGAAGGCGAGGACGGCCGCCGCCATCGCCACGCACTTGGTCAGGAAGAGCGAGCGCGGCAGCACGTCGAGCTCGTAACTCAGCTGCCTGCGCCGGTCGCGCACCTCCTGCGCCAGCGCGAAGACGAGCAGTCCCAGTCCCAGCAGCAGGGTGAGGTTGTGGTAGTTGGTGTCCGGGCCGAGGGACGGCAGGTAACCCGTGGAGATCTTCTGGAAGCCCTCGGGGAACGGGCCGATGGAGCGCGAGCCGAGGAAGATCTGCGTACCGCCGCGGAAGAGCAGCATGCCCGCCAGCGTGACGATGAACGACGGGATGCCGACGTACGCGATCCAGAAGCCCTGCCACGCCCCGGCCAGGGCCCCGATAGCGAGCGCGATCACCGTCGCCAGCGGCCAGGGAATGTCGTGCTCGACCATCATCACCGCGCACGCGGCGGACACGAACGCCGCCAGCGAGCCGACCGAGAGGTCGATGTGGCCCGAGATGATGACGATCATCATGCCGATGCCGAGGACCAGGATGTAGCTGTTCTGGAGGACCAGATTGGTGACGTTGTTCGGCTGGAGGAGTACGCCGTCCGTCCAGATCGCGAAGAGCACGACGATCAGCGCGAGTGCGATGAGCATGCCGTACTGGCGCATGTTGCGGCGCATGGTTTCCAGCAGCAGCGTGCTGACCGCGGAAGTGCGGGGGCCGGGCGGAGCGGCTTGCCGCCCCGGCTTCTCGGTGGTGACCGGGCTGCCCATCGTTCTTACCTCTTGTCCATGGTCATGTGGCGCATCAGTACTTCCTGGGTCGCGTCCGCGCGCTCGATCTCGCCGGTCAGTCGGCCGGCGGACATCGTGTAGACGCGGTCGCACATGCCGAGCAGTTCGGGGAGTTCGGAGGAGATGAAGACGACGGCCTTGCCTTCGGCGGCGAGGCGGTCGATCACGCTGTAGATCTCGAACTTGGCGCCGACGTCGATCCCGCGGGTCGGCTCGTCGAGGATCAGCACATCGGGACCCGCGAAGATCCACTTGCTGAGGACGACCTTCTGCTGGTTGCCGCCGGACAGCCGCCCGACCTGCTCGAAGACCGTCGGTGCCTTGATGTTCATGCTGCGGCGGTACGACTCCGCGACCCTGGTCTCCTCGTGCCCGTCGACGATGCCGCGCCTGGCCACCTTCGGCAGGGCGCTGAGGGTGATGTTGCGGCCGATGGTGTCGATGAGGTTGAGGCCGTAGTGCTTGCGGTCCTCGGTGACGTACGCGATGCCGTGGCCGATCGCCTCGGGGACGGTCCTGGTGCGGATCTCCTCGCCGTCCTTGAGGACGGTGCCGCTGATGTTCCGGCCGTACGACCGCCCGAAGACGCTCATCGCGAGCTCCGTACGCCCGGCTCCCATCAGCCCGGCGATGCCCACGATCTCGCCCCGCCGGACGTGCACCGAGACCCCGTCCACGACCTTGCGCTGCTGGTCGATGGGGTGGTGCACGGTCCAGTCGCGGACCTCGAGGGCGGGGTGGGCGCCGGGATCACCTTCGTACGCCGTCCGCTCGGGAAAGCGGTGGTCGAGGTCGCGGCCGACCATGCCGCGGATGATCCGCTCCTCGGTGGTCTCCGCCGCCTTGACGTCCAGCGTCTCGATGGTCCGGCCGTCGCGGATGATGGTGACCGAGTCGGCGACCTCCGCGATCTCGTTGAGCTTGTGCGAGATGATGATCGAGGTGATGCCCTGTTCCTTCAGCTCCAGGATGAGCCGGAGAAGCTGAGCCGAGTCCTCGTCGTTGAGCGCCGCGGTCGGCTCGTCGAGGATCAGCAGCTTCACCTCCTTGGAGAGCGCCTTCGCGATCTCCACGAGCTGCTGCTTGCCGACCCCGATGTCCGCGACCCGCGTCTGCGGATGCTCGCGCAGCCCCACCCGTTTGAGCAGCGCCGCCGCGTGCTTGAGCGTCTCGTTCCAGCTGATGATCCCGCGCCGGGCGTGCTCGTTGCCGAGGAAGATGTTCTCGGCGAGGGAGAGGTACGGCACCAGGGCGAGCTCCTGGTGGATGATCACGATGCCGTGCGCCTCGCTGGCCCGGATGTCCTTGAAGGCGCAGTGTTCGCCGTCGAAGAGGATGTCCCCTTCGTAACTCCCGTGCGGGTGTACGCCGCTGAGGACCTTCATCAGCGTCGACTTGCCGGCGCCGTTCTCCCCGCAGACGGCATGAACCTCACCGCGCGCCACGGTCAGCGTCACGTCGGAGAGCGCTTTGACGCCGGGGAAGGTCTTGACGATGGAGCGCATCTCCAGGACGGGCGCTGTGGGCCCCGCCGTCACAGGTCGCTCGCCTTGATGTATCCGGAATCGACCAGAACGGACCGGTAGTTGGTCTTGTCGACACTGACCGGGTCGAGGAGGAAGGACGGCACGACCTTCTTCTCGTTGTTGTACGTCTTGGTGTCGTTGACCTCGGGCTTCTTGTCGTTCAGTACGGCGTCGGCCATCTGCACGGCCTGCTTGGCGAGCGCCCGGGTGTCCTTGTAGACGGTCTGCGTCTGCTGCCCCGCGATGATCGACTTGATCGAGGCGACCTCCGCGTCCTGACCGGTGACGACCGGGTACGGCTTGGCCGCCGTACCGTAACCGTCCGACTTGAGAGCGGAGAGGATGCCGATGGAGATGCCGTCGTACGGCGAGAGGATGGCGTCCACCTCGTCGGAGCCGTACGCCTTGGTCAGCAGGTCGTCCATGCGCTTCTGCGCGGTCCCGCCGTCCCAGCGCAGGGTGGTGACCTGGTCCAGCTTGGTCTGCCCGCTCCTGACGACGATCTGCTTGCTGTCGATGTACGGCTTCAGGGTCTTCCACGCGCCCTGGAAGAAGTAGCCGGTGTTGTTGTCGTCGGGCGAACCGGCGAACAGCTCGACATTGAACGGCCCCTTCTTGCCACCGTCCTTGAGCCCGAGCTTGTCGATGATGTACGTCGCCTGGAGGACGCCGACCTTCTCGTTGTCGAAGGAGGCGTAGTAGTCGACGTCGGGGGTGCCGAGGATGAGGCGGTCGTAACTGATCACCTTGACGCCCTGGTCGGCGGCCTGGCCGAGCACGTCGCCCAGCGCGCGGCCGTCGATGGCGGCGACCACCAGCACGTCAACACCCTTGGTGATCATGTTCTCGATCTGCGAGACCTGCTGGTCGACGTCATCCTCGCCGTACTGCAGATCCGTCTTGTAGCCGAGCTTCTTGAACTGCTCGACCATGTTGTTGCCGTCGGCGATCCACCGCTCCGAGGACTTCGTGGGCATCGCGATGCCGATGGTGCCGTCCCCCGCGGACTTCTTCTCCTTGCTGCCACCCTCGGCATTCTGGCCGCAGGCGGCGAGGGAGAGGGCGAGCGCGGTGGTGGTGAGGGCGGTTGCGGCCCGGAATATGCGTCGCGTCATGCGGATCAGTCCTTCGCGGGGGTGGTGGTGGCGGTGGGGACGGTGGTGGTGACGGGGAAGCGGTGGAGCGGGCCGGGCAGCCGGGAACCGAGCGGGGACATCCCGCCGTCCGCGCCGTGCCGGGCCAGCAGATCGAGTACGAGCCGGCCGCGGCGCACGCGCTCACGGGCGCCGGCCAGGGCGGTGTCGCGCAGTTGGGCGCCGTACGGATAGATGCCGGGGGACTTGGACAGCCCGAACTTGAGGTAGAGGGGTGCGCCGCGCCGGATCAGCTCGGCGGCTTCGTACATGCGGATGTAGCCGCCGAGGTCGTCGGGCGCCTCCACGTAGAGGTCCATGGGGGCGCGGCTGACCCGGCGGATCTCGGTGAAGTGGGCGAGCGTGAGGTCGGAGGGGATGTTGACGGAGTCGGCGCCGAGCCGCTCGTACACGGCGTACGAGGCCGGATTGACCGGGCCGATCAGCGCGGAGACCTTGAAGGTGGTGTCGGCGGGCAGCACACCGTCGGCGCGCAGTTGGTGCAGCGTCCACAGCACGCCCTCGTCGGCGACGAGCAGGCACTTCACGCCCAGCGCGGATGCCCGCAGGGCGTCTTCGACGCATCCGGCGAGCGCGTCGTGCCCACGGGCACGCAGCCCCGCTCCGCCGGAGTCGGTGCGGGTGGCGGCGCCGATGTCCCAGGTGCCGCGCGGGCCGGTGAACAGGCAGAGCTCGATGTCGCGTTCGGCGCAGGACTCCACCATCTCCGTGATGTCGCTGTCGGTCAGCATCCAGATGCCGCTGCCCTGGCTGATGCGGTGGATGGGGACGTCGAGGCGCGAGCTCTCCTTGAGTACGACGGCGAGCGCCTCGGGGCCTTCGACGGAGGGGACCTCGGTGCGCCAGGTGCCGCCGTCGGGGAAGGTGTGCGGGGAGGTGTCGGCGGGGTTGTCCTTCGGAGAGGTGTACCCCACGCGAGCGAGAGCGTCGGCGCCGGGGCGGCGCGGGGCTGACGGGACTGACGGGGCTGTCACGAGACTCCTTGGTTCGACATTTCGGACGAAGTTCGGTCACAAGCGCATGCGTTACGGGCAACGCCGGCCTTGCGGGCCGGCGCCGGCGCTACGGTCCAACGGCGCCGGTGCGGGTCAACCGGGACCCTGTGGGCCAACTCCGGCCCTGTGGGCGACTCGGCCGTGAGGCCAGTGCCGCCCGCGCGGGCCGGCTTACTCCCTGCGGGCCGCCTGCTGGCCGGGCGGGCCAACCGGCGCTGTGGCCATTGCCCGCCTGGGGCCAACTCCGGCCCCTGCGTGCAAAGCCCGGTCCTGCCGGGCGATGCCCGTGCGCTGCGGAAAACCAGCCCGTCCGGCGTTTGAGGACTGGGGGTCTGGGGGCAAAGCCCCCAGTTCGGGAAGGGGCGGGGTGGGGGAACGAAAGCCCCCGGCCGCCCGCTACGGCCGCAGCAGCACCTTCCCGACCCCGTGATCGCCGCCTCCCACCAGCGCCACCGCATCCCCGAACCGCTCCAGCGGGAACTCGTGCGTGATCAGCGGGCGCGGATTGATCAGCCCGGCACCGAACGCCCGTACAGCGAACGACCACGCCGACGACGGTGCCCCGAAGACGGACCGCACCGTGAGCTGGCTCAGCGACAGATGCACCGGATCGATACCTGTCGCCCCCGCCGTGAACATCCCGGTGAGGATCACCCGCCCGCCCCGCCGCGCCAGCAGACAGGACGACGCCGCGGTGGAAGGCGCTCCGGCGGTCTCGACGACCAAGTCGTAGCGTCCCGCCAGGTCCGCACCCTCCTCCGGCGTACGCGCCTCGGTCGCCCCGAACTCCAGCGCCTGAACGGCCCGTTCCTTGCGAGGGTCGAAGACCGCCAGCTCACCGGGGCCCCCGGCGGCCAGCAGCTGAACCGCCAGGAGCCCGAGCGTGCCGGCCCCCACCACAGCCACCCGCTCGCCCGCCTCCGCCTGCCCCGCCCGCACGGCGGCGGCCACCACCGCGGCCGGCTCCAGCAGCGCGGCGGCCGGCAGATCGGCGTCGTCGGCGAGCGGATGCAGCAGCCGCGCGGGGACGACGACATGGTCGGCGAAGGCGCCCGGCCGGGTGAAGCCCGTCTCGTCGTACCCCGAGGCGCACAGCGACGTATCGCCGCAGCGGCACCGCTCGCACGTGCCGCACGCCCGGAATCCCTCAGCGACGGTCTTACGCCCGACGAGCCCGGCGTCTACTCCCTGGCCCACCGCCTCGACCGTCCCGGACCACTCGTGCCCGGGAACCACCGGATAGCGCACATACGCCGCGTCGCGATGGCCGTCGTACACCTCCCGGTCGCTCATGCAGATCCCGGCGGCGGCCACCCGCACCAGCACCTCGCCGGGACCGGGCTCGGGCGGTGGACCGGCCACCATCCGGTGCTCACCCGGCCGCTCAATCACCACCGAACGGCTGCTCACTTCGGCTTCCTCTGCTCCCAGCCCTCGGCCCACAGGTCGAACCTCGCCTGCTGCTGCGGGAATTCGGCGGCTGCCGCGACATCGAGCTCGACGCCGAGACCGGGGGCGTGGGAGACCTCGAAGTACCCGTCGACCACCTCCGGCGCTCCGCGCACCACCTTCTTGATTTCGGCGTCGGCGAAGTCGTTGAAGTGCTCAAGGATCTTGAAGTTGGGGGTGCAGGCCGCCAGTTGGAGGCTGGCCGCAGTCAGTACCGAGCCGCCCACGTTGTGCGGCGCGATCTGCACGTAGTGCGTCTCGGCGGTCGCGGCGAGCTTCCTCGCCTCCAGGATTCCGCCGACATGGCCGAGGTCCGGCTGGATGATGTCGGCGGCCTGCGACTCGAACAGCTCGCGGAACTCGATCCGGTCGTGAATGCGTTCGCCGGTGGCGATCGGCATGTCCACCTTGGCGGCGACCTTCTCCAGCGCCTTGAGGTTCTCCGGCGGCACCGGCTCCTCCAGCCAGGCGGGCCGGAAGGGCGCCAGCTCGCGGGCGAGCCGCACCGCCGTGGCGGGGGAGAAGCGGCCGTGCATCTCCAGCATCAGCTCGGTCTCCGGGCCGATCGCGTCCCGCACGGCCTCGATCAGCGACACCGCGTAGAGCGTCCCGGCGTGGTCGAGCTCGTAGTGACCGGTTCCGAAGGGGTCGATCTTCAGCGCGCGGTAGCCGCGCTCGACGACCGTCTGTGCGGCCTTGTGGTACGCCTCGGGAGTGCGCTCCGTGGTGTACCAGCCGTTGGCGTACGCCTTGACCTTGTCGGTGACCTTTCCGCCGAGCAGCTGCCAGACCGGTACCCCGAGCGCTTTGCCCTTGATGTCCCAGCAGGCCATCTCCACGACCGCGATGCCCGACATGACGATCTCGCCCGCCCGGCCGTAGTCGCCGTACTTCATCCGGCGGACGAGGTCCTCGACGGCGAACGGGTCGGATCCCGCGATGTGGTTGGCCTCGGCCTCGCGGAGGTAGCCGAGGAGCGCGTCGGTGTGGCCGAGCATCCGGGTCTCGCCGACACCGGTGAGGCCTTCGTCCGTATGGACCACGACATAGGTGAGATTGCGCCAGGGTGTCCCGACGACATGCGTGCTGATTCCCGTAATACGCAAGGCAGTTGTCCCTTGGGGTGTGTTCGAGATTTCGTCACACGTTCGAAATGCTGGCGTGACCGTAATCAGCACCTCGCGGGGGTGTCAATGGCTTGCGCATCGTGAAGCGCTGCCCATTGCCCGGCGAACGGACCTGCGGTTAGCCTGTGTTCGTCATACCGGCCAATGGTCGGAGTTTCGAACGGAAGGGGTGGGTGGCCGATCATGGGACGACTGGTCCCGGCGGTGACGAGGTCGCTGGACATACTCGAGCTGTTCCTGGAGGGGGACGGCACGCTGTCCGCGCCCGACGTCACGCGCAAGCTCCAGCTGCCGCGCACCACAGTGCACGAGCTGCTCACCACGCTCGCCGCGCGCTCCTACGTGGTGCCCGTTCCCGAACAGCCAGGCCGCTACCGGCTCGGTGTGCGCACGTACCAGCTCGGCAGCCGGTACGCGGAACAGCTCGATCTCGCGGCGGAGGGGCAGCAAGTGGCCCGTGAGGTGGCCGAGACCTGCGACGAGACCGTCCATGTCGCCATCCTTGAGGACACCGACGTCATCTACATCGCCAAGGTGGACTCGACGCACGCGGTCCGGATGGTCTCCGCCGCCGGTCGCAGGCTGCCCGCGCACTGCACCTCCGTCGGCAAGATGCTGCTCGCCTCACTGTCGGAGGCGGAGCTCGACGCGCGCGTCGAAGGACGGGACTTCGCTGCCATGACGCCCAACAGCATCACTGATCCGGGCGATTTGCGCACCGCCCTCGCCGAGATCCGGGAGCGTGGCCTCGCTTTCGAGCACCGGGAGTCGAACCCGGACGTGAGCTGTGTGGCCGCGCCGGTGCGCGACAGCGCGGGACGGGTCGTCGCCGCGCTCTCCATCTCCGTACCGATGATCCGGTGGAGCGAGGAGCGGGAGGCGGAGCTGGCGGAGCTGGCGGCGAAGGGTGCGGGCGACCTGTCGGTACGCCTCGGCCACCGGGTCCGGTCGTGAGGCCGCACATGACGCAGGTCGCGGTGCGGGAGTGGGCGTCGCTCGGCGAGGGGCCGACCTGGGACGCGGCGACGGGCCGGCTGATCTGGGTGGACATCCTGTCCGCGCGCATCCACACGTACGACCCCGTGAGTGGCCGCCGTACGGTCATGGTCACCGAACAGCATGTCGGCGCGGCCGAGCCGCGGGCCGGCGGCGGCCTGGTCGTCAACCTCCGCGACGGAATCGGCCTGTACGGGCCCGACCTCGCCTTCTCCTGGCTGGTGCGCGACCCGGTGCCCGGCCGTCGCGGCAATGACGCGGCCGTCGCCCCCGACGGGGCTCTGTGGGCGGGCACCATGCGGTACGACGAAGAGCCGGGCGGCGGAAGTCTCACGCGGATCGCGCCGGACGGCACGGCCACGCGGGCGGTGACCGCCGCTGTCAGCAACGGCACGGGCTGGAGCCCGGACGGGCGCCTCATGTATTACGCCGATTCGCCCACCCGTCGCATCGATGTCTTCGACGTGGCCGGTGAAGGCGTCACGAACCGGCGGCCGTGGGTGCGGATCGAAGAGGGCGCGGGCTATCCGGACGGCCTGACCGTCGACGCCGACGGCTGCGTCTGGGTGGCCCTGTGGGACGGCGCCGCGATCCGCCGGTACACGCCGGACGGGCGGCTCGACCGGATCGTCGAACTGCCCGTGAGCCGGCCGACGGCCTGCGCTTTCGGTGGCGCCGGTCTGCGTGACCTGTACGTCACCACGGCCCGGACCGGCCTCACCCGCCCGCACCCGCTCTCCGGTTCCCTGCTGGTCCTGCCCGACGCGGGCCAGGGCCTGCCCTCCACGCCCTTCGGAGGCTGAGGAAAACTCGTTGTACGAGAGGCTTCGTAATTTGACGATCGTCGTAGTACGGTGTGTATCGTACTAAGCGCGGTCGATCGATCCAGCCGCACCAGCTGAAACGGAGTCCTTCTCGTGAGTGCCCTCTTCGAGCCCTACACCCTGCGATCGCTGACCATCCCCAACCGCATCTGGATGGCGCCCATGTGCCAGTACAGCGCGGAGGTGTTCGGACCGAACGCCGGAGTCGCGCACGACTGGCACTTCGCCCACTACGCCGCCCGCGCCGCCGGCGGCACCGGCCTGATCCTGGTGGAGGCCACGGCGGTCAGCCCCGAGGGCCGGATCAGTCCGGCCGACCTCGGCATCTGGAACGACCGGCAGGTCGAGGCGTTCCGCCGCGTCACCGCGTTCCTCGAGGGCCAGGGCACCGTCCCGGGCATTCAGCTGGCGCACGCCGGACGCAAGGCGTCCACCGACCGCCCCTGGCGCGGCGGCGCGCCCCTCGTCGCGGACCCCGAGGCCTGGCAGCCCGTCGCTCCGAGCCCGATGCCGTACGACGAGGACCATCCGGTGCCCACCGAGCTGACCGCCGGGCAGATCGCGGAGATCGTGGAGCAGTTCGCGGACGCCGCGCGGCGGGCCCTCGCCGCCGGCTTCAAGGTCGCCGAGATACATGGCGCGCACGGCTACCTGATCGGCGAGTTCCTCTCCCCGCACAGCAACCGCCGCACCGACGAGTACGGCGGGTCCTTCGAGAACCGCACGCGCTTCGCCCTGGAGGTCGTGGACGCGGTGCGCGCGGTGTGGCCCGAGGAGCTGCCGCTGTTCTTCCGGATCTCGGCCACCGACTGGCTGACCGAGAACACCGAGGACGAACGCGACGGCTGGACGGCCGACGACACCGTCCGCTTCGCCCGTGAGCTCAAGGCGCACGGCGTGGACCTGCTCGACGTCTCGACGGGCGGCCTCGCGCCGCGCGCGCGGATCCCCGTCGGCCCCGGTTATCAGGTGCCGTTCGCCGAGCGCGTCCGTACCGAGACGGGTCTGCCCGTCGCCGCGGTGGGCCTGATCACCGACCCAGTACAGGCCGAGAAGATCCTCGCCGACGGCCAGGCGGACGCCGTACTGCTCGGCCGGGAACTGCTGCGCAACCCTTCGTTCGCCCGCCACGCCGCACGCGAACTGGGCGGCGAGGTGCACACCCCGGAGCAGTACCACCGCGCCGTCTGAGCATCCCCTGGGGGCACGGCGGCCGCCGTGCCCCCAGGGCGCGTACGAACGACGGACGCCGAACTACGACGGGCGTCGTACGATTGGTACCCCGGACGAACTGGAGACGCCGTGAACACCGCAACGAGTACGCGTGAACTCGCGCACCCCACGCGCGACGAGATCCGCCTCGAAGGGGTGCTCCACGCGCTGTCCGACCCGATGCGCCTGCTCATCGTCCGCGAAATGGCGGTGGCCGAGTCCGAGCTGGCCTGTTCGTACTTCACGCTCCCCGTCACCAAGTCCACGACCACCCACCACTTCCGCGTACTGCGGGAGAGCGGCGTCATCCGGCAGGCCTACCGGGGTACGGCCAAGCTCAACGGGCTGCGCCGCGAGGACCTGGAAGCGCTCTTCCCCGGCCTGATGGACCGCGTCCTGGAGGCGGCGGCCCTGGAGGCGGACCGGCTCGGCACCGACGGCTGACGCGCCCGCTCAGTTCCCGCCGTGCGCGGCGGCCAGCAGTCCCTCCCAGTCGTGGAGCTTCACCGACCGGCGGCCCAGCGAGACGCCCAGCGCCGCCTCCGCCGCCTCGATCGCCCGCCAGTCGTTCCACACGACCGGGCGGATCCCCGACTCCCGCAGCGCGTCGAGCGGGTCGTCCACGAGCGGGCGGCCGGCGAGCGCCGACGCGTCCGCGAGGAGCGAAGCCACCGTCTCCTTGGCGCACGGCCGGTTGGTGCCGATGACGCCGGTCGGACCCCGCTTGATCCAGCCCGCGACGTACTCGCCCGGCGACGGCACACCGTCCCGCAGAACGCGCCCCGCGGCATGCGGCACCGTCCCGCTCCCCGGGTCGAACGGCAGCCCGGGGAGCGGCGCCCCCCGGTAGCCGACCGACCGCAGCACCAGCTGTGCCTCGAGGTCCTCGTACGTCCCCGTGCCGCGTACGCCGCCGCTGCCGTCGGGCACCGTGCGCTCGAAGCGCACCCCGGCCGCCCGCCCGTTCTCCTCCAGCACCTCCACCGGCCGCAGGAAGAACCGCAGATGGATGCGGCGGGCCCGCTGCCCGTCGCCGCCCGTGGCCCAGCCCCGCAGTACCTCGACATTGCGCCGGTTCACAGCGGGCAGGGCCACAGCGACGGCCGACTCGGGATCGGCGTACGCCGGATCCAGGGCGAGCTCCTCGGGCCGTACGACCACACCCGCGTCCGGCAGCGTGCCGAGCTCCCGCAGCTCCTTGGTGGTGAACTTCGCCTGCGAGGGACCGCGCCTGCCCACCATGTGCACATCGCGCACCTGGCTGCGCGCCAGCACGTCGAGCGCCGGCTGCGGCACATCCGTGGGCCGCAGCTCGTGCGCGCCGCGCGCCAGGATACGGGCGACGTCCACCGCCACATTGCCCACGCCGATGACGACGGCCGAACGCGCGCCCAGCGCGAACCCGTTCGCGGACGCGTCAGGATGCGCGCTGTACCAGGAGACGAAATCGGTGGCCGAATAGCTACCGGGCAGATCCTCACCGGGAATGCCGAGCCGGCGGTCGGTCGCGGCCCCGACGCAGTACACCACCGCGTGGTAGAGCTCCAGCAGCCGCGCGCAGGTGAGTCCGGCCGATCCCACCTCGGCATGGCCGACGAAGGTGATCCGCTCGTGTTCGAGCACGGTGCGCAGACTGCCCTGAAGCGACTTGATCTTCTCGTGGTCCGGTGCGACGCCGTAACGCACCAGTCCGTACGGACAGGGCAGCCGGTCCAGTACGTGCACGTGAACGTCGGGCACCGCGTCCTGCTGCACCAAGGCCTGCGCGGCGTAGACCCCGCTGGGGCCTGAACCGATCACTGCGACTCGAAGCACGGCGGGGGCTCCTTCCCGCGAAGGTCTCCAGCATGGCATCGATCGGCGGGCCGGGGGAGATGCTCTGAGGGGGTGCCTTACGGCGTACCCACGTGCGCGCCGTGGCGGACCCCGCGCGGGGTGGGGTTACGTTCTCACCGTGCTGGAAAGTACCTTTTTTGACGTTAACAACCATTATGAACCGAATGAGGCGGAGCCGGTACGGCCCGCCTGGTTCAACGTCCGGCTCACCTTCGCCGACGGCGCCAGGATCGACGTACTGGCCGCGATGTCCGCGGAGCGGATCACCGTCGAGGAGGTACGCGCCGATCTGCCGCTGGGCGGCTTCACGGCGGCCGCGGAGTGGGTCGAAGGACCGCTCGGCGGCGCCTGCCGGGTGGTCGCCGAGGCGCCGCGTACGTCCGCCGAAGAGGCGTCCGAGCCGAAGCCGCCGCCCGTGAAGCCACCGCCGGTCAGACGCGCCCGCCCGTCCTGGCCCGGCGGCAAGGCGGGACGGCGGATCGCGGCGCAGGCGTACCGGGCGGCCCAGCAGGCGGGGCAGGACCCGGTGCTCGCGGTGATGTGCGCGACGGGCCGCAGCCGGCGCAAATCGCTCAGGCTGATCGCGAGCGCGCGTGACGAGGGCCATCTGCCGCCCCGCCACAACCGCCGCTAGGCGTCCTTCGGCATCAATCGAGGCCCGCCCCTACATGTCGCGCATCCTGCCGATCTCGGCGGTCTGCTGCGCGAGCACGTCGGTCGCCATCTCCTCGACCTGGACGTTGTTCCCCTGCGACAGGACCTCGGTCGCCATGTCGACCGCGCCCTGGTGATGAGTGATCATCAGCTTCAGGAAGAGCCGGTCGAAGTCCTTGCCCTCGGCCGCGCGCAACTGCGCGAGCTGCTTGTCCGTGGCCATCCCCGGCATCGCGCCGTGGTCGTGGCCGCCCTTGTGCTTCTTGCCGCCGTTGTTGTCGAGCCACCCCCGCATGGCGGCGATCTCCGGTCCCTGGGCGCCCGCGATCCGCTCGGCGAGCCCCTTGACCTTCGCCGAGTCGGCCCGCTTCGGCGCGAGTTCGGTCATCACCAGTGCCTGGCCGTGATGCTCGATCATCATCCGCGCGTACGTGAAGTCCGCTCCGTTGGGCGAGCCGTCGGGCAGTGCCTTCGCCGCCTCCTGGGCCGACATGGTCTTCGCGGGCTCACCCGGCTTGCCCGGCGCGACAACCGAAGGACCGGCGGCTGCCTTGCCCTTCGGCGCGGCCGCACCGCCCGCGTCGCAGGCGCTGAGGCCCAGCACGGCGGCCGCGGCCACCGCGACCGCCGCCGTCGCCGCGCGTGCGGGTCTGTGCGTTCCCGGTCTCCGGGCGCGCGTGGGCTGGCGGCGGATCAACACGGCGACCTCCTGAGGGACATGGGGTAGTTGATGCCTGTTCTTAGCACGCTTGTGCACACCGGTGATCAAAAACTTTCATTACGTCTTCGTTGCCATCTGTTGAGATGTGCATGCAAACGACGATACTGCCGGGGTGTGTCAACCGTTCAACTACGAACGGATACAAGGGAGGACGCAGTGACCTCGTTGCACATCACCCGCGTGCGGCGCAGACGCCTGGGCGTGGCTACAGCCGCGGCAGGGCTCATCGCCACCCTGCTGACGGCCGGTCCCGCGGCCGCGACCCCCGACCCCGGGGACGCGCCCGCGAAGAAGAAGAGCCTGACCACCTCACAGCAGGCCGAAGCCAGGGCCGCCATCGAGAGCGGCGAGATACCCGGCGTGGACGAGATCGTCCACAGCGACAACATCGAGCACCTCGTGAACGTCCCCAAGGACGCCATCAAGGGCACCAACTCGGACCTGGCGTTCCAGGGCAACTACGCCTTCTCCGGAAACTACGACGGCTTCCGGATCCTCGACATCAGCAACCCGAAGGCCCCGAAGACGGTCTCCCAGGTGCTGTGTCCCGGATCGCAGAACGACATTTCCGTCTCCGGAAACCTGCTCTTCCTCTCCACGGACTCCTCGCGCAACGACAACTCGTGCGCGAGCACGTCGCAGCCGGCGACGGAGAAGTCCTCCTGGGAGGGCATGAAGATCTTCGACATCAGCGACAAGAGCAACCCGCAGTACGTCGCCGCTGTCGAGACCGCGTGCGGCTCGCACACGCACACCCTGGTGCCGGACGGGCGTAACGTCTACGTCTACGTCTCCTCCTACTCGCCGAGCGACACCTTCCCGGACTGCCAGCCGCCGCACGACGGCATCTCCATCATCAAGGTGCCGCGCGGCGCCCCCGAGAAGTCCGCGATCGTGAACTTCCCGGTGCTCTTCCCGGACGGCGGAAACCCGGGCGCGCCCACCAACCCGGGCGTCTCCAAGACCACCGGCTGCCACGACATCACCGTGCTGCCCTCGAAGGACCTGGCCGCCGGTGCCTGCATGGGCGACGGCATCCTCTTCGACATCGAGGACCCGGAGCAGCCCAGGGTCATCGACCGCGTCCAGGACAACGTCAACTTCGCGTTCTGGCACTCGGCGACCTTCAACCAGAAGGCCAACAAGGTCGTCTTCACCGACGAGCTCGGCGGCGGCAGCGCCGCCACCTGCAACGAGGCCACCGGCCCGAAGCGCGGCGCCGACGGCATCTACGACATCACCGGCAAGGGCGACCAGCGCAAGCTGGTCTTCAAGAGCTACTTCAAGATCGACCGCCACCAGGCCGCCAACGAGAACTGTGTCGCCCACAACGGCTCGCTGATCCCGGTCAAGGGCAAGGACATCATGGTCCAGGCCTGGTACCAGGGCGGCCTCTCCGTCTGGGACTTCACCGACTCCTCCAAGCCCGAGGAGATCGCCTTCTTCGAGCGCGGCCCCGTCAGCGCGACCGCCACGGTCACCGCCGGTTCCTGGTCGGCGTACTACTACAACGGCTACATCTACTCCAACGACATGGCGAAGGGCTTCGACGTCCTGAAGCTCAACGACAAGCGCACCGACGGCGCCAAGAGGGTCCGGCTGCACGAGCTCAATGTGCAGACCCAGCCCGACTACCGCCGCTGATCCACGGTCCGCACGCGTGTGCCGCCGGGCGGTTCTCCGCCCGGCGGTACGCCGAGTTCCCAGGCCAGCCCGTACCGCTGGAACAACTCCGCCCGCAGGCTTGCGAGCGGCATCGGCGCCCCCGGCAGCAGCACGGCGAACACCGCGCCCATCAGCAGTGCGCGCAGCAGCGGATAGTCGGCGTCCACATCCGGTGACCCGTAGCGCACGACAGCGCCCCGCAGCAGCTCCGCCAGCCGCCGCTGTTCGGGGCACTGCACAAAGCCTTCGGCCTGGAGAATGCCCGCCATGTGGGTGCGCATGAGCACCGGGTGGTCGCAGGCGAGCCCCAGTACGGCGTCGATCGCGCGGGCCAGCAGTTCGCAGCCGTCGTCGGTGCGCGGCTCGCGCTCCAGAGCCGATTCGAGCGTCCGGTGCATCAACCGGTGAACGGCCGACTGCAACAACTGCCGTTTGCCGGGGAAGTAGTACGAGACCAGTCCGCGCGCCGATCCGGCCCGGTCCGCGATGTCGCCGAGCGTCGTCGCCTCGTAGCCGCGCTCCCCGACGAGCTCCACGGTGGCTTGCAACAGCCGTTCCCGGGAACGGCGACGCAACTCTTCATTGACCGATGCGCTGCGCGGGGTCATTCTGTAACTCCTGCGTTGACTGGCCCGTAGCCAATATACTCAGTGGTCTCACGTCAGGCGCCTCACCGGGCCTGCTCTGTGGGCTTGTTGTCCGTATCCGGCGGCGCGGGGGACCGCCGGATACGGACGCTTCGGCTTGCCCGGCTCCGCCTCACCCCACCAGTCTCAGTACCGGGCGCAGCCCGGCGGGCCGCTCGTCGGCCGGCAGGTGGTCCACGAAGTGCACGGCGCACCCCAGTTCCGCCGCGCCGCCGTCGGCCCGCCGGTCGTCGCCGACCATCAGGACATCGCGCGGATGGTGGCCGAGCGCCTCGCAGGCGGCCCTGAAGAGCCTCGCATCCGGCTTCTGGATGCCGTGCTCGTACGACAGGACGTACGCGTCCACCCACACGTCGAGCCCGTGCGCACGGAAGACCGGCCTCAGGTCCCACCCGATGTTGCTGACGACAGCTACGCCGATGCCCCGCCGCCGCAGTTCACCGAGCACCTCGGCGGCGTCGGGGTACGGACGCCAGGCGGCCGGCGTCATGTGGCGTTCGTACAGGGCGTCGTACAGGCGCGCGTCGGGGAGGACCACCTCACGGGCCAGACCCGTGTACGCGGCGCGGTGCCGCTCCGCGCTCTCGTCGCGAGTGGCCCACAGCTCGGCCAGATGCGGCGGCACCCGCTGCGGAGCGGCGCCGCCGGGCAGCGCCCCTGCCGCCTCCAACCGCCGTACGTACCGTGCGAAGTCGTCCGGCGGTACGGACAGTCCCTCGTCGTCGAGAACGGCGCGAAGCCACACCTCGGTCGGTTCGATCCTGAGCAGCGTGCCGGAGAAGTCGAAGAGCGCACCCTTGAACGTCATACGGAGGGTCCTTCCCGGGAAGCGACCAGGCGACCGTACGCCACCACCGAAAGGGCTACGACGGCCCCTCCCAGCAGCCAGCCGCCCAGCACGTCGGACACCCAGTGCACGCCCAGATACAGCCGGGTGACACCGACCCCGACCCAGGACAACGTCCCCACCACCAGCACGGCGGTGCGCAGCCGGGGATCCGCGCCGCGCAGCCAGAGCAGCCACACCAGCAGCCCGCAGGTGACCACCGCCGTCATCGCGTGGCCCGACGGCCAGGCCGAGAAGTGCGCGGAGTCGACCGGATCCGGCCACTCGGGCCGCTCACGGCCGACCGCTCCCTTGAGGCCCTGCTGTACGAGAGCGCCGAGCGCACTGGTGGCGGCGATCCAGAGGGCCAGAAGCCGTTCCCCCTGCCGCAGCAGCCAAAGGAAGACAACGGCCACCAGCGCACGCATCGTCCACGGGTCCCACACCCAGTCGGACAGGATCCGGTTGGTGTGCGTGACGGCGGGGTTGCCGACCGCCGAGTCGTGCAACGTGTCCGCGACCGAGCGGTCGAACGAGACCAGGGGGTGCCACTCGAGCGCGACCAGCAGCAGTAGCGCGACCGAGAGAGCGGAAAGGACAACGGCCGCGCGTACGGGGGCTGGAGGTTCCGGACGTGACGGCGGGGGCGACTGGGGCGGCTGAGTCGGCCTGGAGGAACGCATGGAAGGATCCTCGCTCACCGCCGACGCCCGGTGCCATTCCGGGGGGCCTGGGTGGCCGTCCCGCGGCCGTCTTCGCGCACACCGGCTATCCCACTATCCCAGCGCGCTGAGCCCCGGCACGAACGCCACCAGCAGCGGTACAGCGGGAACGAGCGAGGCCGCGGCCGTCAGCCGCAGCCGACGGCCCGCCGTGAGTCGCGGGGCCGCTGCCAGCAACCGGTCGACGCGCTGCGGCAGTTCGGCGTGCGGTGTCGGGCACGGGCCGAACACGCCGCGGTCCTCGTTGAGTTCGACCAGAGCGAGGGCGATCGTCAGCCGGCCGAAGCGCCGCGACGCCACATCGTCGGCGGCCAGCTCCACCAGCCGGTGCATCTCGTCGCGGAACGCCGCGAACACCGGAATCTGCGGGAACCCGATCGCGAGCGCGGACGCGCAGTGCAGCAGCCAGTCGTGCCTGGCCCGGACATGCCCCTGCTCATGGGCCAGTACGGCGTCGAGCTGGTGCCCCTTCAAGCGCCGCAACGCGGCAGTGGTGATGACCAGCTGCGGCGTGGCGCCCGGCAGCCACCACGCGTCGAGGCGCTCACCTTCGAGTACGACGAGCCGGTCACTGCCGGGCTCTTCGCCGGGCAGCAGCGGGGCGCGCACGAGCAGTTCCGCGCGCCGCTGCCCGCGCCGTACGTGCGCTCTGCGGATCTCCCGCGTCAGCATCGCCGCCGTCCAGGCGCCTCCGCACGCCAGCAGCACCGCGATGACCGCGGACCAAGGCCCGTACGCGGCAAGGGCGTACGCCTCCACCACGCCGTGCGGAGCGGGTGCGAAGACATGGCCCCGTACAGCCTGCCAGGCGGCGGCCGCGCTGAAGGTCATCGACAGACCGAAGCACAGCAGCACCGCAGCCACCACGCACTGCCACACCCACAGGGCCACCACGGGTTCGCGCTCCCGCCAGTCGGCGCGCGACATGAGCCGCGGGGCTCCGACGGCGGCGACGACACCGAGCAGCAGAAGTGCGAAGGAGACCGTCATACGGCCCAGCCTATGAGCGCGACCCTACTCGCGGGTATGACCGCGGCCCGCATGTGACGCAGGACACCGCTCAGAACCGTTTCACAGGGTGAGCAGCATCGCGATCATGCCGATGCCCATGGAAACCCGGCAGGCGAGCGCCAGCTCGGGCCGCGCACCCCAGGCGATTCCCCCGGCGCCGCCCGCTTCCACCGTCCCCGCGGCCACCGGCATCAGCCTCACCCCCGAGCGCAGCACGTACGCGGCGTAGTACAGCAGCAGTGCCCCGGTCAGCAGGGGAACACCGCCCGCCGCGTACCCGGCCGCGTGCCCCGCGTGCGCGGAGCTCGCCCCGCCCGGCGCCATCACCAGCGCCATGTAGACCATGGCCAGCGACCCCACCAGGTGATGCGCGTGGTGCCCGTGAACCGCGCCGCTCCCACGGGCCTGCCAGAGCGCCCACAGGGCCGCCCCGCCGAATACGGCGGCGTACAGCATCCAACCCCACACCGGCGGCGCGAGGACCGCGGCGGGCACCGCCATCGCCGCCATCCCGAATCCCATCAGAGCCTCACCGGCCGCCCCCTCGCGGTGTTCCCCCCTGCCGCTGCGCAGACGCAGCAGGCAGTAAGCGCCGGTCGCGGCGCACAGCGCCACGAGCAGCCAGCCGGACATCACCTGTCCGTGCACGGCATACCTCCCCGGTCGACGATCGACGGTGTCCCTCCCGTCCCGTCGATGCCCGCCCGCGCCGCGTCGTACGCGAGCGCACGGGGGTGCACAGGGGGCACGCCGGGGTCAGGGGCGGTAGCGCAGCGGGTGGTCCGCGGGCACCTCCACGACCGCGATGCGCACTCCGTCGGGATCGGCGATCCACATTTCGATCAGTCCCCACGGCTCCTTGACCGGCGGGCGCAGCACTTCGACGCCGTGCGCCGACAGTTCGTCGTACGCCGCAGCCGCGTCCGCGACCTGGAGCCACAGCTGGAGGGCGGGGGAGGGAGGGACGTCGGAGCGGCCGGAGACCTCCAGGAAGCCGCCGCCGAGGAAGTACACCGTTCCGCGCTCGGGGCCCGTGCCGAACTCGCGGTAGACGGCGAGCCCAAGAGCCTCGCCGTAGAACGTACGGGAACGCTCCGGATCCGTGGGCCGCAGAAGCGTCCTGCTGCTCAGTACATGCACCATGCACCCGGACCCTAGCGCGCGTTACGCTCGGGGCGCCCGACCCGCCGTACAGATCTGGAGAGCGCCCCCATGGAGACCACCCCGCGCCCGGCAGCCGCCGAGCTCATCTTCCGTGACGCGACCGAGGCCGACGTGGCGGCGCTTGTCGCGCTCATCGAGTCGGCGTACCGGGGGGACTCCAGCCGGTCGGGCTGGACCACCGAGGCGGACCTCCTCGAAGGGCAGCGGACCGATCCCGAGGGCGTCCTCGATGTGATCAAGTCGCCGGACAGCCGGCTGCTCACGGTGGAGCGGGACGGCGTGCTGGTTGCCTGCTGCCAGCTCGAACACCGTGGAGAGGCGGCGTACTTCGGAATGTTCGCGGTCCGTCCCGACGCGCAGGGCGGGGGGCTCGGGAAGGTGATCATCGCTGAGGCGGAGCGGATGGTGCGGGAGGTCTGGGGCGCCAGTGAGATGCACATGACGGTGATCTCCGTGCGGGACGATCTCATCGCGTGGTACGAGCGGCGTGGCTACCGGCGTACGGGGCGGATGACTCCGTTCCCGTACGGCGACGAGCGCTTCGGCGTTCCGCAGCGGGACGACCTGGAGTTCGAGCTGCTGGTGAAGGCGCTGGGCTAGGCGGGCGTGCGGGGCGCCTGCGGCGGGCCTTTTCCCCACCCCGCCCCTTCCCGAAACTGGGGGCAAGCCCCCAGCCCCCCAGACCACACAGACGCCCTTCGGGCGTGTCCTCAAACGCCGGACGGGCTGGATTCGGCCGCACCATCCAGCCCCTCCGGCGTTTGAGGAGCGGGGTCTGGG
>NZ_JBEXNQ010000028.1:0-112402 GCF_040611155.1 Streptomyces sp. NPDC002994
ACTGCAGGGGGGACCCTGTGGGAGAGTAGGACGCCGCCGAACAATCATTGTGGACTAGCCCCGCACCATTCATGGTGCGGGGCTTTTCTGCGTTCAAGGCCCTGCCGCCCGTCGGCAGGGCCTTTCTTTTTTCGTAGGGGCGGGTCCTTGCTCCTTACAGGCGGCCTGCCGCTTTCAGGGCGAGGTATGCGTCAGCGAGAGCCGGGGCCAGGTCGTCCGGGGTTGCGTCGACGACTGTGACGTTGTGGCGGGTGAGTTTCTCCGCTGTGCGGCGGCGCTGTTCCTGGGACTGAGTCGCGGCGGCGGCTTCGTAGACCGCGTCGACTGTGCCGCGGCCAGTTGCCATTTGCTCGACGCGGGGATCGGCTACTGAGGCCACCAGGACGGTGTGGCGCTGGGTCAGCTGTGGGAGTACGGGAAGGATGCCTTCCTCAACCGGGGCGGCGTCCAGGCCGGTCAGCAGCACGATCAGGGAACGGCGGGGGGCGTTGGCCAGTGCTGCGGCGCTGAGGCCCCGGGCGTCGGTTTCGACCAGCGCGGGTTCCAGCGGGGCCAAGGCGTTGACCAGGGCCGGCAGGACGTCGCCCGCGGTGCGGCCCTGAACCTGGGCGCGGATGCGGCGATCGTAGGCCAGAAGGTCGACGCGGTCGCCCGCCCGTGAGGCCAGGGCGGCGAGGAGAAGGGCGGCGTCCATGGAGGCGTCCAGGCGCGGTACGTCGCCGACGCGGCCGGCCGAGGTGCGGCCGGTGTCGAGGACGACCAGGATGTGCCGGTCGCGTTCCGGGCGCCAGGTGCGTACGGCGACGGTGTTCTGCCGGGCGGTGGCGCGCCAGTCGATGGAGCGGGTGTCGTCGCCGGGAACGTAGTCGCGGAGGCTGTCGAATTCCGTGCCTTCGCCGCGGGTCAGGACGCTGGTGCGGCCGTCGAGCTCGCGTAGGCGGGCCAGCTTGGACGGGAGGTGCTTGCGGCTTGTGAAGGGCGGCAGGACGCGGATGGTCCAGGGGACTCGGTGACTGCCCTGGCGGGCTGCCAGGCCGAGCGGGCCGTAGGAGCGGACAATGATCCGTTCGGAGTGGCGGTCGCCGCGGCGGGTGGGCCGCAGGGCGGTGGTGAGGCGGCGGCGCTCTCCGGCGGGGATGGTCAGCTCGTGGCGTGAGGCGGCCTGCTCGGTGCCCGTGGGCCAGCTGCTGGGCGGCCAGGCGTCGCGCAGTTGGGCGCGCAGAGGGCGGCCCGAAGGGTTCGTGACGGTCAACTGGATCTCGGCACCGTCACCCAATCGAACTGACGTGTCACCACTTCGGGTGAAACGGAGCTTTCGCACTGGCGCGGCCAGGGCGTAGTCGCACAGAATTGCGAGCGTGAGGGGAGCGTTCACGGCGAGGACCCCGGACCAATTCGGCGCGAGGACGCCGATGGGGATCGCGCCGAGAGCGGCGAGCAGTGCGGTTCGTCCGGTGAGGGCCACGGTCATCGCCTCGTCAGCGGGGAACGGGGACGTGGGCGAGGATCGCGGTGATGACGGAGTCGGCGGTGACTCCTTCCATCTCCGCCTCGGGCCGGAGCTGAATGCGGTGGCGCAGGGTGGGCAGGGCGAGGGCTTTCACGTCGTCGGGGATGACGTAGTCCCGGCCGGTGAGCCAGGCCCAGGCACGGGCGGTGGAGAGCAGAGCGGTGGCGCCTCGGGGTGAGACGCCGAGAGTGAGCGAGGGGGATTCTCGGGTGGCACGGCAGATATCGACGACGTAGCCGGTGATCTCGGCGGAGACTGCGGTCTTGGCCACGGCAGCGCGGGCCGCTTCCAAGTCGGCGGCGTTGGCGGCGGGGCGTAGGCCGGCTGCGTGCAGGTCGCGGGGGTTGAAGCCCTCCGCGTGGCGGGTCAGGACGCCGATCTCGTCCTCGCGGGACGGGAGCGGGACGGTGAGCTTGAGGAGGAAGCGGTCCAGTTGCGCCTCCGGGAGGGGGTAAGTGCCCTCGTACTCCACGGGGTTCTGGGTCGCGGCGACCAGGAAGGGATCGGGCAGGGGGCGGGGCGTGCCGTCGACAGTGACCTGGCGCTCCTCCATTGCCTCCAGGAGGGACGCCTGGGTCTTGGGGGGCGTGCGGTTGATTTCGTCCGCGAGGAGGAGGTTCGTGAAGACGGGGCCGGGCTGGAAGGAGAACTCGGCGGTGCGGGCGTCGTAGACCAGGGAGCCCGTGACGTCGCTGGGCATGAGGTCGGGGGTGAACTGGACGCGCTTCGTGTCCAGTTCGAGTGAGGCCGCGAGGGCGCGGACCAGCAGCGTCTTGGCTACTCCGGGGACTCCTTCGAGCAGGACGTGGCCTCGGCAGAGCAGGGCTACGACGAGTCCGGTGACAGCGGGATCCTGGCCGACCACGGCCTTCGCGATCTCGGTGCGCAGGGCTTCGAGGGAGGCTCGGGCGCTGTCTGGGTTCTCTGCGGGCTGGGCGCTCATGAAGCGCGTACCTCTCTTTCGAGGGCGTCGAGTTCGTCTGCCAGGCGGATGAGGCCGGCGTCGTTGGAGGGTGCGGTGCCGAAGAGGAGGGCGGGGAGGTCCCGGCCGGTCGTCGGCAGGTGGGCGGAGACGGCTGGGATCAGGGCGTCGGAGGCGTGCGCCCGGGAGGCGGGCACGCCGAGAAGGGGGGCCAGGCGAGTGCGGGTTGCCGAGCGGAGGGCCGAGGCCGCGCGGTCGCGGGCGTCGGCTCTGCGGTAGAGACGGGCGCGGCCCTCGGTGGTCTCGGAGGCCCGGACGGCTACCGGGAGCTGCTCGGTGACGAGGGGGCCCAGTCGGCGGCCGCGCCAGATGGCGGTGAGTACGGCGGCGAGGGTGAGCTGGAGCGTTCCCCAGAGCCAGCCGGAAGGGACCAGGTCGTAGAAGCTGCTTTCGCCACCGTCGGTGGCCGAGGCATCGCCGAGCGAGGGGAGGTACCAGACGAGATGAGGCCGGGAGCCGAGGAGTTGAAGCGCGAGCGAGGCGTTGCCCTGCTTGTCGAGGCGGTCGTTGTAGAGGATGTCCGGTGCGCCGAGCAGGACGGTGTCGCTGCCTGTTGTGTCCGGTACGCGGAGGAGGGTGGCCAGGCCATCGCTGGGGTAGCAGGCGTCGGCGTCGGGGGCCTGGGTGGTGTAGCGGAGTCCGCCGGTGTCGGCGTCGCCGGCGCGGAGCGCGGCGGGCAGCGAGCACTGGGGGGAGCGCGGCGACACGGTGGTGCGCCGCTCGACGCGCACGCCGGGGGCGAGAGTGGGGACGGAGGGGGCGCCGGGGGCGAGGAGCACCGTACGGGACGCGGATTCCTGCATGGTGGTGCGGACTTGGCTCTGCTGCCGGGGCGTCAGGAGATTGGGGGCGGTTACGAGCAGAGTGCTGTCGGCGGTCGTGGCGGCCGTGACCTCGTCGAGCGTGGTGACCACCTGGGTGCTGACGCCACGGGCCTTGAGGAGTTCGGCTGCGGCGCGGCTACCTTGGGGGTCCGCGGAGCGCGGGTCGAGTCGGCCGTGCTGGTCGCCGGAGCGTACGGCGGCGATGGCGATCCCGGCGACCAGGATGACGACCAGGCCGAGGAGGAGGCCGCGGGTGCGTGTCCAGACCTGGCGGGCGGTGAGGGAGGCCGAGGTGGAGCCGGTGGGAGCTCCGGTCATTCCGCAGCTCCTTGGGCCGCGCCGCTGAGCAGCGGCTTTGTGCGCTCGACGGCGGAGTCGAGCTCGCTCAGGCGCTGGTACGCCTGTTGGTCGGCGGTGCGGCCGCCGTATGTGACGTCGTCGAATTCGCGGGCGGCGGCGCGCAGTCGGTCGGCGTGGCCGGGGAGGGACTGTCCGGCTTCCGCGGCGGCCTCGTCCGCGGTGCGGCCGGGGCGTGGGTCGAGGAGTGCACGTTCTTCCAGGGAGCGTACGACCGCCCGCATCCGTTCCTGGACGGCCTGGTTCCAGTGGTGTGCGGCGGCGTGTGCCTCGGCGGCGGTGCGGTGTTCCGCCGCGCTGCGCGGGCCTTCGTCGAACAGTGTGCCTTCGGGGGGAGGGGTGCGTTGGGGCGTGCCGAGCCGTAGCCACAGGCCGGCGGCGAGGAGCAGGACGAGCACGACGACGACCACGAGCCCCACCGCGCCTCCGGGTGTGGCTCCGGACGCCGCGCTGAACAGGTCGTTGACCCATTCCCAGAAGCGGTCGATGGCGCGTTCGAGGAAGCTCGGGTCGTTCTCGTGGTACATCGGCTTGGACAGTTCGCGTTCCGCGGCCTCTCGGGCCGGGACACGCGGAATGTCCACCGGTACGTCGTCACTGGTGCGAGCCCGGAGGCTCGCTGCTGTCCTGCCCCCCGCTGTGGACACCGCATCAGCTCCCGGGTGTGGTGTCGGTGGGCTGCTGGGGGCCGTAGCCGGGGATGCCTGCGGCGCGGGCGAGTTCGAGGTCGAGAGCCTCGCGGCGGATGCGCTGGTCGATGTAGAGCAGGACCGTCACGCCGGCGTTGATCGGGTAGGTGATCGAGGCGGCGATCACGGCGCCGATGCCGGTGATGATCAGGAAGGGCCAGCCGAACTCCGGAGTCTGTCCGGTGAACAGTCCGTCCAGGCCGTCGTCGGCGGCGTAGGCGATGAGGCCGAACGGCACAGCGATGATCATCGACACGATGAAGGTGAGCAGCATCGTGAGCAGCATGATGCCGAAGACCCGCCACCAGGCGCCGCTGACCAGCTTGGCCGAGCGGCTCAGCGACTTCTTGATGCTCTGCCTCTCCAGCATCAGGGCGGGCGAGGCGAGGCTGAAGCGGACCATCAGCCACAGGACGGCGACGAAGGCCGCCGTACCGAGGAGGAGCGCGAGGGCGATGCCTGCCGCGCCACCCAGCAGGAGGCCGGGGAGGATGCCGACTGTCATGATCGCGGCGGCGAGGAGGGGGAGCAGCAGGGCCAGGCCGAGCAGCTGGGGCAGCTGGGGCTTGGCCTCGCGCCAGGCGTCGGCGAGTGTGACCGGGCGGCCGAGCACGGAGCGGCTGATCACCATGGTCAGCAGGGCCGTGGTGAAGAGCGTGCCGATGAGAGCGATCGCGAACGTGGGGGCCGCGTTGATCACGGTGCTCTGCATCGCGTCGAAGGACTGGCTGAGGGCTTCGGACGGCGTGGCGTTCGGGTCGACCTCGGGCGGCGCGGGGAGCAGGTGGCGCTGGATCAGGATGTCGCAGATCTGCGTGATCACCGCGACGGTGACCGTGATGCCGAGGACCGTGCGCCAGTGGGCGCGCAGCGTCGACACCGCTCCGTCGAGGATCTCACCGATGCCGAGCGGGCGCAGCGGGATCACTCCGGGCTTGGCTACGGGCGCAGGACCGCCCCAGCCGCCGCCCTGGGGCCTGCCGCCCCACTTCGGTGCCGGCTGCTGCTGAGGGGGGCCGGCGTGCCCGCCAGGGCCGCTGGGGGCGGACCACTGGGCTGCCGGAGGCTGCTCCTTCGACCACTTCGATGCGGGATCGCTCTGATCGGCGGGCTCGGCCGGCTGGGCGGGCCGTGGCACGGCCGGCTTCTGGCCGTCGGAGGGGGCAGATCCGGGCGAGGCCCAGCCCGGAGAGTCGTTCATCGTCGCTCCTTCACGGTGCCCGTCCGCGGTTGCGGCGGCAGGTTGGCAGCCATCGTGTCATGGGGCATCTGTCGGCGGACCGGGCCCCGTATCTCCTGTGCACCTTCAATTGTCGGTGCCTCAGCGGGCAGACTGGGCAGATGGCTGATCAGGACGCGCAATTCCCAGCGGGCGCCGAGCCGCCCCCGCTCCCTACGCTGCGGTGGGAGGAGCCGCCCGAGGGCCCCGTGCTGGTGCTGCTCGACCAGACGCGGCTGCCCTCGGAGGAGGTCGAGCTGGTCTGTACGGATGTGCCCGCGCTGGTGCAGGCCATCCAGACGCTCGCTGTTCGTGGAGCGCCTGTGCTGGGGCTCGCCGGCGCCTACGGGGTGGCGCTGGCCGCCGCGCGGGGGTACGACGTGGACGAGGCCGTCGGGCTGCTGGAGCGGGCGCGGCCCACCGCCGTGAACCTCGGGTACGGGGTGCGGCACGCGGCAGCGGCGTACCGGGTTGCCCTCGAGAAGGGGGCAGGCGCCGAGCGGGCGGCCGCGTCGGCGCTGGTCGCCGCGCGGGAGCTGCACCGGGCCGATGCCGAAGCCAGTGCGCGGATGGCTGCGCACGGGCTGGCTCTGCTGGAGGAACTGCTGCCGGGAGGGGGGCACCGCGTACTGACTCACTGCAATACCGGGGCGCTGGTCTCGGGCGGTGAGGGCACGGCGTTCGCGGTGGCGCTGGCCGCGCACCGGACCGGCAGGCTGCGGCGGCTGTGGGTGGACGAGACCCGCCCGCTGCTGCAGGGCGCCCGGCTCACGACGTACGAGGCAGCACGGCACGGCATGGCGTACACGCTGCTCACGGACAATGCGGCGGGTTCGCTCTTCGCCGCCGGTGAGGTGGACGCCGTACTCATCGGCGCCGACCGGATCGCGGCCGACGGTTCGGTGGCGAACAAGGTGGGGAGCTATCCGCTCGCGGTGCTGGCCAAGTACCACCACGTTCCGTTCATCGTGGTCGCGCCCGTGACCACGGTGGATCTGGGCACCCCGGACGGTGCTTCCATCGAGGTGGAGCAGCGGCCGGGGCAGGAGGTGACAGAGTTCACGGTGCCGTCGGTCCCGGTGGCTGGATCTGATGCCGGGATCGGGGCCGGGATGCCTGTGGCGCCGCTGGGGACACAGGCGTACAACCCGGCCTTCGACGTAACGCCGCCAGAACTGGTGACCGCGATCGTCACGGAGCAGGGTGCAATTTCCCCGGTCACGGGGGCCGCACTGGCGGACCTGTGTGCCAGGTCACGCCAGGTAACGATTAGCTAATGGGATGATGTCGTTTATGAAGGGACGCGTCCTTGTCGTCGACGACGACACCGCACTGGCCGAGATGCTCGGCATTGTGCTGCGTGGTGAAGGATTTGAGCCGTCGTTCGTAGCGGATGGCGACAAGGCACTTGCCGCATTCAGGGAGGCCAAGCCTGACCTGGTGCTGCTGGATCTCATGCTGCCCGGACGGGACGGCATCGAAGTCTGCCGGCTGATCCGGGCCGAGTCCGGGGTGCCGATCGTCATGCTCACCGCCAAGAGCGACACCGTAGATGTGGTGGTGGGGCTGGAGTCCGGCGCTGACGACTACATCGTCAAGCCGTTCAAGCCCAAGGAGCTCGTCGCCCGTATCAGGGCGCGACTGAGGAGGTCGGAGGAGCCGGCGCCGGAACAGCTGGCAATCGGGGACCTGGTCATTGACGTGGCCGGTCATTCCGTGAAGCGGGAGGGGCAGTCCATCGCCCTGACGCCGCTCGAGTTCGACCTGCTGGTCGCGCTCGCCCGTAAGCCCTGGCAGGTGTTCACCCGCGAGGTGCTGCTGGAGCAGGTATGGGGTTATCGCCATGCCGCGGACACCCGGCTGGTCAATGTCCATGTCCAGCGGCTGCGGTCGAAGGTCGAGAAGGACCCGGAGCGCCCGGAGATCGTTGTGACCGTCCGCGGGGTCGGTTACAAGGCCGGACCGAGCTGATATGAGCCGAGGCAGCGCTGCTCCGATGCCCGGGGGGGAGCCGGGAGTCCGTACGGGGCGGGCTGCCGGTCCTCGGCGAAGGGCGTCCAGGATTGGACGTTTCGTGCAGAGCGGCCCGGCCCTGCGTCTCTTCGCGCGCTGGGTGCGGCGGCCGCTGCTGCCATCGCTGCGGCTGTGGCGGCGGAACATTCAGCTGCGCGTGGTCGTCGGCTCGCTGCTGATGTCGCTCGGTGTGGTGCTGCTGCTCGGCTTCGTGGTGATGTGGCAGGTGCGCAATGGCCTGCTCGACGCGAAGCAGGAGGCTGCCCAGAGCCAGGCGGCCGGTGGATTCGACGTGGCGGAGGAGAAGGCCCGTACCGTCGCGGGAACGGGTGCCGGCGACAGCTCGCAGGCCAGGGCCACCGCTCGCAACTCCACCAACTGGAGGACCGAGCTCGTGGAGCAGCTCGCCAGCGGCGGTCGGCAGGCATTCCACGTGGTGGCACTCAGTGCCGATTCGGACGACGAGAGTTCCAGCAATCGCGGGCCGCGTGCGTCCGGCGGCGTGAACCAGAGCGCGAGCGTGCCGCAGAAGCTGCGGGACGCGATCGACCAGGGGACCGGCAAGGCGCACAAGGCTTTTGTCCGGATCACGTACACGGACGCGCAGGAGCCGTCCGAGCCCGGTCTGGTCATCGGGAAGCAGCTCAATGACAACAGCGGCCAGCCGTATCAGCTCTACTACCTCTTTCCGCTGACGCAGGAGGAGGAGTCGCTCAGCCTGGTGAAGACCACGCTCGCCACCGCAGGGGTGTTCGTCGTCGTTCTGTTCGGCGGCATCGCCTGGCTGGTCGTGCGGCAGGTCGTCACGCCTGTGCGGATGGCCGCCGGGGTCGCCGAGCGGCTGTCCGCCGGCCGGCTCCAGGAGCGTATGAAGGTCACGGGCGAGGACGACATCGCGCGGCTCGGCGAGGCCTTCAACAAGATGGCGCAGAACTTGCAGGTCAAGATCCAGCAGCTGGAGGAGCTGTCCCGGCTCCAGCGGCGCTTCGTGTCGGACGTCTCGCACGAGCTGCGTACGCCGCTGACGACGGTACGGATGGCCGCTGATGTGATTCATGAGGCGCGGGCTGATTTTGATCCGGTGACCGCGCGGTCCGCCGAGCTGCTCGCCGGGCAGCTCGACCGCTTCGAGTCGCTGCTCGCCGACCTGCTGGAGATCAGCCGGTTCGACGCGGGTGCGGCGGCTCTGGAAGCGGAGCCGATAGACCTGCGTGAGGTCGTACGCCGGGTCATCGAGGGCGCCGAACCGCTGGCCGAGCGCAAGGGGACCCGGATACGGGTGACCGGTGATGAGCAGCCCGTGGTTGCCGAGGCCGATGCACGGCGGGTGGAGCGCGTACTTCGAAATCTTGTGGTCAATGCCGTCGAGCACGGTGAGGGCCGGGATGTCGTGGTCCGGCTGGGCGCCGCGGGTGGAGCTGTCGCCGTGGCGGTCCGTGACTACGGCGTCGGGCTGAAGCCGGGGGAGGCGACGCGGGTGTTCAACCGGTTCTGGCGGGCCGATCCGGCGCGTGCGCGCCACACGGGTGGTACCGGCCTCGGCCTGTCCATCGCCGTGGAAGACGCGCGGCTGCACGGCGGCTGGCTTCAGGCGTGGGGAGAGCCGGGCGGCGGATCGCAGTTCAGGCTCACCCTGCCGCGTACGGCGGACGAGTCGCTGCGCGGTTCGCCCATTCCGCTGGAGCCCGAGGATTCGCGGCGCGCGCGCGAGCGCGCGGAAGCGGACAGCCGGGTGACGGGCGACCGGCCGGGCGGCGGCGGGAACCGGCTCGCGAGGGTGCCCGCACAGCCGAGCGCCGAGCGCTCGCCACTGCCCGCGGCGACGCGGGCGGCGCCGGCGGCGGATCCGACGGCGCTGCCGGGCAGTGGTGCCCGGGTCGTGGCGCGATCGTCGGGCGACGGTGACAGTTCATCGCAGATGGAGCGGAAGGACAGCACCCGTGGGCACTGAGCGATTGCGCGGCGGCCGGTGGCGGGTGCCGCGGACGACGGTGCTGCTGGGGTGCGGCGGTCTGCTGCTGGCCGGCTGCGCGTCCATGCCGGACAGCGGCGACGTGGAGGCGGTGGAGGCGTCCCCGCGGGGCGACTCGCAGGTGCGGGTGTACGGGATGGCGCCGAGGAAGGGGGCCCAGCCGAACGAGATCGTCGAGGGCTTCCTGGAGGCGATGACGGGCGACGACCCCCAATTCGCCACGGCCCGTAAGTACCTGACGAAGAAGGCGTCGCAGAAGTGGAACCCGACGCAGGTCACGGTGCTGGACGACGGCCCGGTGCCGCAGGACCAGCGGGCCAATGACCGTGAGGGCGGCGCCTATACGTACGCGCTGACCGGCACGAAGATCGCCGAGGTGAACGGGCAGCGCGCGTACCAGCCGGTCAACCGCTCGTATCACGAGACGCTCCATCTCAGCAGGCAGAACGGTCCGGACGGCAAGGAGTGGCGCATCGACGGCCTGCCGCAGGGGCTGGTGCTCGGCGAGTCGGACTTCGAGCGCATCTACCGCTCCGTCAACAAGTACTACTTCGCTTCCGGTACGTCGTCGGAGGGGGCCGGCGCGGCTCACCCGTGGCTGGTCGCCGACCCGGTGTACGTACGCAAACGCATGGACCCGCAGACTCAGATGGATCCGGTGACGCAGACGGTCGAGGCGTTGCTGAGCGGACCGACCAACTGGCTGAAGCCGGTGGTCGGTTCGAGCTTCCCCACGGGTACGGCGCTGAAGCTCGAGGACGGCGCCAAGTCCCTGGCGTTCGACGACCGGAACGCTCTCACGGTGCCGCTCAACGGGAAGGCGTCCAATGTCGGCCAGAAGCGGTGCAGGGAGATGGCCGCCCAACTGCTCTTCACACTGCGGGATCTGACGTCGTACCGGGTCGGCCAAGTGGAGTTGCAGCGGTCGGACGGCTCGACGCTGTGCGTGCTCGGCGGGGACCAGGCGGAGGACTTTGCTCCGGAACGGGCCTCGGGGAGCCCGGACTACCAGTATTTCCTCGACCCCAAGCAGCGTCTCGTACGGATGGTGGCAAGCACCGAGATCACTGGCGCCGACGATGAGGCCGACCCCGTGCCGGGCCCGCTCGGCAACGGCGAACGGCGTCTGAGCGCGGTCGCGGTGGCGCGCAACGAACGGCACGCGGCAGGGGTCTCGCTGGACGCACGCTCGCTGTATGTGGCGTCCGTCGTTTCGGACAGCGAGCCCGGGGAGCCGGTGCTGACCAGCAGCGGCAAGCAGGGGAAGGACCGCCTCTCGGCGCCGAGCTGGGACGGGCGGGGCGATCTGTGGGTGGCCGACCGGGACCCGCGTCAGCCGCGGCTGCTGCGGCTGGCGGGCGGCGAGGGGAAGGCGGAAGAGGTCAAGGTCGTCGACGGCCTCGACGGGGCCCGTATCGAGGCGCTGAAGGTGTCGGCGGACGGCGTACGGATCGCGCTTCTGGTGACGCAGGACGGCCGGACGACCCTGAAGCTCGGCCGGGTCGAGCGGCACGAGTCCGACGGCAAGCACCACAAGCCGGAGGTGTCCGTCGTCGACCTGCGGCCCATCGCTCCTCAGATGGAAGAAGTGACGGCCGTGTCGTGGGCCGGACGCAGCCGCCTGGTGGTCGTCGGCCGCGAGTCCGGCGGGGTGCAGCAGCTGCGGTATCTGCAGACGGACGGTTCGACGTCGGACGCCCAGTCGGTGCCGGGCGTGAACCGGGTGACGGCGGTCGCTTCGGCGGACGACGACCGGCTGCCGCTGCTGGCGCACTCGGTGGAGGACGGCATTGTGCGGCTGCCGCCCGGCGCGAACTGGAAGACGGTGGTCAGCAAGGGGTCGTACCCGGTCTATCCGGGATAGCCGGGTACGACCCGGCAACCGGGTTTTCCACAGGGGTGGTTGCGGCGCGCTTCGCTGGGCACAGTGGAGTCCATGCACGGGTGGTGGCAGGAGGTCGCCGGTCTGGTGCTGCCGGTCGCGTGCGGCGGCTGCGGCAGGCCGCGCACGCTGCTGTGCGCCGAGTGCGGGCAGGCCTTGTACGGCGCCGGGGCGCGTCGGGTGCGCCCGTCGCCGGAGCCGCCGGGGCTGCCGGTGGTCCATGCCGCCGCTCCGTACGAGGACGCGGTACGGGCCGTGCTGCTCGGGCACAAGGAGCGGGGCGCACTGGGGCTCGCGGGGGCGCTCGGCAGCGCGCTGGCGGGCGCGGTGCGGGCCGCGGTGACCAGGCCGCGGGCCGGGGCGGCGGCGCCGCTGCTGCTCGTGCCCGTACCGTCCGCGCGCGGCGCGGTCAGGGCGCGCGGGCATGATCCGGCGCGCCGGATCGCACTGGCCGCTGCCGGGGAGCTGCGGCGCGCCGGAGTGCCTGCCCGAGTGCTCGCCGTGCTCAGGCAGCGGCGGGCGGTGAGTGACCAGGCGGGCCTGAGCGCCCGGGAGCGGGCGGCGAACCTGGCGGGGGCCCTGGAGGTCGTCGCGGGCGGCGGGCGGCTCCTGGAAGGCGGCCGGACCGTACTGGTGGACGATCTCATGACGACGGGGGCTTCCCTTGCGGAGGCGGCCCGTGCACTGAGTGCCACGCAGGAACGGCTGATTTCCGTATCCGCACAGGTGGACGCGGCCGTGGTCGCGGCGCCGGCGCTCTCGTTCGAAATAAACCGGAACTGATGGGGAACTTGGATCGTTGCAGGTGGAGAGAGGGGAAATGCACTTCAACGGAGGTACGCGCCGGTAGCGGGTGCCGACAAGCGTCCGAGCGAGCTATGTTCGGTTGTGAGGAAAAGCAGACCCTGTGCCTCACGTATTGGGACGGCTGCGCTTCGGGTTTTCCCTTCAGCCCGAAGTCGATGGGGTGGGGATCTTGTCGACTGGGGAGGAGGAGGTGAAAGTCACCAAGTCCGAGGTTCCGGTGTTCACCGGAACCTGGTGCGAAAGGGAGACGCTCCGCAGCTGAAGCGGGGCTATCCGGGAACGGAGTTCTGCGTGGACATCGTCGTCAAGGGCCGCAAGACCGAGGTGCCCGAGAGGTTCCGCAAGCACGTGGCCGAGAAGTTGAACCTGGAGAAGATCCAGAAAATTGACGCCAAGGTGATGAGCCTTGACGTCGAGGTGTCCAAGGAGCCCAACCCGCGGCAGGCGGACCGTTCCGATCGCGTGGAGATCACGCTTCGCTCGCGTGGCCCGGTGATCCGGGCCGAGGCTTCGGCCGGCGACCCGTACGCAGCGCTGGACCTGGCCACGGGGAAGCTGGAGGCGCGGCTGCGGAGGCAGCACGACAAGCGCCACACGCGTCGTGGCAACGGCAGGCTGTCCGCCGCCGAGGTCGGTGCGGCAGTGCCGGGTGCCGCGGCCATCAACGGCAATGGGCTGCTGGTCGCCGAGGAGGCGCCGCCCACCATTCCCACCACCAGGATCGGGCCGCTCGAAGTACAGGGCGAAGGACCGCTGGTGGTCCGCGAGAAGACACACGTCGCGGCCCCGATGTCGCTCGACCAGGCGCTCTACGAAATGGAGCTGGTCGGGCACGACTTCTACCTCTACGTCGACTCCGAGACAAAGGAGCCCAGTGTCGTCTACCGGCGGCACGCCTACGACTACGGAGTTATCCGCCTTACAACCGACCCCCTCGCGGAAACCGAGGCGGGCGGCGCCGGCGGTGCACTCGGCGGGTGATTCGCCGGGCACGCTGAACCAAGGCGGGCAGCGCGCCGTACCCATCTGTGGTGGTGGCCCCTGGAGCGCCTGTGCGCCCCCAGGGGCACCATCGTGCGACCACAGGATCACCGCTCCGTCGTCCGGGCATGAAATCATGGCGTCGCAAGCCAATCGGTGCTCACCACACTGTGGTTGGGGCAGCTCATGAATTTCGGGCCACGGCCTTCAGGGGGAGGAACGATGGCGGACAGCTTCGGTCCGGTGCAGGACGAGTCCGACATGGGGGATGCCGACGGGGTCGGCGGTTCCGGTACGGACACCGGGGGGACGCGCAAGGAGCCCATCAGGGTGCTGGTCGTGGACGATCACGCCCTGTTTCGCCGGGGGCTGGAGATCGTCCTCGCGCAGGAGGAGGACATTCAGGTTGTCGGCGAGGCGGCGGACGGGGCGGAGGCCGTGGACAAGGCCGCCGATCTGCTGCCCGACATCGTGCTGATGGATGTACGGATGCCCAAGCGCGGGGGTATTGAGGCGTGCACCTCGATCAAGGAGGTGGCGCCCAGCGCGAAGATCATCATGCTGACGATCAGCGACGAGGAGGCGGACCTCTACGACGCGATCAAGGCGGGGGCGACGGGGTATCTCCTCAAGGAGATCTCCACGGACGAGGTGGCCACCGCGATCCGGGCGGTGGCCGACGGCCAGTCCCAGATCAGCCCGTCGATGGCGTCGAAGCTGCTCACCGAGTTCAAGTCGATGATCCAGCGCACCGACGAGCGCCGGCTCGTACCGGCGCCGCGGCTCACCGAGCGGGAGCTGGAGGTCCTCAAGCTCGTCGCGACGGGCATGAACAACCGTGACATCGCCAAGGAGTTGTTCATTTCCGAGAACACGGTGAAGAACCATGTCCGGAACATCCTGGAGAAGCTGCAGCTGCACTCCAGGATGGAGGCGGTGGTCTACGCGATGCGGGAGAAGATCCTGGAGATCAGGTGAGGCGGGCCAGTTCCGTGGTCAGCGCGGTGCGCAGGTCGGGTGCGTCGACGCGCTCCAGGCGTACGTCCGTGCAGCCGACCCACTGGGCGGCCTCGACCAGCGCCTCGGCCATCGGCCGGACCGCCTTCCGGCTCTCCAGCGAGACCTGGCGCGCCACCAGGGTCTTTCCCTCACGCGCCGGGTCGACGCGGCCCAGCAGCCGGCCGCCCGCGAGCAGTGGCATCGCGAAGTACCCGTGTATCCGCTTCGGTTTGGGGACGTACGCCTCCAGGCGGTGAGTGAAGCCGAAGAGGCGCTCGGTGCGCGGACGGTCCCAGATGAGGGAGTCGAAGGGCGACAGGAGTGTCGTGCGGTGGCGGCCGCGCGGGGTGGCCGCCAGCGCCTCGGGGTCGGCCCAGGCGGGCTTGCCCCAGCCCTCGACCTCGACCGGGACCAGGCCCGACTCGGCGATCACGGCCTCGACCTGCTCGCCCCTGAGGCGGTGGTAGTCCGCGATGTCGGCGCGCGTGCCGACGCCCAGGGACTGCCCGGCCAGCCGCACGAGGCGGCGAAGGCACTCGGTGTCATCCAGGTCGTCGTGGTAGACGGCGTCCGGGACGGCGCGCTCGGCCAGGTCGTAGACCCGCTTCCAGCCGCGCCGCTCGGTGCACACGACCTCGCCGTACATCAGCGCCCGCTCGACGGCCACCTTCGACGCCGACCAGTCCCACCACTCGCCGCCGTTCTTGGCGCCGCCCAACTCCGTCGCCGTCAGTGGACCTTCGGCGCTCAGCTGCTTGATCACCGCGTCGTACGCGCCGTCCGGCAGGTCGTGGTGCCAGTGCGGCCGGTCGCGGTAGGCGCGGCGGCGGAACGCGAAGTGCGGCCATTCCTCCATGGGCAGGATGCAGGCGGCGTGCGACCAGTACTCGAAGGCGTGAGCGTCGGTCCAGTAGGCGGCGTCGACCGTCGTACGGCCTACGGCGCCGAGCCGGGCGTACGCGATCAGCTCGTGCGAGCGGGCCAGCACGGAGATCGTGTCGAGCTGCACCGCGCCCAGATGGCGCAGCACGCCGCGCACCCCGGCCCGCCGGTCCGGCGCGCCCAGGAATCCCTGCGCGCGCAGAGCGATCCTGCGGGCTTCGTCGGCGGACAGGGAGGCGGCGGGCGGCAGCAGACTCGTCATGGCCGCAGCCTAGGCGCCGCCACTGACAACAGGCCCTGGCCTGCGGGGATTCAGGCCATTCAGGTTCTTGGCGGGTAGGTACGGGCGCACTGTGGGCAGGCCGAGATCGGACGGGAGCAGAGCCCCGGTCCAGCCGTCGCGGCGTACGCCCTTGTTCGCGATGCCGGAGCGCTGGACGCCCTCGATCACGAAACCGGCCTTCTCGGCGACCGCGCGTGACGCGTCGTTGCCGACCTCGGCGCGCCACTCCAGGCGTTCCACGCCCGCCGTGGTGAAGGCCCAGTGGGCGACGGCCCTCACCGCTTCCGTGACGTAGCCGCGGCCGCGGTGCTCCTTCGCCGCCCAGTAGCCGATTTCCGCAGCGCCCTCGCCGCGGGTGATCGACGAGATCGCCGCCACCAGTTCCCCGCCGTCCCGGGTGAGCACCGCGAAGGCGTACACGGTGTCGAAGCGCCAGCCGTCCGGCACGATCCGGTGGACGAAGCCCTCCGCGTGCTCACGTTCGTACGGCGAGGGGATCGGCGTCCAGCGCTGGATGTCGGGGTCCTGACAGGCATGGAGGACGGCGTCCGTGTCGGCGGGCTCGAAGGGACGCAGCAGCAGACGCTCGGTGGTGAGGATGGTGGGCTCCATCGGCTGATTCTCGGCTCGGGGGGCAGGGTGCGCCAGACCTTTTTGGGATGGCCCGGCACCTTCCGGGCTCCCTGTCCGTTCTCTTTGCGGGTAACAGTGGGCCTTCCTGCGGGCGGACCTCCCGGCGCGGCGGGGTCCTCGCTTACGATGGCCGATGCGGTGGGGACCACCTGCCGTGCCCGCGCCAGAGTCCACACGACCCAGTGCACAGGCCCGACCGGCAAGGAGACCAGCCTCAGTGTCCGTCTTCAACAAGCTCATGCGTGCAGGCGAAGGCAAGATCCTGCGCAAACTGCACCGCATCGCGGACCAGGTCAACTCCATCGAAGAGGACTTCATCAACCTCTCCGACGCCGAGTTGCGGGCGCTCACCGATGAGTACAAGGAGCGGTACGCCGACGGCGAGAGCCTGGACGACCTGCTTCCCGAGGCTTTCGCGACCGTCCGCGAGGCAGCGAAGCGTGTTCTCGGTCAGCGCCATTACGACGTCCAGATGATGGGTGGCGCCGCCCTGCATCTCGGTTTTGTCGCCGAGATGAAGACCGGTGAGGGCAAGACCCTCGTCGGCACGCTTCCCGCGTATCTGAACGCGCTGTCCGGCAAGGGCGTCCATCTGATCACGGTGAACGACTACCTGGCCGAGCGCGACTCCGAGATGATGGGCCGGGTGCACAAATTCCTCGGCCTCGAGGTCGGCTGCATTCTCGCCAACATGTCGCCGGCGCAGCGCCGTGAGATGTACGCCTGCGACATCACGTACGGCACGAACAACGAATTCGGCTTCGACTATCTGCGCGACAACATGGCGTGGTCCAAGGACGAGCTCGTCCAGCGCGGTCACAACTTCGCGATCGTCGACGAGGTCGACTCGATCCTGGTCGACGAGGCCCGTACGCCGCTGATCATTTCGGGTCCGGCCGACCAGGCCACCAAGTGGTACGGCGACTTCGCCAAGCTCGTCGTCCGCCTGAAGAAGGGCGAGCCGGGCAACCCGCTCAAGGGCATCGAGGAGACCGGCGACTACGAGGTCGACGAGAAGAAGCGCACCGTCGCCATCCACGAGCCCGGTGTCGCCAAGGTCGAGGACTGGCTGGGTATCGACAACCTCTACGAGTCGGTCAACACGCCGCTCGTCGGATACCTGAACAACGCCATCAAGGCCAAGGAACTCTTCAAGAAGGACAAGGACTACGTCGTCATCGACGGCGAAGTCATGATCGTCGACGAGCACACCGGCCGTATCCTCGCCGGCCGCCGCTACAACGAGGGCATGCACCAGGCCATCGAGGCGAAGGAAGGGGTGGACATCAAGGACGAGAACCAGACGCTCGCCACGATCACCCTGCAGAACTTCTTCCGCCTCTACGACAAGCTCTCCGGCATGACCGGTACGGCCATGACCGAGGCCGCCGAGTTCCACCAGATCTACAAGCTGGGCGTCGTGCCGATCCCGACGAACCGGCCGATGGTCCGCGCCGACCAGTCCGACCTGATCTACCGCACCGAGGTCGCGAAGTTCGCCGCCGTCGTCGACGACATCGCGGAGAAGCACGAGAAGGGCCAGCCGATCCTGGTCGGCACGACTTCCGTGGAGAAGTCGGAGTACCTCTCGCAGCAGCTCTCCAAGCGCGGCGTCCAGCACGAGGTCCTCAACGCCAAGCAGCACGACCGTGAGGCGCCGATCATCGCCCAGGCCGGCCGCAAGGGCGCCGTCACCGTCGCCACGAACATGGCCGGTCGCGGTACGGACATCAAGCTCGGCGGAAACCCGGACGACCTCGCCGAGGCGGAGCTGCGCCAGCGCGGCCTCGACCCGGAGGAGCACATCGAGGAGTGGGCCGCGGCCCTGCCCGGCGCGCTGGAGAAGGCCGAGCAGGCAGTAAAGGCGGAGTTCGAAGAGGTCAAGGCGCTCGGCGGGCTGTACGTGCTGGGTACGGAGCGGCACGAGTCGCGGCGTATCGACAACCAGCTGCGCGGTCGTTCCGGCCGTCAGGGTGACCCGGGCGAGTCCCGCTTCTACCTGTCGCTGGGCGACGATCTGATGCGCCTGTTCAAGGCCGCCATGGTCGAGCGCGTGATGTCGATGGCCAATGTGCCCGACGACGTACCGATCGAGAACAAGATGGTGACGCGGGCGATCGCGTCCGCGCAGTCGCAGGTCGAGCAGCAGAACTTCGAGACGCGTAAGAACGTCCTGAAGTACGACGAGGTGCTCAACCGGCAGCGCGAGGTCATCTACGGCGAGCGCCGCCGGGTCCTGGAGGGTGAGGACCTGCAGGAGCAGATCCGTCACTTCATGGACGACACCATCGACGCGTACATCCAGGCGGAGACCGTCGAGGGCTTCGCCGAGGAGTGGGACCTCGACCGGCTGTGGAGCGCGTTCAAGCAGCTCTACCCGGTGAAGGTCACGGTGGAGGAGCTGGAGGAAGCGGCGGGCGACCGGGCGGGGATCACCGCCGAGTTCATCGCCGAGTCCATCAAGGACGACATCTACGAGCAGTACGCCGAGCGGGAGGCGCAGCTCGGCTCCGACATCATGCGTGAGCTGGAGCGGCGCGTGGTGCTGTCCGTCCTGGACCGCAAGTGGCGCGAGCACCTCTACGAGATGGACTATCTCCAGGAGGGCATCGGCCTGCGCGCGATGGCCCAGAAGGACCCGCTGGTCGAGTACCAGCGCGAGGGCTTCGACATGTTCAACGCCATGATGGACGGCATCAAGGAAGAGTCCGTCGGCTACCTGTTCAACCTGGAGGTCCAGGTCGAACAGCAGGTCGAGGAAGTTCCGGTTCCGGCGCAGGACGCGTCCCAGAAGCCGTCGCTGCGCAAGGAAGACGCGGTTCCCGCGGGTGCGCCGCGTCCGGAGATCCGGGCGAAGGGCCTCGACGCTCCGCAGCGGCCCGACCGGCTGCACTTCTCCGCCCCCAAGGTGGACGGTGAGGGCAGTGTCGTCGAGGGTGACTTCGAGAACGGTGAAGGGCCTGCGCGGTCCGAGTCGGACGGCATGACGCGGGCCGAGCGGCGCAAGGCGCAGAAGGGCGGCGGCAGCGGCGGCCGTCGCCGCAAGAAGTAGGTATGAGGGATTAAGGGCGCTTGCAGCGCGGCCGGGGCCGGACACCGACGGGTGTCCGGCCCCGGCCGTGTTTCGCCTATGGCTGGGCGGGGGCGCAGGAGGCCGCCACCGGGTCGCCGCGGTTGCCGCCCAGCTCGACGGCGGCGCACCGCCAGCGCAGGTCGCTGCCCTGCTCGAGGCGGAAGGCCATCGCCCGTACCTGCTCGCCGGCCGCGATGCTCGCGAAGGCCTCGACCACGCCGGGGCGCGGGTGGAAGCTGCCGCAGGTGCGTACGACGGGGAGGGTGCCGCGGGTGCGCAGCGGGGTCCTGGGGGCGAGCTGGACGAGCTGCTCGTACGCCGCGCCGATGGTGTGTCCGAGCATCCAGTGCACCGGGCGCCGGCCGCTGAGTACGGCCAGCAGGCGCTCGGCGAACTGTTCGTGGGGGGCGGGGCGGTGGTGGTGCCGACGGAGTGCTGTGGGTGTAGGTGTGGGTGCGGGTGTGGTTGCGTTTCTGGGGCTGGTCGTGGCCGCCCGGGACGTGGGGGTGCCGGGCCTGCGCGCGTCGTGGCGTCCTTGCGGCCGGGTCCTGTCCTTGCTCATCTGTGTGCCCCCCGCTCTGCGGGCCCGGCTGTGATACCGGGCGGTAACTTCTGCGGTGATCTTCTACGGGGGTGAGAGACGGCGGCAAGGCGAGGCGACCGGGGGCGGCAGCGGCCGACCGAATCACCTATCCGGGTGACGGGAGGCAGTCGTGGGGCGGCGGCCGGCCGACGGGCGGCTCATCAGGTGGACGTCGTGGAGGCCGGGGACCACCGCCCCGAAGGGGGACTCCGTACGTATCCTTGAGTCCGCCTCCCGACTACGAAAGCGGCCTGCCAATGCGCGTCTACGTCCCTCTGACCCTTTCCGGTCTCGCTGAGGCGCACAAGGCCGGACAGCTCGGGCCCGGCCCGCTGACCGCCTACGCCGTGACGCCCGGTCTGCGCGAGTGGTACGTCTCGGACGACATCGAGGAGCTGGAGTACGCCGCGCTCAACCGGGCCGCGGCAGCGTCCCTGCGGCTGCTCGCCGGGGACCCGGGCGCCGCACGCCGCCGCGTCGTCGTGGCCGTCGACGTACCGGACGGGGACGCGGTCGCGGACCCGGACCGGGGTCTGGACGCGGCGGGGCTCGGCGAGGTCCGGATCGCCGCCGCGGTGCCGCTGAAGAAGGCGGCGGCGGTGCACGTCGACGCGGACGACGCGGAGGCGGACGTGACGGCGGCGGCCTCGGCGCTGGGCGCGGCGGACCACGGGGACGACGACGCGCAGTTCACGGTGGACGGGGCGGAGGACCACGAGCTGCTGTGGTTCGGGGTGCAGGAGATCCCGAATCTGATCGGCTGAGCCGGGCTGCGGTGTGGTGGCTGCGTTGTCGTAGTCAGTGGGTACCTTCTTGGAATGGGGAAGCACACGACCACGCATCTCGTCTGGGACTGGAACGGCACGCTGCTCGATGACATCAGTGCGGTCATCGGGGCGACCAACGCCGCCTTCGCGGAGATCGGGATCGAGCCGATCACGCTGGCGCAATACCGGGAGCTGTACTGCGTGCCCATACCCCGCTTCTACGAGCGGCTGATGGGGCGGCTGCCGACCGACGCGGAGTGGCTGGTCATGGACGAGGCGTTCCATCGGCATTACACCGAGCTGCGGGTGGTGTGCGCGCTCGCCCAGGGGGTCGAGGAGCTGCTCGTGGAGTGGCGGGCCGGGGGGCGCAGCCAGTCACTGCTGAGCATGTACGGGCATGAGCAGCTGCTGCCGGTGGTGCGGCAGTACGGCATCGAGCGGCACTTCGTACGGGTCGACGGGCGGACCGGGCCTTCCGGGGGCAGCAAGGCCGCGCACATGGCCCGGCATGTCGCGGCGCTGGGCGGTGTCTCGCCGGATCGGGTGGTTGTTATTGGCGACGCGGTCGATGACGCTGTGGCGGCTGCGCATGTGGGGGCTCGGGCGGTGCTCTATACGGGGGGCTCGCACAGCCGGGCCAGCCTGGAGCCGGCCGGGGTGCCGGTGGTGGACACGCTGGCGGAGGCGGTGGAGCTGGCGGAGCGGTGGATGGGGTGAGGGGAGCCCCCCTCCCCCCATCGCTCCGCGGTGCCGGGCCTGCGGCGCTGTTCCCCTACCCACCCCTTCCCGAACTGGGGCGCTGCCCCAGACCCCGCTCCTCAAACGCCGGAGGGGCTGGGATTGGCGGACGGGCTACGTCACCGGGTTTTTGGCGCGCAGGACTTTCAGGAACTCGCGCATCCAGGCTGAGTGGTCCGGCCAGGCGCGGGCCGAGACCAGCGTGCCGTCGACCACCGTCTCCGTGTCCTGGAACCTCGCCCCCGCCGCCTGCATGTCCAGCTCCAGGGCCGGGTAGGCCGTGACCCTGCGGCCTGCCAGCCCGTCGATGGCCGCCGTCAGGAGAGGGCCGTGGCAGATCTGCGCCACCGGTTTGTCCGAGTCGAAGAAAGCCTTGAGGATCTTGCGTAGCTCCAGGTCGTTGCGCAGGTACTCCGGGGCCCGCCCGCCGGGGATCACCAGGGCGGCGTACTGGCTCGGCTCGACTTCGGAGAACGCCAGGTCGGCGGGCCACGTGTAGCCGGGCTTCTCGGTGTACGTATCGAAGCCGGGTTCGAAGTCGTGGACCACGAACTGGAGCTTCTTGCGGGTCGGGGCGGCGATGTGGACTTCGTACCCCTCCTCCCGCAGGCGTTGGTACGGGTAGAGGACTTCCAGCGATTCTGCTGCGTCGCCGGTCACGATGAGGATCTTGGGTGCCATGGCTGTGTGCTCCCCTCGGATCTGTGCCGTCAGTCTCAACGTGCACCCGCGGGTGACGATTGCCAAGGCGCCGGGCCGGTAGCGGCGGCTGTCGCTGTCCAGAGTGTCAAACTTCGGGGCTGGTTTTGTACACCGATCGGACATGACGGGCCCCCCGTGCGGGGAGATAGCCTGGTGCCGTGATCAGCGCTATAGCCCTCGGGGGCAGTGAAGCCCCCGGCATGCGCCCGGAGCACTACCGTGCCCGGGCGATCGCTGGTCCCCGAAACCCCGACCGGCCGTCAAAATTGGCCAATAACGTCATGGGTATCTCTCATCGCGGCATAACGTCGACCCGACCGGATACCCCGCGTCGTGGCGTTGTGTCATCTTTCTTCACCTACGTCACGCAACGGCGCGCGACAGGAGCCAGAGGACATGCAGACCAAGCTGGACGAAGCCAAGGCCGAGCTGCTCGTACGGGCGGCCCGGGTAGCTGAGAACAGCCCGGCCGGGGGGCAACCTTCGACTGGGTCCACGAGCGAAGGCACTCCCGACCGGGACACGCTCCTCGCGTACCTCCAGCGCTACTACCTGCACACGGCCCCCGAAGACCTCGCGGACCGCGACCCGGTCGATGTGTTCGGCGCGGCTCTCTCGCACTACCGGCTGGCGGAGAACCGCCCGCAGGGCACCGCCAACGTCCGGGTGCACACCCCGACCGTCGAGGAGAACGGCTGGACCTGCAGCCACTCCGTCGTCGAGGTGGTCACCGACGACATGCCCTTCCTCGTGGACTCCGTCACGAACGAGCTGTCCCGCCAGGGGCGCGGCATCCATGTCGTGATCCACCCGCAGGTCACCGTGCGGCGTGACGTAACCGGCAAGCTCATCGAGGTGCTGTCCGCCGACGGCGGGCGCCGTGACGAGAAGCTGCCGCACGACGCGTGCGTCGAGTCCTGGATCCATGTCGAGATCGACCGTGAGACCGACCGCTCCGACCTCAAGCAGATCACCGCCGACCTGCTGCGCGTCCTGAACGACGTCCGCGAGGCCGTCGAGGACTGGGAGAAGATGCGCGACTCGGCGCTGCGTATCGCCGACGAGCTGCCGAGCGAGCCCACCGCCGACGACCTGCGCGACCAGGAGGTCGACGAGGCCCGCGAGCTGCTGCGCTGGCTGGCCGCCGACCACTTCACCTTCCTCGGCTACCGCGAATACGAGCTGACGCCGGACGACGCGCTGTCCGCCGTCCCCGGCACCGGCCTCGGCATCCTGCGCTCCGACCCGCACCACAGCGGCAACGAGGACCACCCGGTCAGCCCGTCCTTCAGCCGGCTGCCCGCCGACGTCCGGGCCAAGGCCCGCGAGCACAAGCTGCTCGTACTGACGAAGGCCAACAGCCGCTCGACCGTGCACCGGCCCAGCTACCTCGACTACGTCGGTGTGAAGAAGTTCGACGCCGAGGGGAATGTCGTTGGCGAGCGGCGCTTCCTCGGCCTGTTCTCCTCGGCCGCGTACACCGAGTCCGTACGCCGTGTCCCCGTCGTCCGCCGCAAGGTCGAAGAGGTCCTGGAGACCGCCGGCTTCTCGCCCAACAGCCACGACGGCCGCGACCTGCTCCAGATCCTGGAGACGTACCCGCGCGACGAGCTCTTCCAGACGCCCGTCGACCAGCTGACGTCCATCGTGACGAGCGTGCTCTACCTCCAGGAGCGGCGCCGGCTGCGCCTCTACCTGCGACAGGACGAGTACGGGCGCTACTACTCCGCCCTCGTCTACCTGCCCCGCGACCGCTACACCACCGCCGTGCGGCTGCGGCTCATCGACATCCTCAAGGAGGAGCTCGGCGGCGTCAGCGTCGACTTCACCGCCTGGAACACCGAGTCGATCCTCTCCCGCCTGCACTTCGTCGTACGCGTCGCGGCCGGCACCGAGCTGCCGGCCCTCACCGACGCCGACACCGAGCGCATCGAGGCCCGCCTGGTCGAGGCCGCCCGCTCCTGGGCCGACGGTTTCGCCGAGGCCATGAACGCCGAGCTGGGCGAGGAGCGCGCCGCCGAGCTGCTGCGCCGGTACGGTCACGCCTTCCCCGAGGGCTACAAGGCCGACCACTCGCCGCGCTCCGCCGTCGCCGACCTCGTCCACCTCGAACAGCTGACGCACGGCCGCAACAGCTTCTCGCTCTCGCTGTACGAGCCGGTGGGCGCCGGACCCAACGAGCGCCGCTTCAAGATCTACCGGATCGGCGAGCAGGTCTCCCTGTCCGCCGTCCTGCCCGTGCTCCAGCGGCTCGGCGTCGAGGTCGTCGACGAGCGTCCGTACGAGCTGCGCTGCGCCGACCGTACGCACGCGTGGATCTACGACTTCGGCCTGCGCATGCCCAAGTCGAACGGCAACGACGGCTACCTCGCCGACGACGCGCGTGAGCGTTTCCAGGACGCCTTCTCCGCCGTATGGACCGGACAGGCCGAGAACGACGGCTTCAACGCCCTGGTGCTGAGCGCCGGACTGCACTGGCGGCAGGCCATGGTGCTGCGCGCGTACGCGAAGTACCTGCGCCAGGCCGGTTCGACGTTCAGCCAGGACTACATGGAGGACACCCTCCGCAACAACGTCCACACCACCCGGCTGCTGGTCTCGCTCTTCGAGGCCCGGATGTCGCCGAAGCGCCAGAGCGCGGGCAATGAGCTGACCGAAGGGCTGCTCGAAGAGCTCGACGGCGCGCTCGACCAGGTCGCCTCCCTCGATGAGGACCGGATCCTGCGGTCCTTCCTGACGGTCATCAAGGCGACTCTGCGGACCAACTTCTTCCAGAAGGCCGCGAGCGGTGAGCCGCACTCCTACGTGTCGATGAAGTTCGACCCGCAGGCGATTCCGGACCTCCCCGCGCCCCGCCCGGCGTACGAGATCTGGGTGTACTCGCCGCGTGTCGAGGGCGTCCACCTGCGCTTCGGCAAGGTCGCGCGCGGTGGTCTGCGCTGGTCGGACCGGAGGGAAGACTTCCGGACCGAGGTGCTGGGCCTGGTCAAGGCGCAGATGGTCAAGAACACCGTCATCGTGCCGGTCGGCGCCAAGGGTGGCTTCGTCGCCAAGAACCTGCCGGACCCGTCCGTCGACCGTGACGCGTGGATGGCCGAGGGCATCGCCTCGTACAAGACCTTCATCTCGGCGCTGCTCGACATCACCGACAACATGGTGGCGGGGCAGGTCGTGGCGCCGAAGGACGTCGTGCGCCACGACGAGGACGACACGTACCTCGTCGTCGCCGCCGACAAGGGCACCGCGACCTTCTCCGACATCGCCAACGAGATCGCGATCGACTACAACTTCTGGCTCGGTGACGCCTTCGCGTCCGGTGGTTCGGTCGGCTACGACCACAAGGGCATGGGCATCACCGCCCGTGGCGCCTGGGAGTCCGTCAAGCGGCACTTCCGCGAGCTCGGCCACGACACCCAGCACGATGAAAGCGGGTTCACGGTCGTCGGTGTGGGTGACATGTCCGGCGACGTCTTCGGTAACGGAATGCTGCTCTCCGAGCACATCCGCCTCGTCGCGGCCTTCGACCACCGGCACATCTTCATCGACCCGAACCCGGACGCGGCCACGTCGTACGCCGAGCGCCGCCGCCTCTTCGAGCTGCCGCGCTCCTCGTGGGCCGACTACAACACCGAGCTGCTGTCCGCCGGTGGTGGCATCCACCCGCGCAGCGCCAAGGCCATCCCGATCAACTCGCACATCCGCGAGGCGCTCGGCATCGAGCGGGGCATCACCAAGATGACCCCGGCCGAGCTGATGAAGACGATCCTCCAGGCGCCGGTCGACCTGCTGTGGAACGGCGGCATCGGTACGTACGTCAAGTCCTCGGCGGAGTCGAACGCCGACGTCGGCGACAAGGCGAACGACGCCATCCGCGTCAACGGCGAGGACCTGCGGGTCAAGGTCGTCGGCGAGGGCGGCAACCTCGGCGCGACCCAGCTCGGCCGCATCGAGTTCGCCCGGCGGGGTGCGGGTGGCGAAGGCGGCCGGATCAACACCGACGCCATCGACAACAGCGCGGGCGTGGACACCTCCGACCACGAGGTGAACATCAAGATCCTGCTGAACGGGCTCGTCGCGGACGGCGACATGACCGTAAAGCAGCGCAACAAGCTGCTCGCCACGATGACCGACGAGGTCGGCACGCTCGTCCTGCGCAACAACTACGCGCAGAACACGGCCCTGGCGAACGCCGTCACGCAGGCGCCCTCCCTGCTCCACGCCCACCAGCGCTTCATGCGCCGGCTGGAGCGTGACGGGCACCTGAACCGCCCGCTGGAGTTCCTGCCCACCGACCGGCAGATCCGCGAACTGCTGAGCGCGGGCCGCGGGCTGAGCCAGCCCGAGCTCGCCGTCCTCATGGCGTACACCAAGATCACGGTGGCGGACGAGCTGATCCACACCGGCCTGCCGGACGACCCGCACCTGCGGGGCCTGCTGCACGCGTACTTCCCGAAGGCGCTGCGCGAGAAGTTCGGTGAGCAGATTGACGCGCACGCGCTGCGCCGCGAGATCATCACGACGGTGCTGGTGAACGACACCGTAAACACCGGTGGCTCGACCTTCCTGCACCGGCTGCGGGAGGAGACCGGGGCGTCGATCGAGGAGATCGTACGGGCGCAGTTCGCGGCCCGCGCGATCTTTGGGCTGAGCGAGGTGTGGGACGCCGTCGAGGCGCTCGACAACACGGTCGCCGCCGACGTCCAGACCCGGATCCGGCTGCACTCGCGGCGCCTCGTCGAGCGCGGTACGCGCTGGCTGCTGGGCAACCGGCCGCAGCCGCTGGAGCTCGCCGAGACCATCGAGTTCTTCGAAGCCGGTGTGGCGCGGGTCTGGGACGAGCTGCCGAAGCTGCTGCGCGGCGCGGACCTGGAGTGGTACCAGGGCATCCTCGACGAGCTGACCGACGCGGGCGTTCCGCAGGAACTGGCGCTGCGGGTGGCAGGGTTCTCGTCCGCCTTCCCGACGCTCGACATCGTCGCTATCGCGGAGCGCACCGGCAAGACCGCGATGCAGGTCGCCGAGGTGTACTACGACCTCGCCGACCGCCTGGCGATCACCCAGCTGATGGACCGGATCATCGAGCTGCCGCGGGCCGACCGCTGGCAGTCCATGGCCCGCGCCTCCATCCGCGAGGACCTGTACGCGGCGCACGCCGGCCTGACGCAGGACGTGCTGTCCGTGGGCAACGGGGAATCGACGCCGGAGCAGCGCTTCAAGGCGTGGGAGGAGAAGAACGCGGCGATCCTGGGCCGGGCGCGGACCACGCTGGAGGAGATCCACGGGTCGGACGCGTTCGACCTGGCGAACCTGTCGGTGGCCATGCGCACGATGCGGACGATGCTGCGTACGCGCGTGTGAGTCTGTACGTCTGTACGTAGGAGGGGCGCCCTGCACCGGAACGACTCGGTGCGGGGCGCCCCTTTCACGTACCTCTCGCTGACGTCCACAGCCTGCGGCAGGACAGCAGCGCCGCCGCGAGCAGCAGGCCGTTGCGTACGACCATGAGCGCGCAGCCCAGCGGCGTGCCCGACACCACTTCCTCGTACAGCACCGGATACGCGAGCGCGCTCATCGCGGCCGCCGGCAGCAGCAGCGCCGCGACCGGGCGCTGCGTGGTGGCCCGCGAGGTGAGGCAGACGGCGGCCAGGCCGAGCAGCCAGACCAGGTACTGGGGGCTGATCACGCGGCTGGTGACGGTGAACAGGAGCACGGCGGCCAGCGCGGCGTCGAAGGGGGTCGCCGGTGTCCAGCGCCGCGCCCTGATCCGCCACACCAGCAGCCAGCAGAAGGCGGCGGCCGTGAGGAGGAGGGACGCGTGGGCGAGGGACGAGACGTACGGCCCGGTGAGCTCCATGGCGCCGTACCGGTATGCGACCGTGCCCGGCCAGCCCACCAGCCGCGCCAGGGACAGCGCCGTCCCGGCCAGTGACTCGATCTGAACGCCTCGGCTGCCCTGCTGGCGCAGGAAGCCGAGGGTGTGCGAGAAGGCGAACGCGAGCACGGCGAGCAGCGCGGCCGCACTGGCGGCGGCGGACAGCCAGGCGTCCCTGGTGGTACGTCCACGGGGGGCGCCCAGGAGCGTGAGGACCGGCCACACCTTCACCGTCGCGCCGAGCGCGGCCAGCGCACCCCCGACGCGGGGCCGGTGGCGCAGGCAGAGCAGGGCCAGTGCGCCCAGGGCGGTGACCTGGACGTCGTACCGGACGAGGGGCAGATGCAGGAGCAGCGGCAGAGCGCACACCCACATCCAGGCGCCGGCCGTGCTGCGTCCGGTGCGCCGTCCCGCGCGGGTGAGGGCCAGGGCGACGTGCGCGTCGGCGGCGAGGGTGAGGACGAGGAACCCCTGGAAGTACGTGAGCCAGGGCAGGGTGCCCGGCGCGAGAATCACCAGGGCCGCGCCGGGCGGGTACTGCCACATGGCGTCGTCGAGGGGGAAGTCGCCCCGGGCGAGCTGTGCGTACCAGCCGTAGTAGATGTGGTGGACCTCGCCGCTGATCGTTCCCACATCGAAGGCGGCGAGGGGCTGCGCGAGCAGGGCGAGCATGAGCAGGCGGGTGGTGAGCCAGACGGCGGCGAGTGCGCGGGCGCGGCGGCGCGCGGCGGCCGCGGAAGTGGGGGAGCCGGGGGCGGTGTTCGCGTCGGCCGCGATCTGGTCGGTCGTCATCAAGGCGCACTTTAGCCACCTTTTGTGCTATTTCTTCGCCTTTGTGTGCTGCTCGTACGCGGCGACGACGTCCTGCGCGGGGCCGTCCATCCGCAGCGTCCCGGCCTCCAGCCAGATCGCCCGGTCGCACGTCTCGGTGACGGTCTTGTTGTTGTGGCTGACCAGGAAGACGGTGCCCGCCTTCGCGCGGAGCTCGGCGATACGGGCCTTGCTGCGGCGCTGGAAGGCGGCGTCGCCGGTGGCGAGCGCCTCGTCGATCATCAGTACGTCGTGGGTCCTGGCGGCGGCGATCGAGAAGCGCAGACGGGCCGCCATGCCGGAGGAGTACGTGCGCATCGGCAGCGTGATGAAGTCGCCCTTGTCGTCGATGCCGGAGAAATCGACGATCTGCTGGTAGCGCTCGCGGATCTGGCGGCGGGTCATGCCCATCGCCAGGCCGCCGAGGACGACATTGCGTTCGCCGCTCAGGTCGTTCATCAGGGCGGCGTTGACGCCGAGCAGGGACGGTTGACCCCGGGTGTAGATGTGGCCGCGTGCGGGCGGGAGCAGGCCGGCGACCGCCTTGAGGAGGGTGGACTTGCCGGAGCCGTTGGAGCCGATGAGGCCGACGGCTTCGCCTTTGTGGGCGACGAAGGTGACGCCCTTGACGGCGTGCACTTCGCGGATGCCGGCCCCTGAGTGGACCTTGTAGGTGACGTGGACGTTGTCAGCGATGACGGTGGGGGTTTGTTCGGGCTGTTCAGCCACGGCCGTACGTCTCCTCTGCCTGCCAGAAGTAGATGAAACCGCCCACGCCCGCGAGCAGCGCCCAGCCCGTGGCGACGAGCCATGCGTGCGGCGGCAGCTGGGCGTCGGCGAAGCTGTCGATGAGGGCGAAGCGCATCAGGCCGATGTAGACGGCGGCCGGATTGCACTCCAGCGCCACGGCCGCCAGGTGCGGCAGCTTGTCGCTCCCGAGGACATGGCCGACGCTCCACATGACGCCCGAGACGTACATCCAGGTGCGCAGGGCGAACGGCATCAGCTGGGCGATGTCCGGTGTCCGGGACGCCAGTCGGGCCATGACCAGCGCCAGGCCCGTGTTGAACAGCGACTGGAGCGCGAGTGCGGGCAGCGCCAGCAGCCAGGACGGCCGGGGGAGCTGTCCGAAGCAGCAGAGGATCGCCAAAAGCGCGGCCATCGAGAAGAGAAGCTGCTGGAGTTGCTGGACGGCGTACGCGACGGGGAGCGCGGCGCGTGGGAAGTGCAGGGCGCGGACCAGGCCGAGGTTGCCGGTGAGGGCGCGGGTGCCGGCCAGGACGGTGCTGCTGGTGAAGGTCCAGACGAAGACGCCGGTGACCAGGAAGGGGACGAAGTCGGGGACGTCGTCCTTGGTGTGCAGCAGGACGCCGAAGATGAAGTAGAAGACCGTGGCGTTGAGGAGTGGAGTCATGATCTGCCAGATCTGACCCAGCCTGGCCTGGCTGTACTGGGCGGTCAGCCGGGCGGTGGCGAACGCGGTGACGAAGTGGCGGCGGCCCCACAGGCGGCGCGTGTACGCGGGGAGCGAGGGGCGGGCGCCGCTCTCGGTGAGGCCGTGGCGGGCGGCGAGTGCGGCGAGGTCGGGGGAGCTCACATCGGTCGCTTTCAGTAGTGCGGTACGACGGGACGGGTCCGTATCGTCGCTACGGTGACAGTAGGGCGCTCGTACGTCGAAACGCAACCGTTGCGTCGCGGCGCTAAGCTGTCCCGCATGAGCTCCGACCCGCGACCGACCACGCCGCCCCGCCGCGCCCCCGCCGGAGCCGCCGTGCTCCGGGAGGACGTCACCGACGCCATCCGCACCGCCGTCTTCGGCGAGCTGGCCGCCGTCGGGTACGCCCGGATGTCGATCGAGGGCATCGCCCGCAGGGCAGGCGTCGGCAAGACCGCCGTCTACCGGCGCTGGAAGTCCAAGCTCGCGCTCGTGCTCGACCTCGTCTCCGCCGTCGCGGCCGAGGGGTTGCCGGCCCCCGCCACCGGTTCGCTGTACGGCGACGTACGCGCCCTGCTCGAAGTGGCCGCCCACGCGCTGCGGCACCCCGTCGCCTCACAGGTCATCCCGGATCTGCTGGTCGAGGCCGCACGTCACCCCGAGATCGCCGACGCCATCAAGTCGGCCCTCCTCGACGGACAGCAGGGCGTCGCCGCCGGTGTCGTACGGGACGCCGTCGCGCGCGGCGAGCTGCCCGAGGGGACGGACGTGGACCGCGCCCTCGACCTCATCGTCGGCCCGCTGTACTGGCGGCTCGTGGTCGTACGTACCGACCTGCCCGCCGGATATCTCGACGACCTCGCGGCGTCGGCGGTCGCCGCGCTCAAGGCCTGACGGTCCGCCCGGGCAGCGGAACGGCGGCCCGGTCGCGGGGACCGGGCCGCCGTCGTGGGCGGTCGTGGGCGGTCGGGGGGCGGTTACTTCACCGCGCCGGCCATCACGCCGGACACGAACTGCCGCTGGAACGCGAAGAAGACGATCAGCGGGATGACCATCGAGATGAAGGCGCCCGGCGCCAGGATGTCGATGTTGTTGCCGAACTGCCGTACCTGGCGCTGGAGCGCCACCGTGATCGGCGGGTTGGCCGAGTCGGCGAAGATCAGCGCGACCAGCATGTCGTTCCAGACCCACAGGAACTGGAAGATGCCGAGCGACGCGATGGCGGGGCCGCCGAGCGGCATCACGACGCGGGTGAAGAGGCGGATCTCGCCCGCGCCGTCGAGCCGCCCCGCCTCCAGGAGTTCCCTCGGGATCTCCGCGAAGAAGTTGCGGAGGAGGAAGATCGCGAAGGGCAGGCCGAAGGCGACGTGGAAGAGAACCACGCCCGCCGTGGTCTCGAAGATGCCGATCTTGCCGAAGAGTTCGGACACGGGGACGAGAGCCACCTGCACCGGAACCACCAGCAGACCGACGACCACCAGGAACCACCAGTCGCGGCCCGGGAAGTCCATCCACGCGAAGGCGTACCCGGCCAGTGAGCCGATCACGACGACCAGGACGGTCGACGGGACGGTGATCATGATCGTACTGAGCAGGGAGTCGACGATGGTGTTGTTGTCGAGGAGATTGGCGTAGTTGTCGAGGGTGAGCTCGGAGGGGGCGGAGAAGACCTTCCACCAGCCCGTCTCCGCGATGTCGGTGGGGTCGCGCAGGGACGAGAACAGCAGCCCGATCGTCGGCATCAGCCAGAACAGCGCGACCAGGATGAGGAAGACGCTCACCACGCCGCTGCCCGCGCGCGCCACTATCCGGGCGGGGAAGGACTGCTTGGGCTTCGAGCTCGTTACGGTCATCGGCGGCTCTCCTTTCGCATCCTGCGGATGTTGAAGAGCATCACCGGCACCACCAGCAGCAGGAGCAGTACGGCGATGGCGCTGCCGATGCCCGGGTCCGCGTCCGTACCGAACGACGAGCGGTAGAGCTGGAGCGCCAGCACGTTCGCGTCGTCCTGGGACGACCCCGGCGCGATGATGAACACCAGGTCGAAGATCTTCAGTACGTTGATCATCAGGGTGACCAGTACGACTGCGAGGACGGGTGCCAGCAGCGGGACCGTGACGCGGCGGAAGACCTGCCACTCGTTGGCGCCGTCGACGCGGGCCGCCTCCAGCAGCTCGCGCGGCAGGCCCGCGAGCCCGGCCGCGATCAGCACCATCGCGAAGCCCGCCCACATCCACACGTAACTGCCGATGATGGCCGGGGTCACCAGGCTCGGGCCGAGCCAGTCGACGCCGTTGTACGGCTCCCGGAAGTTCGAGGCCGGGAAGCGCAGGTCCGCTCCGTCGGCCTCGGCGGAGAGCGTGAACGTACCGTCGGCTCCTGCCTTGGCCGAGTCGACCACCTTGCCGTCCTTGACCGCCTCCACCTTGATGCCCTTGAGGCCGAACTCCTTGGGGTCGATGGCGTTGGGCTTGCCGCCGCCGCCCTTCGTGAAGTCCAGCCAGGCTGTGCCGGTGACCTTGTCGGGCTCGGTCTTGGCCGGCGCGGCGATCTCGGCGTCGCCCGGCATCTTGGCCGGCGGTACGCCGATCAGGGGGAGGAGGACCTGCTCGCCCGCTTTCACCGGTTCCTTCGTGATGAAGGAACCGCCGCCGCCCGCCTCCAGCGGATGGACGGGCAGTGGGCGGGCCTTCGGGAAGCCGGCCGATTCGGAGAAGGTGTCGTGGACGCTCACCGCCACGGCGTTGGCGACCCCGCGCTCCGGATTCTGCTCGTACACCAGGCGGAAAATGATGCCCGCGGCGAGCATCGAGATCGCCATCGGCATGAAGACCAGCAGCTTGAACGCCGTGCCCCAGCGGATGCGCTCGGTCAGTACGGCGAATATCAGACCCAGCGCGGTCGAGACGGCCGGGGCGACGACCACCCAGATCGCGTTGTTCTTGACGGCCGTCAGGATGGTGTCGTCGGTGAAGATCTCTACGAAGTTGTCGAGCCCGGCGAAGCTGTCGCCGGACTTGTCGAAGAAGCTCCGGTAGACCGAGTACCCGATCGGGTAGACCACGAGCGCGCCGAGCAGCACCAGCGCGGGCAGCAGGAAGCCGACCGCGATGGTTTTGCGTGTGCCTGTCACGCTCTTGCGTGTGCCCTTGTCGGCGGGGGGCGGCGTGATCTTCGCGGCGCCCCCCGCGCTCGCTGACGTCATCGCGTCAACCCGTCAGCTCTTGAACGCCTTGGCCGCGTCGGACTCCAGCTGCTGCTGGGTCCCCGCGATGTCCCTCGGGTTCTTCAGGAAGTCCTGGAGCGCCTTCCACTCGCCCTTGCCCGGCGTGCCGCCGAACGACTGCGGGGCCTGGTCCGACATGTCGAAGCGGAAGTCGTCGCCCGCCGCGATCAGCGCCTTCGCGATGTCGCGCTGCACGTCATTGGGGTACGCCGCCACGTCCAGGGACTTGTTCGGCGATACGAACCCGCCCGCCCCGGCCCAGATCTTCGCCGCGTCGGTGGAGGCCAGGAACGTCAGCAGCGCCTTGGCGCCCTTGGAGTCCTTGAGCGCCACCGCCGCGTCGCCGCCGGTCACCACGGGGGACTCGCTGCCCACCGCGGGGAACGGGAACACCTTGGCGTCGGTGCCGATCTTCGCCTTCGTCTGCGCGATGTTGACGGACACGAAGTCACCCTCGAAGACCATCGCGGCCTTGGGGTCCTCGGCGAACGTCTGGGTGACGGACGCGGGGAACTCCGTCTGCAGCGCGCCGTCCTGGCCACCCGCGATGAGCTCCTTCTTGCCGAACAGCTCCGCGAGGGTGGTCAGCGCGTTCTTGACGGACGGGTCCGTCCACTTGATCTCGTGCTGGGCCAGCTGGTCGTACTTCTCCGGGCCCGCCTGGGAGAGATAGATGTTCTCGAACCAGTCGGTGAGGGTCCAGCCGTCCGCGCCGCCGATCGACACCGGGGGGACGCCGGAGGCGGAGATCGTCTCGGCGGTGGAAAGGAATTCTTTCCACGTCTTCGGTTCTTCGGCGCCGGCGTCCTCGAAGACCTGGGCGTTGTACCAGATCAGGGACTTGTTGGCGGCCTTGAAGTACACGCCGTACTGAGTGCCGTCGACCGCGCCGATGTCCTTCCAGCCCTGCGAGTAGTTCTTGTCCAGCTGCGCTTGGGTCGCCGCGTCGACCGGCTTCGCCCACTTGCGCGTGACCGCCTGCTGGAGCGCGCCGACCTGCGGCAGCATCGCCACGTCGGGGGGTGAGCCCCCTGCGATCTTGGTGCCGAGGAAGTTCACGATGGGGTCCTGGGCCGGGACGAAGGTGACCTTCGCGCCCGTGCGCTTCTCGAACTCGTCGAGGACCTTGGTGAAGTTCTCCTGCTCGGGGCCCGTCCAGACCGCGGCGACCTGGACCTCCTCGCCGTTCAGTTTGGGGAGCTCTACGGAGGCCGAGGGATCTGTGGTGGGCCCGCTTCCCTCGTTCCCCTTGTCCTTGTCCTCGTTGCCGCCGCAGGCGGTGAGGGCGAGCGTACTCGCGGCGATCATCGCCAGGGCGGCCCTTCGAGCCCTGCGACCCCGGTGTGTGCGAAGAGTTGTGCGCATTACTGCCCCGTCTCTCCTGTGCGCGTGCGGATTCGGCGCAGCCCTCGGAGAACGCTGGCGACGCCGATGCCGGTCTAGCTGTCCCGTGGGTCAGTCCTACGCCCGGTGGTCGGCCCCGGCAATAGTGCCTTCCGTGTCAACCGGGTGATCGTGATGGGCTCGTGACGTTACGTCAGGCCTCAGGGGGGACATCGAGGGGCGGCAGCGGGGTCGCGTTGACGGTGCGGGCGGCGCGGTCCAGGGCGCTGGCCAGCAGCGCGAGGTCGGTTGGCCCGTTGCCCAGTTCGCGCACCGGGCGGCGGGCCGGCGGATCGCCCATCCGCTCCCACTCCAGCGGGACGACGGTGGGGCGCAGGGTCGCCGTACGGGGGATGCGGCCGGTTACTCGGCCGGCCTGGAATGGGGTCGCGGTGCCGTCTCTGTTTCCGGCTCCGGCTCCGGCTCCGGTTTCGGTCCCGGTCCCGGTTCCGGTCCCGGTTCCGGTCCCGGTTCCGGTCCTGGTCCCGGTTCCGGTTTCGGTCCCGGCTCCGTGATGCAGCAGTCTGCCGCGTCCCGGGGCGGGGTCGTCGGGTGCGGACGGCGGGGGGTCCAGTACGACCCGCAGGTGTGCGGCGCGCGCCAGCTCGGTGTCCGCCGTACGGTCCGGTCTGGCGGAGGTTGCCACCAGGTGTACGCCCAGCCGCTCGCCCTCTCTGGCCACGGCTTCCAGCGCCCGTACGACCGAACCGGCCGCGGGGCGGCCCGTACTGCCGAGGGCGGGGGCGACCAGCGCGTCCAGGTCGTCGACCAGGACGACCAGGCGGGGGAGGGGCGAGGGCGCGGTGTCGGCGCGGGCCTGGCGCTCGCGGGATGTGGTCGTGCGCAGGCGCAGGGTGCCGCTGGGGGGTGAGTCGAGGTCGCCGTTCTGCTCGGCGGCGCTGGGTGGGCGCTGGCCGATCATCCGGCCCGAGACCTCGCGGTGCGTGTGCCATTCGGCGAAGCCGAGGCTGCCGAGCAGTTCGTGGCGGCGCTTCAGTTCGGCGTTCAGGGCTTGGGCGAACTCTCGCATCCGGACCGGGTCGGATGCGGTGAGGTGCGTGGAGACGTGCGGCAGTTCTGTGCAGGCGCGCAGGCCCTCGCCTCGCTCGCCGCCGGCGCCGTCGACCAGGACGAGGCCCAGGCGGTCCGGGCGGGCCGCCGCCGCCAGTGACGCCGCTACGGAGCGCAGCAGCTCGGTGCGGCCGCTGCCTGCCGGGCCCTCGATCAGGAGGTGCGGGCCGTCCGCGGTCAGGTCTACGCAGAGCGGGCCGTGCGGGCCCGCGCCGAGGACCGCCCAGGCGCGGGTGGCGCCGGGTGCCTGGCCGTCGTCGGCGGCTGCCGCCCAACGGGCCATCAGGGAGGCGGGGGTGGCTCTGGCCAGGCCCAGCTCGTCGAGGAGGCGGGAGGACGAGGGGAGGGCGACGGCGCGGCCGGGGCGGGCGGTGGGGTCCGGGCTGCCGCCTGCCGGCTGCGCGTCCGTGCGCAGTGGCGCCAGGGCGCGGGCGAAGCGCTCCGCCCAGGCCCCGGATACGGCGTCCACCGCGGCCAGTGTGCCGTGGCCCGCGGGCTCGCCCGCTGCCGTACGCAGCAGGCGCAGGGCTGTGGCGACGTCGCCGCTGAGCAGGGCTGCCGCGCCGCACTCGCGGAACGCCGGTGACGCGGCGCAGGCCGCCTCGTACGTCGCCGCTACGGGAGACAGGGGGGATGCGGCGGGGGTCTCGGCCAGGCAGATGAGGTGGATGCCGGAGGCCGCGCCGGTGGCGGCCAGGCGGGTGACGGACTCGCGGAGGGCCGCCGAGCCCGGGTCGCCGTCGACGATCACTACCGTGTACGGGCCCTGTGTGTGGGGGGCGTCTTGGGTACGGCGCGCCAGTTCGGCGATCCGGGCGGTGGCCTGGTCGCGGTCGTACGCGAGGAGCAGCCGGCAGTCCTGGCCGTGGGCGGGGCGCAGGTGCGGCAGCCAGCCGAGCCAGGCCCATTCGGCGGTGCGCTCTTGGGCCGGCCTTGCCCTGTCGGTGCTGATCAGGACGATTTCCAGGTCGGTGGGGGAGTGCAGCGCGGTGAGCTGCGCGATGGCCGATCTGGCCAGGCCGGACAGGCGGGCTCGGGGGCCGGCCAGGCCCAGTGAGCCGACCTCGCGGAGCCCCACTGTTACGGGGACTGCCGGCAGTGGCCGTCCGCCGTCGGGTGCGGGGCGGTCGGCTGTGCCCAGGCGCAGCACGAGTGCCTCGGGGTGGGCGGGGCCGCGCTCCCACAGGCGGGGGCCGGGGCCGAGCGCGGTCAGCAGGAGCGAGGCGGGGTCGGGCCAGGCGTCGGGCAGCGGGGTTACGGGCGGCGCGCCTGCGGCGGCCGGGGGCATGCCGAGCGGGGTGGCCTGGGCGGGCGCGTACTCGTCCAGGGGCTCGGGGCGGCCGCCGGTGAGCCGGCGGGCCCAAGCCCCTATGCCGCCGCGTCGGCTCGGTTCCGGGGGCGGTGTCGCTTCCGGGGGGTGCGGCAGCGGGGGCTCCGGGGTCGGTGCCGCGTCGGGGCGTCTCCTCGGGTGCCGAACGTTCGGGCACTGAGGGTCTTCGGGCGTGTTGTGTTCGACACCCTGCGGGGAGCGCCCCGACACGTCCCCTCCTGGCACCGTGACGTGCGACGCGGGGGGTGCTGCTGGTGCCGTGTGGCCGGAGACTCGGCGGCCGGCCAGGGGTTTGGGGGGTGCGTTTCGGGCTTCCGTGGTGCGGGTCAGGCGCAGGTGGCCCTCGCCGTCGGGGGTGGTGGGCAGGGCAGGGGCTTGGTCGCCCTGGGCCAGGCGCAGGGCCGATTCGCCCACGCGCAGCAGTGCACGGGGAGGGAAGGGGACCGGGTGGGCGGTGAGGTCCTTGCCGTCCAGGGTCGTGCCGTTGGTCGAGCCGAGGTCCGCTACCGAGATCCTGCCGTCCTCCGACAGGGTTACCGCGCAGTGCAGTCGCGAGACGTCCGGGTCGTCCAGAGGGATGTCCGCGTCCGCCGAGCGGCCGATGCGGATCTGGCCGCCGTGGAGGAAGTGGACCCCGCCCGCGTCAGGGCCCGCCACTACGTGCAGTTGGGTTGGGGTCTGGGACGCTCCGTCGGGCGCGGGTGTGTAGAGGGACAGCACCGCTCCGTCGACCAGTGGCGGCTCGCCCAGGGCGCAGCGCTGGGCGTCGAGGCGCTCCTGGCCCGCGTACACCACCACGGCGCCCGTGGTCTCCGGGGCCGACCCGGGGGCCGAGACGGCCGTGGCCAGGCCGGAGGCGACCGCGGCCAGCGCGGTTCCCGCGGGCGCGGTGACGAGCACGTCGCACGCACGGTGCGGGCTCTGGCCGCTGCGCGGCGCGAGGACGGTCAGCCGGATCTGCATCGCGTCAGCGGTCCCTTCTGCGCGAAGTGCCCGGCAGGGGTGCCGCCCTGTGATTCCCCCCACCCGGCACGGACGCGTCGTCCGGTACAGGTCGGCACGTGACGAGGGGCTCCCGACCCCACAGTCCGTGCTGCAGGCATCCTCGCACCTGCCACTGACAACACGCCCGGCGGCCACCGCCAAGTGATCTTGAATGGTCGGCTGTGGGCGTAAAAGTGCAGGCTTGGGTTCACCAGTGACATGTGCGGTACGCATGTTCGGCAACCATGTGTGTGGTGCGGGCGTCTTCCCCCGGTACCCGGTCCGTCCGCGCCCCGGTGCGAGGCGCCGGGCGGCATTACAGTGGATCGGAACTACGGGCCCGAGCGCCCTGGACGACGTAAGACCATGAGGACACGAGCAGCAGGGAGCGCATCACGTGCGGCCGGTCGGCAGTAAATACCTGCTCGAGGAGCCGCTCGGACGCGGCGCCACGGGCACCGTCTGGCGAGCCCGCCAGCGTGAGACCGCGGGCGCCGAGGCGGCCGTGGCCGGTCAGCCCGGCGAGACCGTCGCGATCAAGGTCCTCAAGGAGGAGCTCGCCAACGACGCCGATGTCGTGATGCGGTTCTTGCGCGAGCGGTCAGTTCTTTTGCGCCTTACGCATCCCAACATCGTGCGGACCCGCGACCTGGTCGTTGAGGGGGATCTGCTCGCTCTGGTGATGGATCTCATCGACGGGCCCGACCTGCATCGGTATCTGCGGGAGAACGGTCCCTTCTCGCCGGTTGCCGCTTCGCTGCTCACCGCGCAGATCGCTGACGCTCTCGCCGCCAGTCACGCCGACGGCGTCGTCCATCGCGACCTCAAGCCCGCGAACGTCCTGCTCGACGAGCGCGACGGTCAGATGCATCCGATGCTCACCGACTTCGGCATCGCGCGACTGGCGGACTCGCCGGGTCTGACCAGGACGCACGAGTTTGTCGGTACGCCGGCGTATGTCGCCCCGGAGTCGGCCGAGGGGCGTCCGCAGACGTCCGCCGTCGATATCTATGGCGCGGGGATTTTGCTGTACGAGCTGGTGACGGGGAGGCCGCCCTTTGCGGGTGGGAGCGCGCTGGAGGTGCTTCACCGGCACCTGAGCGAGGAGCCCCGTCGGCCCACCACCGTTCCCGAGCCGCTGTGGACGGTCATAGAGCGCTGCCTGCGCAAGGAACCGGACGAGCGGCCCAGCGCCGAGAACCTCGCCCGCGCGCTGCGCACCGTCGCGGCCGGCGTCGGCGTGCATTCGTCGTCCGCCCAGGTCGAGGCGGCCATGGGCGTCGGCGCGCTGCTGGCGCCCGACCCCGCCCCCGCGCCGGTCCCCGGTACGCCCGGAGCCGCCGACCCGACGCAGGTCCTGCCGAGCAACGCCGGATCGTACGACCCGAGTGCCGCGACCAGCGTCCTGCCCTCGACCGGCGCACCCCAGTACGGCGGCGGAGGACAGCACGCCGACCCGACCGCCGTCATGCCGCCCGTGCCGCCGCGCCCCGACGGCGCACCCGGTCCCGAGGACCCGCACCCCTGGCAGAACCAGCTGCGGGCGGCCCGCGACCGGAACGAGCAGACGCAGGTCCAGTACCTCGACCCGAGCGAGGACCCGCTGCGCCGCCGGCCCCAGCGCCAGCCGCAGCAGCGTCCGCAGCAGCAGCGTCCGCAGCAGCCTCAGCGGTACGCCCCGCCGCCCCCGCCGCAGTACCAGCAGCCCCAGGCGCCGCCCCCGCAGCAGCGGTACGCGCCGCCGCAGCAGCCCGCCCAGCCGGCCCCGCGCCCGCCGCGCGAGCCCCGCGAGCCGCGCCGCCGCAGCGCCAACCCGATGCGGATTCCCGGCCTCGGCTGCCTTAAGGGCTGTCTGTTCACGATCGTTCTGTTGTTCGTGGCGTCCTGGCTGATCTGGGAGTTCTCCGGGCTTCAGGAGTGGATCGGCACCACGAAGGGCTTCTTCGCCCAGATCGGTGACGTGATCGACAGCATTTCGAAGTTCGTGAAGGATCTCGGCAGCTCTACGGGCGCTTGAGACGCCCAGTTCGTTGATTTGTCGACTTCTGGGGGTGGATTTCGCCCCCAGAAGTCGAGGTTGGCGCCATACGGGGCACCGGACGCCCTGCCAGCCGCGTAGCCTCAGGGCGACCGTCAGCCGCTGAGGGAGCAGTCTTGGCACGGAAAATCGGCAGCCGGTACACGGCCCACCAGATCCTTGGGCGGGGCAGTGCCGGCACGGTGTGGCTCGGTGAGGGGCCCGAGGGGCCTGTCGCCATCAAGCTCCTGCGCGAGGACCTCGCGTCCGACCAGGAGCTCGTCGGACGCTTCGTCCAGGAGCGCACCGCGCTGCTCGGACTCGACCACCCCCGCGTCGTCGGCGTCCGTGATCTCGTTGTGGACGGCACCGACCTCGCGCTCGTGATGGACCTTGTGCGGGGTACGGATCTGCGTACGCGGCTCGATCGCGAGCGACGGCTCGCCCCTGAGGCAGCCGTCGCGATCGCCGCTGATGTCGCCGACGGGCTCGCCGTGGCGCACGCTGCCGGTGTCGTACACCGGGACGTGAAGCCCGAGAACATCCTCCTGGACATGGAGGGGCCGCTCGGGCCCGGCGGCGCGCACCCCGCGCTGCTGACCGACTTCGGCGTCGCCAAGCTCATCGACACCCCGCGCCGCACCCGCGCCACGAAGATCATCGGTACGCCCGACTACCTCGCCCCCGAGATCGTCGAAGGCTTGCCGCCCCGCGCGGCCGTCGACATCTACGCCCTGGCGACCGTGTTGTACGAGCTGCTCGCGGGCTTCACGCCCTTCGGCGGCGGCCACCCGGGCGCTGTGTTGCGCCGCCATGTGACCGAGACCGTCGTACCGCTGCCGGGCATCCCGGAGGAGCTGTGGCAGCTGCTGGTGCAGTGCCTGGCGAAGGCTCCGGCGTCGCGGCTGCGCGCTTCTGAGCTCTCCGCCCGGCTGCGTGACCAGCTGCCGCTTCTTGCCGGGATGCCGCCGCTGGACGTGGACGAGCCTGGCTCGGACGACGAGGAGGCGGCCGAGTATCCGGCGTATCAGGCGTACGAGGAGTCGCAGCCCGTTGCCACCGACGAGCCGCGCCGCCGGGGGGCCGTTCCCCTGGTGCGGGGATCCGCCCCGGACTCCAACCGCGACACCCACACGAGCATGCGCGTCCCGGCCCCCGACGAGCTGGCCGGCGGCGCCCGCGGCACGGCGCGCGCCCCCCGGGCCGCCGGACAGCGCCGCCCCGGTTCGGCGCGCAACAAGTCGGACGCCGTGCGCAGGCGGCGCCTCGTGCTCGGCGGGGCCGCCGTCCTGGTCGCCGCCGCGATAGGCGTGGGCGGCTGGCTGGCGGCGACGGCGGAGGGGTCGGACCAGCCCCCGCAGGACACCGAGCAGTCGGCTCCGTCGCAGCCGTAGGGCGGCGGGAGTGATAAGGCGCTCCCCCGGGCGAGGGGAACGTACGGCCGCCATGCCGTTACGCTGGACCCGTGGCAGTCGTCGATGTATCCGAAGAGCTCAAGTCCCTCTCCTCGACCATGGGGTCGATCGAGGCCGTCCTGGACCTCGACAGGATGAGGGCCGATATCGCCGTGCTCGAGGAGCAGGCCGCGGCCCCGTCCCTGTGGGACGACCCGGACGCCGCTCAGAAGATCACGAGCAAGCTGTCCCATCTCCAGGCCGAGCTCCGCAAGACCGAGGCGCTCCGCAGCCGGATCGACGATCTTTCGGTGCTCTTCGAGCTCGCCGAGATGGAGGACGACGCCGACACGCTGGTGGAGGCGGAGACCGAGCTCATCTCCGTGCGCAAGGCGCTGGACGAGATGGAAGTACGTACGCTCCTGTCCGGCAAGTACGACGAGCGCGAGGCCCTGGTCAACATCCGCGCCGAGGCCGGTGGCGTCGACGCCTCCGACTTCGCCGAGCGGCTGATGCGCATGTATCTGCGCTGGGCCGAGCGCCACGGGTACTCCACCGAGGTCTACGAGACGTCGTACGCGGAAGAGGCCGGCATCAAGTCCGCCACCTTCGTCGTCAAGGCGCCGTACGCCTACGGAACGCTCTCCGTGGAGCAGGGCACGCACCGTCTGGTCCGGATCTCTCCCTTCGACAACCAGGGCCGCCGTCAGACGTCCTTCGCGGGCGTCGAGGTGCTGCCGGTCGTCGAGAAGACCGACCACATCGAGATCGACGAGTCCGAGCTGCGGGTCGACGTCTACCGCGCGTCGGGTCCCGGTGGTCAGGGCGTCAACACGACTGACTCGGCCGTCCGTCTGACGCACGTTCCGACCGGCATTGTCGTCTCCTGCCAGAACGAGCGCTCCCAGATCCAGAACAAGGCGAGCGCCATGAACGTCCTCCAGGCGAAGCTCCTCGAGCGCCGCCGCCAGGAGGAGCAGGCGCTGATGGACTCGCTCAAGGGCGACGGCGGCAACTCCTGGGGCAACCAGATGCGTTCGTACGTCCTGCACCCCTACCAGATGGTCAAGGACCTGCGTACGGAGTTCGAGGTCGGCAACCCGCAGGCGGTCCTCGACGGCGAGATCGACGGCTTCCTGGAAGCCGGAATCCGCTGGCGCAAGCAGCAGGAGAGGTAAAGCTCGCTTTGTCGACACAGTAACTGCCGCCTCCGAGGCGGCAGTTGCGTTTTGTGTCACAGTCGCATCCCGTACGGCGGGCAAGTGCCTGCAATACGGACATGGCGCGCGGAATGACCTTGACGCTCCCTTTAAAAGTGGCAAAGCTGACGCGCGGCATGCGTATCTCTGGGGCGTGTGTGACCGGGGGGAATTCACAAACCCCCAGTGTCCGTAGCCCCTTGCGCTGCTCCACTGACGAATTCAGCTACTGGGGGTAGCAGCCATATGACCAAGAAGACGCGGATCCGCGTTGCGCGTATAGCAGCCGGTGCGGTGATCGCCGCAGGTGCTTCGCTGACCGCCGCGGGCGCCGCTTCGGCCGTCGGCATCGGTGTCGACGTGGCCGGCCTCAGCGCCGACGCCAGCGTCGACCAGGAGGGCGTCGACATCTCCCTCGCCGCCGACCCGGCCGACCCTGCCGACCCGGCTGACCCCGCGGACCCGGCCGACCCGGCCGATCCCGCGGACCCGGCCGACCCTGCGGACCCGACGGACCCGCTGGACCCGATTGACCCGCCGACGGACCCGACCGACCCGGTCGACCCGCCCACCGACCCGACCGACCCGGTTGACCCGCCGACGGACCCGACCGACCCGGTCGACCCGCCGACGGACCCGACCGACCCGGTCGACCCGCCCACCGACCCGACTGACCCGGTCGACCCGCCGACGGACCCGACCGACCCGGTCGACCCGCCGACCGACCCGACCGACCCGGTCGACCCGCCCACCGACCCGGGCAACACCACCAACGGCACCGGCGGCAACGGCGGTAACGGCAACGGTGGTGGCAACGGCGGCAACGACACTGGTGGTGGCAACGGTGGCAACGACACCGGTGGCTCCTCGACCGGTGGCGGCGGCGACGACGCCGGTACCTGCACCCTCGACCTCGACGGTGCCGAGTGCGAGGACAACACCGACACCGACAGCGCCGGCTCCCAGCCGGTAGCGCAGGGCAAGGCCAAGGAGGAGCTCGCCGAGACGGGCGCCGCCGGGACCACGTTCCTGCTGGTCGGTGCCGCGACGATGATCGCCGGTGGCATCGGCTTCCGCATGCTGCCGCGTCTGGCCGGCGGCCGCACGATCGCCTGAACCACCTAGGCGCACAAGAGGGGCCGGGAGCGCTGAGCGCTCCCGGCCCCTCTCTTTGGTCCCCGCCGGCCCTCAGAGGGGCCGTGGAAGCGATATGAGCGGCAAAAGCCGCCGTACCGAGCGGTAGGGGCGCCGGGTTCTTACGCGGCCCGGTGCGCCAGCAGGGCCACCGCGGCCACCAGCAGCACCAGGAGCGCCAGCAGCGCCGCAGGACTCAGCCCGCCCAGGGGGCCGCCCTCCTGCTGCATCCTGGCCAGGTGCGCCCGGCAGATCCGGCAGCGGCCCTCGCTCACAGGGGCCGCGCAGTTCGCGCACACCAGTCGGTCATAGGTCATGCGCTTTCCTCCTCCCGCGCGGCGGAGCCGCTTTGCGGTTCTCTCGCCCAACGCTCAGGGGAACGTGACTGTTCCCTTTCCCACTGTGCCAGCTCCCACGCGTTCCGGCGCGCCCCGCCGGGTTACGGCCGTTCCGTTCCGCTCAGAAGTGGTCGGCGATCCGTGATAAAACGCCCATCCCAGGACGCCGACTGCGCGCCCCTGCCCGCGTCGCGTATGGTCACGCACACCTACTCCCGGCGACCGTGGTGCACCCGTGATCCGATTCGACAACGTCTCCAAGACCTACCCGAAGCAGAGCCGCCCCGCCCTCAGGGATGTTTCCCTGGAGGTCGAGAAGGGCGAATTCGTCTTCCTCGTGGGCTCTTCCGGCTCCGGTAAGTCAACCTTCCTGCGGCTGCTGCTGCGTGAGGAGCGCGCCAGCCACGGCATGGTGCACGTCCTCGGCAAGGACCTCGCGCGCCTGTCCAACTGGAAGGTGCCGCAGATGCGGCGCCAGCTCGGCACCGTCTTCCAGGACTTCCGTCTTCTTCCCAACAAGACCGTTGGGGAAAACGTCGCGTTCGCGCAGGAAGTCATCGGCAAGTCGCGCGGAGAGATCCGCAAGTCCGTGCCCCAGGTCCTCGATCTCGTCGGCCTCGGCGGCAAAGAGGACCGGATGCCCGGCGAGCTCTCCGGTGGTGAGCAGCAGCGCGTGGCGATCGCGAGGGCGTTCGTCAACCGCCCGATGCTGCTGATCGCGGACGAGCCGACCGGCAACCTCGACCCGCAGACCTCCGTCGGCATCATGAAGCTGCTGGACCGCATCAACCGCACCGGCACCACTGTGGTGATGGCGACCCACGACCAGCAGATCGTCGACCAGATGCGCAAGCGCGTCATCGAACTCGAGGGTGGCCGCCTCGTGCGCGACCAGTCTCGCGGCGTCTACGGCTACCAGCACTGAAAGGACGCCATGCGCGCCCAGTTCGTCCTGTCGGAGATCGGCGTCGGTCTCCGCCGGAACCTCACCATGACCTTCGCAGTGGTCATCTCCGTCGCCCTCTCCCTCGCCCTTTTCGGCGGGGCGCTGCTCATGCGCGAGCAGGTGAGCACGATGAAGGGCTACTGGTACGACAAGGTCAACGTCTCCATCTTCTTCTGCAACAAGAACGACGCGGAGACCATCCCCAAGTGCGCCAAGGGGGCGGTCACCGCCGAGCAGAAGAAGCAGGTCTACGCCGACCTCGACAAGATGGACATCGTCAAGAGCATCGACTACGAGTCGGCCGACGAGGCGTTCAAGCACTACAAGGAGCAGTTCGGGGACTCCTCGATGGCCGACACCATCACCCCGGACCAGATGCAGGAGTCGTACCGCGTCAAGCTCGACGACCCGGAGAAGTACAAGGTGGTCGCCACCGCCTTCGCGGGCCGCGACGGCGTGCAGTCCGTCCAGGACCAACGCGGCATCCTCGACAACCTCTTCAACCTCATGAACGGCATGAACGTCGTCGCGCTCTACGTGATGGCCCTGATGCTTGTCATCGCGCTGATGCTGATCGTCAACACCGTGCGCGTTTCCGCCTTCAGCCGTCGGCGTGAGACGGGCATCATGCGGCTCGTCGGCGCGTCGAGCTTCTACATCCAGATGCCGTTCATCATGGAGGCCGCGGTCGCGGGGCTGATCGGCGGCGTGTTCGCCTGCGTGATGCTGCTCGCCGGGCGGTACTTCCTGATCGATCACGGCCTGGCGCTGTCCGAGAAGCTGACCCTCGTCAACTTCATCGGCTGGGACGCGGTGCTGGCCAAGCTGCCGCTGGTCCTCGCGATCGCCCTGCTGATGCCCGCGATGGCGGGCTTCGTAGCACTGCGCAAGTACCTCAAGGTGTGACATGAGCCCCTGGCGCCGTACGGTCAACCGACCGTACGGCGCTCTTTGTTTGTCCTAGACTCGGCGCCATGCCGGGCCCGGAAGTAACCCTTCATCCCCGCGGTGTTCGCCGCGGGGCGGTCCTGACATTGGTTTTCGCGACCGTACTCGTCACCGCCGCCGCCACCGATTCCTGGCAGAGCGACGCCGAGAAGTCCCCTTCGCTCTCTGCCCGTTCCGTCGCGGCCGCCACCGACCGCCAGGCGGTCGCCGAGGCCGCCGCCGAGGCGATGGCCGACGGCAAGTCCGGCAAGGAGGCGGCCGAAGAGGTCGTCAGCCGCAGCGGGGACCGGTGGGGCGCGGTCTACGACCCGGCGGAGTACGAGGAGTTCGAGCAGGCACTCGGCGGCGAGTACACCGGCGTCGGCCTCTGGGCCGAGCGCGCCCAGGACGGCCGCATCGAGGTGTCCAGGGTGCAGCGCGGCGGCCCCGCCGAGCGGGCGGGCGTGAGGGCGGGAGACCGGCTCCGTACGATCGACGGGCGCCCGGTGGAGAACCGGCCCGTCACCGAGGTCGTCCAGCTCCTGCGCGGCGACGGCGTGGCGGAGGCCGGCAGCTCGGTCGTACTCGGCCTGGAGCGCGGCGCCCGGCAGTGGAGCGAGAGGCTGCGGCGGGCGCGGTTGGCCACCGAGGCCGTCACCGTCGAGCAGCTCGCGGACGGTGCCACGCTGATCAAGGTGGCGTCCTTCACCAAGGGCTCGGGCGAGCAGGTACGGGACGCGGTCCGCGCGGTGCCCGAGGATCACGGCGTACTGCTGGATCTGCGCGGCAACGGCGGCGGGCTCGTCACCGAGGCCGTCACCGCCGCGTCCGCCTTCCTTGACGGCGGCCTGGTCGCGACGTACGACATGGAGGGCGAGCAGCGCGCGCTGTACGCCGAGCCGGGCGGGGACACCGACCGGCCCGTCGTGGCGCTCGTCGACGGCGGCACCATGAGCGCGGCGGAGCTCGTCACGGGTGCGCTCAAGGACCGTGGCCGGGCGGTCACTGTGGGTTCGCGTACGTTCGGGAAGGGCTCCGTCCAGATGCCGAGCCGGCTGCCGGACGGCTCCGTGGCCGAGCTCACCGTCGGCCATTACCGGACCCCGGCGGGGCACAGCGTCGACGGCAGGGGCATCAGCCCGGACCTCGCGGTGAGCGAACGGGCCGAAGAGCGGGCCCGGACAGTATTGAGTGGCCTCGGGGGAGGGTCGTAGTGCGAAAATGAACGCACTATGGCTAAGGAAAAAGGGCGCAAGATGATCGCGCAGAACAAGAAGGCGCGACACGACTACCTCATCATCGACACCTACGAGGCCGGCATGGTCCTGACCGGCACCGAGGTGAAGTCCCTGCGCCAGGGACGCGCCTCGCTGGTGGACGGCTTCGTGCAGCTCGACGGGGGCGAGGCGTGGCTGCACAACGTGCACGTACCGGAGTACACACAGGGGACGTGGACCAACCACTCCGCGCGCCGCAAGCGCAAGCTGCTGCTGAACCGGGTGGAGATCGACAAGCTCGCGAGCAAGTCCCAGGAGACGGGTCACACGATCGTGCCGCTCGCGATGTACTTCAAGGACGGCCGGGCCAAGATCGAGATCGCGCTGGCCAAGGGTAAGAAGGAGTACGACAAGCGGCAGACGCTGCGCGAGAAGCAGGACCTGCGGGAGACGAACCGGGCGATCTCGGCGGTGAAGCGCCGGGAGCGCGGGCGGGTCTGATGGCTGAGCGCCGGCCGTGAGGAATAGGCTGGCACGGTCGTGCGTTGTTCACGTACGATGGCGCTTGTGCTCCTCGGGGCACACGTACCACCTTGATAAAAAAACATGGGGATGATCGGTTTCGACAGCGGATGTCGAGGCAGGGGAAGCGAGTCGAGGAAGCGGCAATGATCTCGTTAACCATATGTCGCAACCAATAATCGCCGATTCCAAGCGCGATTCCTTCGCCCTCGCTGCCTAAGTAGCGACTGCGTGAAGTGTCAGCCCGGGGGTGTTCCCGACCCGGATCCTGGCATCATCAAGGGAACTAAACCACTCGGTCCGGTCACGGGATCGGGTGGGAAATCAAACAGTGACTGAGCCCGTCGGAGACTTGTCCGTGTGATCTCCGGGGCCGAGAAAATCGCAGCGGACTGCACTCGGAGAAGCCCTGTTTCTGCACCGTTGGACGCGGGTTCGATTCCCGCCATCTCCACAATTCCCATGTGAGGCCGAGGCCCCGCTGTCCTAGGACGGTGGGGCCTTCGTCGTTCCCAGGCGTACCTTCGGCGGCTACGAGTACCGTGCATAACTGAGGCCGCATCCGGAGGAGCGTAACGATGAGCACCGTGCCAGACCCGAACGCCGAGCTGTTTCCCCGGCCGGAGCGGACCCCTCAGGCGCTGCGTCTGGCGCTCGCTCGCATTGCTCCGCACCGCCTTGCGGAGATGGAGCGGCAGAAGGACGAGGCGTTCGCGCTGGCCGCCGGGCATGACAGCCTGACGCCGATCCACCAGTGGCTCGTCATCTGGGCGGGCGAGGTGGAGATCGAGCGCCGCCCTGACCTCACGTGGCGAAGGCGGAATGCCGAGCATGCCTGCCAGACCCTGGACCGGGATGATCCGGCATGGAAAGTGGCCGTCGAGGAGCTGCGGGCTGTGGTGAACGAGGCCCGGCAGGCGGCCGACGCGTGACCTGGGCCTGGGAGTACGAGCCGACGGAGGAGTACGTGGTCGGTGACGCTCCGCCCGCATTCGTTGCGGAAGTGGAGCAGAAGGCCGGGGAGATTCTGCGAGCGGCCGAGGCCCTCTACGTTCACGGTGTCGCCTGGCAGGGGGACAACCGTGATCCCGCGCCACGAGCGCGTCTACATCCTGCAGATCACGTCTGGGTGAATGCCGGTTCGTGAACCCGGCGTACGGCCCTGGCACCGGCCGACGCCACCAGCGTGGCGAGTGCGGCTGCGGTGACTGGCACGACGTATCCGCACTGCGCGCCCGCATACTCCACCAGCCAGCCGCCCGTTGCCGAGCCTGCGGCGATTCCGCCCAGGATGGCTGTGACAGCCAGGGTCATGCCCTCGTTCAACTGGGCCGGTGGGACCACGCGTTGGAGCAGGGTCATGCCCGTGACCATCGTGGGCGCCGTCGCCGCGCCCGCGAGGAGCAGCGCTCCGGCGACCGCGACCAGCGAGCCCGTCGAGGCCGCCAGCAGGGGCAGGGACATCAGCAGCGTCATCGCCGCGACGCACGCGCGCAGGCGGGCGTGCGGGTTCGTTGCCGGGCGGGCGGAGCCGTACAGCAGGCCCGCCACGCACGATCCGCCCGCCTGGAGGGCGAGGACCGGGCCCGCCGCGGCGCCGTGGCCCAGGCCGTCGGCGAAGGCGAGGGTGACGACCTCCATGGAGCCGAAGACCGCGCCCGTGGCGAGGAAGACGGCGAGCAGGGCGGGCACGCCGGGGAGGCGGAGGGGGGAGTGGGCGGTCGTTGTGCGAGGGGCGACGGGCGGTTCCGTGGTGCGCTGGGCGGCGAAGATCAGGATGCCCGTCATCAGGAGGATCGCGCCGGTCAGCGTGCCGGCCTCGGGAAAGAGCGCCGAGCAGAGGAAGGCGGCGGCGACCGGGCCGAGCATGAAGCACAGCTCGTCGGCGGCCTGCTCGAAGGAGTTGGCGGTGTGCTGGGCCGCCGGATCGTCCCGGTGCAGGTGCGCCCAGCGGGCGCGGGACATGCCGCCCGTGTTGGGGGTGGTGGCGGTAGCGGCGTACGCGGCGAAGAGAGTCCAGTTCGGTGCGTCGTAATGGACGCAGAGCAGGAGGGCGAGGGACGCCAGTACCGCGATGGCAGCGGCCGGCACCGCGACGCGGGCCTGGCCGTACCGGTCGACGAGCCGGGCCGTCCACGGCGCCACCAGGGCGGTGACGGCGAGGCCGGTCGCGGTGACCGCGCCTGCCAGGGCGTACGAGCCGCGCGAACCGGCGATCATCATGACCGCGCTCACGCTGAACATGCCCATCGGGAGGCGGGCGAGGAGATTGCCCGCGGTGAAGGCGCGGGCTCCGGGAGTGGCGAAGAGGCGGCGGTAGGGGGAGAAGCGGCCGGGCCCGCGGCGGCGCGGTTCGTGTGCGTAGCGGGTGGGGCGGTCGGTGGCTATCAGGACGTCGCCGGACATGGCCAGCAGAGGAGAGGGGGGTTCTTGGAGGGGCATGGATCAAGCTTCACTGCGGGGGGCTCCGGCGGTCCAACACCTTCTGGGCGTCGATTCACGCACGTGCGTTGTAAGTTCACGGCGTGCCCCATGACATCGAACCCCGCCTGCTGCGCGCCTTCGAGGCGGTCGCCGCGGATCTTCACTTCACCCGCGCGGCCGCCAGGCTGTACGTCGCCCAGCAGGCGCTCAGCCGCGACATCCGGCGCCTTGAGCGGGAGTTGGGCTCCGAGCTGTTCGTACGGTCCACCCGCAGTGTGTCGCTGACGGCGGACGGCCGGCGACTCCTGCCGTACGCGCGACGCGTACTGGCGGCGTACGACGAGATGGGCGCGGCCTGGGCACTCGACGAGCGGCCGCTCGTCGTCGATGTCAGTGCGCACGTCGGTACCGCGTACCAGGTGCTGGAGGCGGCGCGGGCGGCCGCGCCCGACGTCGAGTTCGTCGCGCGCTTTCACAGCGGCCTCACCGGCGCGGCGGCCGAGATCGTCGCCGGCCGGCTCGACGTGTCCTCGGGCCGGGTCGCCGGGCTCGATCCCGCGGTGCTCGACCGGCTGGAGCACCGGCCGGTGCGTTTCGAGCGGATGGCCGTACTGCTCGCCGAGGACCATCCGCTGGCCGCGCTGGACGAGGTGCCGCTGGACGCGCTCGCGGGGGAGACCCTTTACGCGGGTGCGGGGAATCCGGCCACCGCCGAGTGGACCGATCTGGCGCTGCGGCTCTTCGCGGGGCGGGGCATCGAGGTGGCGGCGCCGTTCCCGGAGATCGAAGGTGCGGAGGAGTTCGTACGGGTGGTCCGTAAACGGCGCTGGTCGGTACTGGCGAGTACCGAATTCATCGCGGTGCCGGGCATGGAGCTGCGGCCGATCGTGGGCCCCGTACCACTGTCGCCCATCTCACTTGTGTGGCGAAAAGGTCTCCGTCATAAGGGGCTTGAGGTGCTAAAAGGGACGATTGGCGAGTTCGTGGAGCGGCATCAGTGGCTGGATTTGCCCGCAGACGGCTGGCTCCCGGAAGCCGATATGTCACTGATGCTCAACAACACCTGACTCGACAGCCTCGCTGTCAGCGGCGTGCGCTACATTCATCGCCTGGGTGCGGTGTGATAGGGGGCGCTCGGAGTGGGTGGGGGCCCGTTCCGACGGTAGGTAGCCAGGCAGTCGCGTGCGCACCCGATTCACTTCAGTGGGGGATGTGCGTACAACTGTGGACAATTGGCGAGACGATGCCCGATTTGGGTATCCCGAAGATCCGAATGACATCACGGTCCAGCTCGACACCGTGCGCCTCGGCGGCCATGACGGCTTCGACGGCCATGACGGCCTCGGCGGCTTGGACCGCCTCGACGGTCGGCTGTCGGAGATACCCGGACCCCCGGAGCCTCAGGAGGTCTCCGACGGGCCGGTCTTCGTCGACGAGAGCGGCCGCAGGAGCAAGAAGCTGCGCCGCATCGGCTGGGTTCTCGCCTTCGCCTGCGCCTGTTACGCCGTCACGCTGATCGTCGCCCTGGCCGGCGGCAACTCCACCGCGCCCTGGCTCCAGATACCGGGCCTCGCCGACGACAAGAAGAAGCCGGACACGGTCGGGATATCGCCCGCCCCGGAGGGTTCACTGCCGCCCGGAGAGACGCCCCCGCTGACACCGGGCGCGACGCCCGTGGTCCCGGCCGACGCCACCGTGCTGCCGTCCGCCGACGGGCAGCCCAGCACCCAGCCCCTCCCGCCCGAGCCGGGCAAGTCCGCCCCGAAGAGCTCCCCGCCCCCGAAGGGCAACCCCCTGCCGCCGGCCACCGGCGGCACCGGCCCCGGCACGAATCCGGACCCCGGCACCGACCCCGGTACGCAACCGGACCCCGCTACCGACCCCGGTACGGGCACCGACCCGGGCACGGAACCGGACCCCGGCCCCGACCCCGGCACGGAACCGGACCCCGGTGACACCGACCCGGGCACGGAACCGGACCCCGGCACCGACCCAGGCCCCACCGACCCGGGCGCAGAGCCCGCAGACCCGCAGACAGACCCCGCCTCAGGCGGCACCACCAGTCAGTTTGCCGCGAAAGGCACGCAGTAGAGATGGCATCCCACGGCAGGCGCGCCAACCGCGCCAACCGCGCCCAGCGCCCCACCGGGGCCCCGCGGCGCGGGGCCCGCGGCCGACGTACCGTGCGGCGGCGCATCCCCATGCGCTATCTGCTGCCCTCGCTCTTCCTGGTCGCACTGCTCGCGATGCTGATGCTGCGCGGCTACGTACACAGCGAGATCCTCGCCGACCACCGGGTGCGTCCTCCGGCGCCCATCGGCACGGTGCCCGAGCACATCCTCAAGGGTGGCCCTGTGATCGACGCGCGTAGCGCGCAGTCGCCCCAGGCGCTCAGCGTTCCCGACCGCAAGCTCGTGCTGACCTTCGATGACGGCCCCGACCCCGAGTGGACGCCGAAGGTCCTCGACAAACTCAAGCAGTACGACGCACACGGCGTCTTCTTCGTCACCGGCACGATGGCCTCCCGCCACCCCGACCTGGTCGAGCGCATGGTGGAGGAGGGCCACGAGATCGGGCTGCACACGTTCAACCACCCTGACCTCTCTTTCCAGACCAAGTCCCGGATCGACTGGGAGCTGTCCCAGAACCAGCTGGCGATCGCGGGCGCGGCCGGCATCCGGACCTCGCTCTTCCGTCCGCCGTACTCCTCGTTCTCCGACGCCCTCGACGACAAGTCCTGGCCGGTCACGCAGTACATAGGCAGCCGCGGCTACATCACTGCGTTCAACAACACCGACTCCGAGGACTGGAAGCGCCCCGGCGTCGACGCGATCATCAAGCGCGCCACCCCCAAGGGCACCGAGGGATCGATCGTGCTGATGCACGACTCCGGCGGCGACCGCTCGCAGACGGTGGCGGCCCTCGACCGTTTCCTGCCCTCGATGCAGGAGCGCGGCTACACGTTCACCAGCCTCACCGAGGCCCTGGGCGCGCCCAGCGCGCACACCCAGGTCACCGGCCCCGAGCTGTGGAAGGGCAAGGCCTGGGTCTGGGCCGTGGCCGTCTCGGAGAAGACCACCAGCGTTCTCGTCGTCGGCCTCGCCGTCATCGGTTTCCTGGTGATGCTGCGCTTCGTGATGATGCTGCTGCTGTCGTTCCTGCACGCGCGCAAGGTCCGCAAGCGCGACTTCAGTTGGGGCGCGCCGTACACGGAGCCCGTCTCGGTGCTCGTCCCGGCGTACAACGAACGCGAGTGCATCGCCAATACGGTCCGCTCGCTGATGTCCAGTGAGCACCCCATCGAGATCATCGTCATCGACGACGGTTCGACGGACGGCACCGCGGACATCGTCGAGGCGATGCGCCTGCCGAACGTACGCGTCGTACGCCAGGAGAACGCGGGCAAGCCCGCCGCGCTCAACAACGGTCTCGCGAACGCCCGTTTCGACATCGTCGTCATGATGGACGGCGACACGGTCTTCGAGCCCGCCACCGTCCGCGAGCTGGTCCAGCCCTTCGGCGACCCGCGCGTCGGCGCCGTCGCGGGCAACGCCAAGGTCGGCAACCGCGATTCGCTGATCGGCGCGTGGCAGCACATCGAGTACGTGATGGGCTTCAACCTCGACCGGCGCATGTACGACCTGCTGGGCTGCATGCCGACGATCCCCGGCGCGGTCGGCGCCTTCCGCGCCGACGCGCTGGAGCGCTTCGGCGGCATGAGCGAGGACACCCTCGCCGAGGACACCGACGTCACGATGGCGCTGCACCGCGACGGCTGGCGGGTCGTGTACGCCGAGAAGGCGCGTGCCTGGACCGAGGCCCCGGAGAGCGTGCAGCAGCTGTGGTCCCAGCGCTACCGCTGGAGCTACGGCACCATGCAGGCGATCTGGAAGCACCGCCGCGCGGTCATCGAGCGCGGCCCGTCGGGCCGCTTCGGCCGGGTCGGCCTGCCGCTGGTCTCCCTCTTCATGGTGCTGTTCCCGCTGCTGGCGCCCCTCATCGACGTATTCCTCCTGTACGGCCTTGTCTTCGGCCCCACCCAGGACACCGTCGTGGCCTGGCTCGGCGTCCTGGCCATCCAGGCGGTCTGCGCGGCGTACGCCTTCCGGCTCGACCGGGAGAAGATGACCCACCTGATCTCGCTGCCCCTCCAGCAGATCCTCTACCGGCAGCTGATGTACGTCGTGCTGCTCCAGTCCTGGATCACCGCGCTCACCGGTGGCCGGCTGCGCTGGCAGAAGCTGCGGCGGACCGGCGCGGTCGAGGCGCCCGGCTCCATACCCGGCCAGCGCCAGCGGAGCAACGAGAAGAGGCCCGTCGCATGACCTCCGGCACCACACCTGGCCCCGCTTACGGCAGCGAGCCCGCGTTCGGCAGCGAGCCGGCGTACGGAACCGAGTCCGCGCACGGCACTGAGCCGACCTACGGCAGGGAGCCCGCGTACGGTACGGAGTCGGCGTACGGCACGGAGTCGGCGTACGGCACGGAGTCGGCGTACGGCACGGAGCCGGCGTACGGCACGGAGCCCGCGTACGGAACCGAGCCTGCATACGGTACTGACTCCGTGTTCGGCACCATCCGTGCCCAAGGCAGCACGGCCACCACCCACGAGGGCGAGTTCGGAGCCGGCACCGGCGCCACCGCACAGATACCCCGCGCCAGGCACAAGGCGGCCGCCGCGCCGTCCGGAGGGCCCGCTCCCGCGGCGGCGCGCCCGGGCCGCGACCGCTACCTCGACGTGCTGCGGACCATCGCGCTCGTCCGCGTAGTCGTCTACCACATCTTCGGCTGGGCCTGGCTGACGATCCTCTTCCCGTCCATGGGCGTGATGTTCGCGCTGGCCGGATCGCTGATGGCCCGCTCGCTGAAGCGGCCGGCCGCCGGCGTGATCCGCGGCCGTGTCCGACGGCTGCTGCCGCCCATGTGGGCGTTCTCGCTCACCGTCGTACCGATCATGTTCTATTTCGGCTGGGAGCCGCTGAAGGAGGAAGGCATCTGGTGGTTCCTGAAACTCGCCAACTACATCTTCCCCGTCGGCGCCCCGCCGTTCCCCTGGCACAGCGGTGACCAGCCCGGCCTCCTGGAGGACACCTGGGCGGTCCAGGCCGCGGGTCCCCTCTGGTACATCCGCGCGTACCTCTGGTTCGTCATCGCGTCGCCCGTCCTCCTCTGGGCGTTCCGCAAGCTGCCGTGGGTGACCCTGCTCGGACCGCTCGGCGTCACCGCGGTCATCGGCTCCGGGCTGGTGACCATCCCCGGTGAAGCCGGCAACGCCATCACCGACTTCGCGGTCTACGGATCCTGCTGGGTGCTCGGGTTCGCCCACAACGACGGCCTGTTCGAGAAGGTTCCGCGTTACATCTCGGTGTCCGTGTCGACGCTGATCATGGCGTTCGGCCTGTGGTGGGCCTCCTGGCACCTGACGGCGGACGGCTGGGATCTCAACGACATCCCGCTCGCGCAGGCGGCCTGGTCGTTCGGCTTCTGCGTGATCCTCCTCCAGTACTCCCCGGCCTGGAAAGAACTTCCACCCAGGCTCAAGGGCTTCGACACGGTCATCACCCTCGCCAACAACCGGGCCGTGACGATCTACCTCTGGCACAACCTCCTGATCATGGCGACCATCCCGGTCATCGACCTGCTCTTCCAGATCCCGGGTGTCTGGCCGACGTACTCCGGCTACATCGAGAGCGCGTACACCACCCTCATGCTCATCGTCGTCTGGCCGCTGATCGGCCTGATGATCATGGCGGTCGGCTGGCTGGAAGACGTGGCGGCCCAACGCAAGCCGCGCCTGTGGCCCAATGGCGCGCCCCGCCGGCGAAACCGCTCACACACGCCATGACCGCAGGGTGAGAGCAAGGTTGCGCGCCGGTCACCTCACGGCACGGGCCTGAAATCCACTGTCCCTAGCGTCGCCTCTACGACCCGAATACTCGTGGAGGCGCGTCATGGCAGGCCGGTGGATCGAACAGTGGGACCCCGAGGACGACACCTTCTGGAGGGAATCAGGAGAGCGGATCGCCCGCCGCAACCTGCTCTTCTCGGTGTTTTCCGAGCACATCGGCTTCTCGATCTGGACCCTGTGGTCCGTGATGGTGCTCTTCATGGGCCCGGAGTACGGCATCGACCCGGCCGGCAAGTTCTTCCTGATCGCCACCGCCACGCTCGTCGGAGCCGTCGTCCGGGTCCCGTACACCTTCGCCGTCGCCCGCTTCGGTGGCCGGAACTGGACCATCTTCAGCGCGCTGATGCTGCTCCTGCCGACGGGCGCGGCGTACGCCGTCATGGAACCGGGCACGTCGTACACCACCTTCATGGTGGTAGCGGCGCTCACCGGCGTCGGAGGCGGCAACTTCGCCTCCTCCATGACGAACATCAACTCCTTCTTTCCTCTCCGCAAGAAGGGCTGGGCGCTCGGCCTGAACGCGGGCGGCGGCAACATCGGCGTACCGGTGGTGCAGCTCGTGGGCCTGCTCGTCATCGCGGTGGCGGGCGCGAACCACCCCCGCATCCTCCTGGCCGCGTACATCCCACTGATCATCATCGCGGCGGTGTGCGCCGCCGTGTGGATGGACAACCTGGCGCCCGTACGCAACGACACGGGGGCGGCGAAGGCGGCCGTGCGCGACCCGCACACCTGGATCATGGCCTTCCTCTACATCGGGACGTTCGGCTCCTTCATCGGATACAGCTTCGCCTTCGGTCTGGTCCTCCAGACCCAGTTCGGCCGTACGCCGCTCCAGGCAGCCTCGCTCACCTTCATCGGCCCGCTCCTCGGCTCGCTGATCCGCCCCCTCGGCGGCTCCCTGGCGGACCGCTTCGGCGGCGCGCGCATCACCTTGTGGAACTTCGCGGCGATGGCGGCGGCGACCTCGGTAGTGATCTACGCCTCCACCACGAAATCCCTCCCGATCTTCCTGACCGGCTTCACCGCGCTCTTCGTCCTGAGCGGCCTCGGCAATGGTTCGACGTACAAGATGATCCCCGCGATCTTCCAGACGAAGGCGCTCGCGAAGGGCATGGAGGGCGAGGCGGCCGCGGCGTACGGGCGGCGGCTGTCCGGGGCGTCCATGGGTCTGATCGGCGCGGTCGGCGCGGTCGGCGGACTCGCGATCAACCTCGCCTTCCGCCAGTCTTTCCTCACAGCGGGAACAGGCACGGCGGCCTTCAGCGCCTTCCTGGCCTTCTACGCCGCGTGCTTCACCGTCACGTGGGCGGTATACCTTCGGCGTCCGGTGGCCGTACCGGCGAAGCCGCAGCTCACGTATGCGGAGGTGTGAGGCGCGCGGCTCCGTAACGGCCGGGAAATATGAAGGAACCGAGTCTGTCACGTGGTGTTGACAGGCTCGGTCCTCCGCACCACCAGCACAGCGGTATGAGAGCCGGGTACGCGATGTCCGTGAACAACGCCACGCAAGAAGTACAGCCAGAGCCCCAGCACGGCCCGCTAGCGGGCTTCACCGTCGGTGTCACCGCCGCCCGGCGAGCCGACGAGCTGGGCACGCTGCTGACGCGGCGCGGCGCGGCGGTCATGCACGCGCCCGCGCTGCGGATCGTGCCGCTGGCCGACGACAGCGAGCTCCTGGCCACCACGAAGCAGCTGATCGACAACGCGCCCGACGTAGTGATCGCCACGACGGCGATCGGCTTCCGGGGCTGGGTGGAGGCGGCGGACGGCTGGGGCCTGGGCGAGGCGCTTCTGGCCCGGCTCGGGGGCGTCGAACTTCTGGCCCGCGGGCCCAAGGTGAAAGGCGCCATTCGTGCGGCCGGCCTCACCGAGGAGTGGTCGCCCACCTCGGAGTCCATGGCCGAGGTCCTCGACCGCCTCCTCGCCGAGGGGGTGGCGGACCGCCGTATCGCGATCCAGTTGCACGGGGAACCGCTGCCCGGCTTCGTGGAGGCGTTGCGGGCGGGCGGCGCGGAGGTGGTCGGCGTTCCCGTCTACCGCTGGATGCCGCCGGAGGACATCGCGCCGCTGGACCGACTCATCGACGCGACGGTGGGGCGCGGGGTGGACGCCCTGGCCTTCACCAGCGCCCCGGCCGCGGCGTCGCTGCTCTCCCGGGCCGAGGAGCGAGGGCAGCTGCCCGACTTCCTGGAGGCGCTCAACCACGACGTACTGGCGGCGTGTGTCGGCCCGGTCACCGCGCTCCCCCTCCAGGCGCTCGGCATCGACACGGTCCAGCCCGACCGCTTCCGCCTCGGCCCGCTGGTCCAGCTCGTCTGCCGCGAACTCCCGGGCCGCGCGCGTACCCTGCCGGTGGCCGGCCGCAGCATCGAGATCCGGGGCCACGCGGTCGTGGTCGACGGCGAGCTCCGCCCCGTGCCGCCCGCCGGCATGTCCCTGCTGCGGGCCCTGGTCCGCCGCCCCGGCTGGGTCGTCTCCCGGGCGGACCTCCTGCGGGCGCTGCCGGGCTCCGGCCGGGACGAGCACGCCGTGGAAACGGCGATGGCCCGCCTGCGCACGTCCCTCGGCGCGCCGAACCTGATCCAGACCGTGGTCAAGCGGGGCTACCGCTTGGCGCTGGACCCGTCGGCGGACACGAAGTACGCGGACGCGTAACCGCCGCCGCCGGCCGGTGCGCTGCCGCGTGGCAATGGCCGGCGGCGGCGCAGGGGGCACCTTTCTTCCCCCGCCCCGCCCCTTCCCGAACTGGGGCGCTGCCCCAGACCCCGGTCCTCAAGCGCCGGACGGGCTGAGGTGGCGGGGGTGGGCACCTGGGGCTCCGCCCCAGACCCCGGTCCTCAAACGCCGGACGGGCTGGAGTGGCGGGGGTGGGCACCTGGGGTGCGGCCCCAGATCTCGGTCCTCAGACGCCGGACGGGCTGGAAGTGCCGCTTGGCCAGGATGCGCTCCGCGTCGCTTCGCAGGTCACGGTGGCAGGAGGGGACGTGGCGGGGCGCTCCCCGCAGGGTGTCGAACGCAACCACCGCGAATGGAAACCCAGTACCCGAACGTTCGGCACCCGAGGAGACGCCCCGGCGCGGGACCGACCCCAGCGCCCCCGCAAGGTCACCGCCCAGAGGCAGTGCTCAGTGCACCGTCGGGCGGACGGAGTCCGGCGCAGCTGCGCGAAGCCGGGGAGGCCCCCTGGGGCCGAGCGGTGCGAGTGTGGCGTCCGAGGGGGGCCGCCCCGGCGCGGGACCGACCCCTCGTACCGTACGTGGGTGATTATTTACCCCCGTACGGTCGCCCGCGGGATCGTGTTGCGGCCCGTGACCCTTGACGATGCCCGCCCTCTTGGTGAAGCCCTGGCCCGCAGTCGGGCGTACCTGCGGCCCTTCGAGCCCGACCGGCCCGACGCCTTCTACACGGCCGAGGGCCAGGTCGACCGGCTGGCCGCACAGTTGGAGGAGATGGCGGCGGGGCGGGCCGTGCCCTGGGTCCTCGCCGAGGGCGGAGCCGTCATCGGCGCGTTCACGCTCTCCAACATCGTCCTCGGCCCCTTCCAGAGCGCCAACCTCGGCTACTGGATCGACGTAACCCGCACCGGCCGCGGCCTCGCCACCGCCGCCGTGGCGGAAGTCTGCCGCGCGGCCCGCGACGACCTCGGCCTGCACCGGGTCGCCGCCGGCACGCTGCTCAACAACGCCGCCTCGCAGCGCGTACTCGCCAAGAACGGCTTCGAAGAGATCGGAATCGCCCCGAACTACCTCCACATCAACGGCGAGTGGCGCGACCACAGGCTCTTTCAGCGCATCCTGCACCGGTAGGACCGGTAGGACCGGCAGGAGGGGTTCCGGCGGGGACCGTCGCCGGGCACTCTGGACGGGACGGCGAAGGCGGGTGACAGACGCATGGCAGCGGGCAGCGCAGGCTCGTGCGAGTTGCGGTTCGATTCCGGACGGGTCTGTCTGGACCTGGTGGCGACAGGCGCGCATCCCACCGAGCAGTTGAGCGGCCCCCGACGCCTCCGGGAGTGGCTCGTGGGTGCGAAACTCGTGCCCGGCGACGCGGTGCTGGACGCCGTGGACGACGAGTGGGTCAGCAGATTCGCCGAAGTGCGGGCGTACGTCGCCGAATTGGTGCACGCACAGCTCAAGGGACGCCCCGCCGCCCGCGCCCTCGACCACATCAACAACCTCGCCGCCACCCCGCCCCCCGGCGTCAGAGCCGTACGTACCCCGGACGGCGCCTGGATCAGAGCCCTCAGCGACGCCCCCCAATGCACCCCGCTGCTCGCCACCGTCGCCCGCGACACGGTGGACCTCCTCACGGACCCCGCCGCCCGCGCCCTGCTGCGCCAGTGCGAGGGCGACAACTGCGCCCGCCTGTACCTCGACACGTCCAGGGGCCGCCGCAGGCGCTGGTGCTCCAGCGAGGTGTGCGGCAACCGGGAACGAGTGGCCCGGCACCGGCGCCGGGCGACAGCCGCGGCCCGCGCCTGAAAAGTTTTTCGGATCGCGTTGAGTCGATCGCCGAACCCCTGCGTAGTGATGGGGGAGGGAGCCACACAGGGTCTCGACCAGGAGGTTCGGGTGCGCGAGGATGCGGCCGTGGCCGATAGCCGTCAGCACAGGGCTCGACATCGAAGCGAGCGACCGCGCGCCGAAAAACCGACGCCGGACGAGGAGTTGATGCGCGCTCTCTACCGAGAACACGCCGGACCACTGCTCGCCTACGTACTCCGCCTCGTCGCCGGCGACCGCCAGCGCGCCGAGGACGTCGTACAGGAGACGCTCATCCGTGCCTGGAAGAACGCCGGTCAGCTCAACCGGGCGACCGGTTCTGTACGCCCCTGGCTCGTGACGGTCGCAAGACGCATCGTCATCGACAACCACCGCAGCCGACAGTCCCGGCCGCAGGAGGTCGATCCGTCGCCGCTGGAGGTCATGCCCGCGGAGGACGAGATCGACAAGGCGTTGTGGCTGATGACGCTCTCCGACGCGCTCGACGATTTGACTCCCGCTCACCGGGAAGCACTTGTCGAGACGTACTTCAGAGGGCGTACGGTCAATGAGGCGGCCGAAGTGCTCGGCATACCCAGCGGGACCGTCAGGTCCCGGGTCTTCTACGCACTGCGGTCCATGAAGCTCGCGCTGGAGGAACGAGGGGTGACGGCATGACGACGCACGACCGGCACTCCGAGCATGACGCCGTCGGCGCCTATGTGCTCGGCATCCTGGACGACGCGGATGCCACCGCCTTCGAGGCCCACCTGGCCTACTGCGAGTACTGCGCCGCGCAGCTGGACGACTTCGCGGGCATGGAGCCGATGATGGCCGCGCTGGCCGAATCCCCGGGCCCGCCTCCGCGGCTGACCGAGCCGAGCCCGCAACTGCTGAGCCGGCTCACCGACGAGGTCGCCGCAGGCCGCGCGCAGCGCCGCCGACGCGGGTTCTACCTGGTCGCGGCAGCGGCGGTACTGGTGGTCGGCGGCCCCACGATCGCCGTCGTCGCCACATCGGGCAACGACGACAAGGGCGGCAACATCGCGGGCGAGCCCCACCCCACCAGCCCCGCCGAGGACGCCTTCTTCAACCACATGGAGGAGAAGATCGTCGCGACCGACGCGAGCACGAAGGTCAGCGCGACGGTCGGCATGGAGAAGAAGGCCTGGGGCACCCACACCGTCCTGGAGCTCAAGAACGTCAAGGGCCCGCTGAAGTGCAGCCTGATCGCCGTATCGAAGGACGGCCAGGAAGAGACAGTGACGAGCTGGGCCGTCCCGAAATGGGGATACGGCATCGCGGACAGCACGAACGAGATGGCGAAGAACCCGCTGTACGTCCACGGCGGGGCGGCGATGAACCGTAACGAAATCGACCACTTCGAGGTCCGGACCTTCGACGGAAAGCGCCTCGTCGAGGTAGAAGCCTGACAGATCAGCACAATTCTCCGCTTCTGACAGGTGCGGTCGCGGCCCCCCGTCGCGTACGGTTGACGGCTGCCCGCAGCACGTCAGAAGGGGGCCTCGGTGGCCGCGCAGGATGCCGCTGTCGATTCCGTGAATTCCGTTGCCGACTCCTCCTCGCAGGAGTCGGCACGGACCCGCGAAATCGGTGTGGAACAGGATCATCTGGATCAGGTGTACCGCCGTCTGGAGGAGAAGATCCACGAGGCGGAATTCCTCATGAACGACGCCGCCAAGCGCGGCCAGGTCGGTACTCCCGGCGCGCTCGCAGAACGCGACGCGCAGGTTTTCCGCGCCGGGATTCACCTCAACCGGCTCAACAACGAATTCGAGGACTTCCTCTTCGGACGCATCGACCTGCTCCGGGGCAAGGACGGCGAGAAGGGCCCGGACGGCGCGTTCACCTCGGTGGACCCGGCCGACGACGCGGTACGCCCCGACCTCACCGCGGACATCGGGGAGACGCTGCACATCGGGCGTATCGGCGTACTCGACTCCGACTACAGCCCGCTGGTCATCGACTGGCGCGCGCCGGCCGCCGCGCCGTTCTACCGCTCCACGCCCAAGGAGCCGGGCCGCGTCGTACGCCGCCGGGTCATCCGCTCCAAGGGCCGCAAGGTGCTCGGTGTCGAGGACGACCTGATGCGCCCGGAGCTGACCGCGACCCTGGGCGGCGAGCCGCTGCCCGTCATCGGTGACGGCGCGCTCATGGCGGCGCTCGGGCAGGCCCGAAGCCACACGATGCGCGACATCGTGTCGTCGATCCAGGCCGAGCAGGACCTGGTCATCCGCGCCCCCGCCGCCTCCGTCACGGAGGTCTCCGGCGGCCCGGGCACCGGCAAGACCGCCGTGGCCCTGCACCGCGCCGCGTACCTGCTCTACCAGAACCGGCGGAAGTACGCGGGCGGCATCCTCATCGTGTCCCCCACGCCGCTGCTCGTCGCGTACACCGAAGGCGTGCTGCCCTCGCTCGGCGAGGAGGGCCAGGTCGCGATCCGCGCGGTCGGCTCGCTGGTCGACGGCGCGGAGGCATCGACGTACGACGAACCGAACATCTCCCGCATCAAGGGCTCCTCGCGCATGCTCAAGGTGCTGCGCAACGCGGCGCGCGGCGCCCTGGACGCGCCGCCCGCCCCGGCGGCCCCCGCCGAGGACGGCCAGCTGAGCTTCGGCGACGAGGAGCCGCAGGAGTCCCGGGAGGCCGCTCAGACCCCCACCCGCCTGCGCGTAGTCGCCTTCGGCCAGCGCGTGGAGCTGAACGCCGACGACCTGAACCGCATCCGCCACAACGTCCTCAGCGGCACAGCCCCCGTCAACCTGCTGCGCCCCCGCGCCCGCAAGCTGCTCCTGGACGCCCTGTGGTCGAAGTCCAGCGGCCGGGGCAGATACACCGACCAGGAGCTGATCGCAGAGCTGCGCTCCGGCTTCGACGAGGACATCTCGACCGAGTCCGAGTTCATCGAGTTCATGGACGCCTGGTGGCCCGAGCTCACGCCTCGCCGGGTGCTCGCCGCCATGGCCGACGACAGGCGCCTCGGCCGCTGGGCCCGCCGCGTACTGAACCCGCGCGAGACCCGCCAGCTGGCCCGCTCGCTGCGCCGCCTGGACGGCGAGGGCAACGGTCCGCTGTCCGTGCACGACGTGGCACTCCTGGACGAGCTCCAGACGCTGCTCGGTACGCCGGCCCGCCCCAAGCGCAAGCGCGAGTACGACCCGCTGGACCAGCTCAGCGGTCTGGAAGAGCTCATGCCGCAGCGCGAGGAGACGCAGTGGGAGCGGGCCGAGCGGCTCGCGCTGGAGCGCACCGAGTACGCGCACGTGATCGTCGACGAGGCGCAGGACCTCACGCCCATGCAGTGGCGGATGGTCGGCCGCCGGGGCCGGCACGCGACCTGGACGATCGTCGGTGACGCGGCGCAGTCCTCGTGGACCGACCCCGACGAGGCGGCCGCGGCCCGCGACGAGGCCCTCGGCGGCCGCCCGCGCCGCCGTTTCACGCTCACCGTGAACTACCGCAACCCGGCGGAGATCGCCGCCCTGGCCGCCAAGGTCCTCGAGCGGGCCATGCCCGGCATGGAGTCGCCCGCCGCTGTCCGCTCCACGGGCGTGGAGCCACGTTTTGTGACCACGAACAATGAGCACAGCAGCGTCGTACGGGACAACGACATGCCCCGGACCACCCGTGAGGAGGCACAGCGCCTCTTGGACCGCGTGGACGGCACGGTTGGCGTAGTGGTCGCGATGAATCGTCGCGCGCAGGCCCGCAAGTGGCTCGCGCCGCTCGGCGAGCGTGTGGTGGCGCTCGGCAGCCTGGAGGCGAAGGGGCTGGAGTACGACGCGACGGTCGTCGTATCGCCGGCCGAGATCGCGGAGGAGTCCCCGGCGGGCCTGCGGGTGCTGTACGTGGCGCTGACACGCGCGACGCAGCAGCTCACGGTCGTCTCGGGGGAGCGGGACAAGCCCGGTGGGGACGGGGTTCCGGCGCTCTTGCGCTGAATCCGGGGTCAACATGCCATCGGGGAATCACTTCCCGGGGTGGTTTGTTAGCCTGGGGGTGGCACCGGCTCGATCCAAGCCCCCGGGCCCAACCTTCGTCGCTTCGAGCGACCACTTGCCGCGAGGCGAGCATGGCGGGTCGGTGCCACCTAGTTTTAGTGCGTACATACAAAGAAGAGGTCCGCGGCACCCCCGGGTGCCGCGGACCTCTTTTGTTCCACCAGCACTTCTCGTATGGTGGAAAACACTTTCCGAAAACAAAATGACCGCATTACCTGCTACCCGCAGGTAGGTGCGACCATCGGAAGGCGTCGCCGGGCAACAGCCACGGCCACGTAGCAATGAAGCTAGGGAAAGCAGAGGAAGTTGGCCATGGCAACGGCGCCCAGCGTCTCGTACTCGATGACGGTCCGGCTGGAGGTCCCCGCGAGCGGGACCGCGGTCAGCCAGCTCACCACGGCCGTCGAGTCCCACGGCGGGTCGGTGACCGGCCTCGACGTGACCGCCTCCGGCCACGAGAAGCTGCGGATCGACGTCACGATCGCGGCCAGCTCGACCGCGCACGCCGACGAGATCGTCGAGGGCCTGCGCGGCATCGAGGGCGTGACACTGGGCAAGGTCTCCGACCGTACCTTCCTGATGCACCTCGGCGGCAAGATCGAGATGGCGTCCAAGCACCCCATCCGCAACCGTGACGATCTCTCGATGATCTACACCCCGGGCGTCGCCCGTGTGTGCATGGCGATCGCCGAGAACCCCGAGGACGCCCGCCGCCTCACCATCAAGCGCAACTCCGTCGCCGTGGTCACGGACGGCTCCGCGGTGCTCGGCCTGGGCAACATCGGCCCGATGGCCGCGCTGCCGGTCATGGAGGGCAAGGCGGCCCTCTTCAAGCGCTTCGCCGGCATCGACGCGTGGCCGATCTGCCTGGACACGCAGGACTCCGACGAGATCGTCGCGATCGTCAAAGCCATCGCTCCCGGCTTCGCGGGCATCAACCTCGAAGACATCTCAGCGCCCCGCTGCTTCGAGATCGAGGCGCGCCTGCGCGAGGCCCTCGACATCCCCGTCTTCCACGACGACCAGCACGGCACGGCCATTGTGGTGCTCGCCTCACTGACCAACGCGCTGCGCGTGGTCGGCAAGTCGATCGGTGACGTACGGGTCGTCATGTCCGGCGCCGGTGCGGCCGGTACGGCCATCCTCAAGCTCCTGATCGCGGCGGGCGTGAAGCACGCGGTCGTCGCCGACATCCACGGCGTGGTGCACGCGGGCCGCGAGGACCTCGTCGACGCCGCCCCCGAGTCGCCGCTGCGCTGGATCGCCGACAACACCAACCCTGAAGGTGTCACGGGCACCCTCAAGGAGGCCGTGGTCGACGCGGACGTCTTCATCGGCGTCTCGGCTCCGAACGTCCTGAACGGCGACGACGTCGCGGCCATGGCGGACGGCGCGATCGTCTTCGCGCTCGCGAACCCGGACCCCGAGGTCGAGCCGGCAATCGCCCGTCAGACGGCGGCTGTTGTGGCCACGGGCCGCTCTGACTTCCCGAACCAGATCAACAACGTGCTGGTCTTCCCCGGCGTCTTCCGAGGCCTCCTGGACGCCCAGTCCCGGACCGTCAACACGGAGATGATGCTGGCCGCCGCGGCCGCCCTCGCGGACGTCGTCACCGAGGACGAGCTCAACGCGAACTACATCATCCCGTCGGTCTTCAACGACAAGGTGGCGGGCGCGGTCGCGGGAGCCGTCCGTACGGCCGCGAAGTCCGTGGGATCCGCTGTGACGGGTTCCACGTCCGCCTGATCTTTCCCGGCCGCCCACCCGGCGCGTCGCGGGTCGCAGGGCCTCGCGGCCCCCTCTAGGGTGGCGGGCAATGAGCCCGCGGGGCCCCTGCAGAGTCCTGTAGGGCCCTGCGGTCCGCTTCCGGCAGCGGACGGAGCGTCACCAAGTCGAGCCTGTGGCGCTTTTCGTGTGACTCCGGAGGGTGCCGGATTGGCTTTCCCGCCGCTGGTGGGGGCAGGATGCGTATTTGGGCGCGAGGGTCTGACGACAGACCCGGGTCCGGGGACTGTCCGAGGGCCCTGGCAGCATCGGCTTCGATCTCACGCCTTACAGGCAAGAAGAACACGGGAGTACAAACATGAACCGCAGTGAGCTGGTGGCCGCCCTGGCCGACCGCGCCGACGTGACCCGCAAGGACGCCGACGCCGTGCTGGCCGCGCTCGCCGAGACCGTCGGCGAGATTGTCGCCAAGGGCGACGAGAAGGTCACCATCCCCGGCTTCCTGACCTTCGAGCGCACCCACCGTGCCGCTCGCACCGCTCGTAACCCGCAGACCGGCGACCCGATCCAGATCCCGGCCGGCTACAGCGTGAAGGTCTCCGCGGGCTCCAAGCTCAAGGAAGCCGCCAAGGGCAAGTAACACCCAAGGCAGACCCGAAGGGGGCGGTCATCCGGAATACGCCGGGTGGCCGCCCCCTTCGGCGTCCCTGAGGGGCCGGTGGAGGCCGCGCGACGGCGACGAGCTCCCAGGGGGCCGGGTGGGGCGCCGTATCCCCGCAGAAGCGCGCTCAGGGCTTCCAGCAGCTGAAGCATTCTCCAACACAAGAGGTTTACGTCCCCGGAAACTGGTAAGGCGCGCGGTCGCCGAGTCAGCGACCCAGGAGTAAGACGTGCGCGTATCGAACCAGGCCCGACCGAGCCGCTCCCTGCTTGTGGTGGGCGCCGTACTCCTGACCGCGACGCTCGCCGCCAGCATGGGATCGGCCCCCGCCTCGTCCGGCGACGGCGGCCAGGCGTCGAAGAGCTCCTCGGTCTCCGCGGAACGGGACTGAGCCGGGCGTACGAGCACAGCGCATACGAGCACAGCGCATACGAGCACAGCGAAAGGGGCGGCCACCCGGTAATCCGGACGGCCGCCCCTTCGGCGTAGGTCAAACGATCACACGAGCGCGCCGCCCGGCAGCTCGACCTTCGCACCGAGTTCCACGAGCTTCTCCATGAAGTTCTCGTAGCCGCGGTTGATCAGGTCGATGCCGTGGACCCGGGACGTGCCCTGCGCCGCGAGCGCCGCGATCAGGTACGAGAAGCCGCCGCGCAGGTCGGGGATGACCAGATCGGCGCCCTGGAGCTTCGTGGGGCCGCTGACGACCGCCGAGTGCAGGAAGTTGCGCTGGCCGAAGCGGCAGTCGGAGCCGCCCAGGCACTCGCGGTAGAGCTGGATGTGCGCGCCCATCTGGTTCAGCGCGGAGGTGAAGCCCAGGCGCGACTCGTACACCGTCTCGTGGACGATGGACAGGCCCGAGGCCTGCGTCAGGGCGACGACCAGCGGCTGCTGCCAGTCGGTCTGGAAACCGGGGTGTACGTCGGTCTCCAGGGCGATCGCGTTGAGCGGGCCGCCCGGGTGCCAGAAGCGGATGCCCTCGTCGTCGATCTCGAAGGCGCCGCCGACCCGGCGGAACGTGTTCAGGAACGTCATCATCGAGCGCTGCTGCGCGCCGCGCACGTAGATGTTGCCCTCGGTCGCGAGCGCCGCCGACGCCCAGGAGGCCGCCTCCAGGCGGTCCGGGAGCGCGCGGTGGTTGTAGCCGCCGAGCGAGTCGACACCGGTGATCCGGATGGTCCGGTCGGTGTCCATGGAGATGATCGCGCCCATTTTCTGCAGTACGCAGATGAGGTCCTCGATCTCCGGCTCCACGGCGGCGTTGGAGAGCTCCGTCACGCCTTCCGCCAGTACGGCCGTCAGCAGCACCTGCTCCGTCGAGCCGACCGACGGGTACGGCAGCCGGATCTTGCAGCCGCGCAGCCGCTGCGGGGCCTCCAGGTACTGGCCGTCCGCCCGCTTCTCGATCGTCGCGCCGAACTGCCGCAACACCTCGAAGTGGAAGTCGATCGGCCGGCCGCCGATGTCACAGCCGCCCAGGCCCGGGATGAAGGCGTGGCCGAGCCGGTGCAGCAGCGGGCCGCAGAACAAGATCGGGATGCGCGAGGAGCCCGCGTGGGCGTCGATGTCGGCGACGTTGGCCGACTCGACGTGGGACGGGTCGAGGATCAGCTCACCCGGTTCCTCCCCGGGGCGGACCGTCACGCCGTGCAGCTGGAGCAGTCCGCGTACGACGCGCACGTCACGGATGTCGGGCACGTTGCGCAGTCGGCTCGGACCGCTGCCGAGCAACGCGGCGACCATCGCCTTCGGCACCAGGTTCTTCGCGCCGCGGACGCGGATCTCGCCCTCGAGCGGGGTGCCGCCGTGGACGAGCAGTACATCTTCAGTGCCGGTCATGGATCTCGCGTTCCGGAGTTGTCGGACAGGTGGCCAGAGAAAAGAGTAAGGGGCGACTACCCCTGTGCCATAAGGCCAAGCGGGGTTCACGTATGTCATGAATCAGACACAACACGCTCCGCACAGCGGCCTCTGCGGAGGGTGACGTTCCGGCGGTGCGCGCTCCCGTTGCTCCGGTGCGCCCTGAGCTGCGCAGCCTCACAGACTGCCGTCCGCTCCCCCCGGAGGGCGAATGTGCGGGATCATGTCTGCCATGACGGAGGTGTCCTCGCTCACAGGACGGCTGCTGGTGGCCAGCCCGGCCCTCGCGGACCCGAATTTCGACCGCGCGGTGGTGCTCCTCATCGACCACGACGAGGAGGGCTCGCTCGGCGTGGTCCTCAACCGGCCGACGCCGGTCGGAGTCCGGGACATCCTGCTGCCCTGGGCCGGCCTCGCGGGTGATCCCGACGTCGTCTTCCAGGGCGGCCCGGTCTCGCTCGACTCGGCCCTCGGGGTCGCGGTGATCCCCGGTGACGAGGGCCCGCTCGGCTGGCGGCGGGTGTACGGCGCGATCGGCCTGGTCGACCTGGAGGCCCCGCCGGAACTCCTCGCGGCGGCGCTCGGCTCGCTGCGGATCTTCGCCGGGTACTCGGGGTGGGGCCCCGGTCAGCTGGAGGAGGAGCTGAAGAGCGGCGCCTGGTACGTCGTCGAGTCGGAGCCCGGCGACGTGTCCTCACCGGAGCCGGAGAGCCTGTGGCGGGCCGTACTGCGCAGGCAGCGCAGCAGACTGGCGATGATCGCGACGTACCCGGACGATCCGAGCCTGAACTGAACGGGCCCGGGGTGGGTACCCTTGGACGCCATGAGCACTCTTGAGCCCGAGCCCGAGCGCGGGGCAGGTACGGGGACCCTCGTCGAGCCGACGCCGCAGACCTCGCACGGCGACGGAGACCACGAGCGGTACGCCCATTACGTCCAGAAGGACAAGATCATGGCGAGCGCCCTCGACGGTACGCCCGTCGTCGCGCTCTGCGGCAAGGTCTGGGTTCCGGGCCGTGACCCGAAGAAGTATCCGGTCTGTCCGATGTGCAAGGAGATCTTCGAGTCTCTGGGTGCGGGCGGCGACAAGGACAAGGGTGGCAAGGGCGGCAAGGACAGCAGCGGCAAGAAGTAGGCAGTAGTCCGTAGGTACGGGGACGGCCCCCGCGGTGCGCATCGGCGCGCCGCGGGGGCCGTTCGCGTTGCACGGGACGCTTCGGCTGGTCACAAGGTGGTGGAGAGCCGGCCCAGAGTGGTTCAGACCTCTTGTCGGCTCGTGGCAAGCCGATCTAGATTCCTGCCTGTTGTGCAGCGCGAAACCGACGTTGCGTATGTTGCAACGCTGACTCAACAGGAGTCCCGGATGAAGCTCTCTGCCCGAATTGCCGTGCCGACGGCCGCTCTTGTACTGGCCGGCCTCACCGCCACCGCCTGCGCCCCGCAGACGTCCGACAACAGCGCGAAGAAGGACGAGAAGAGCGGCACGCTGCGTGTCTGGCTCTTCCAGGAGGTCAGCAACGAGCCCAAGCGGAAGGTTGTCGACCGCGCCGTCGACGCCTTCCGCGCGCGGCACAAGGGCGCGGAGGCCGACGTCGACGTCGAGATCGAGTACATACCGGTCGAGACCCGCGCCCAGAGGATCAAGGCCGCCTTCAACGACCCGAAGAGCGCCCCCGACCTGATCGAGTACGGAAACACCGACACCGCCGGTTACGTCAAGGACGGCGGACTCGCCGATGTGAGTGAGGAGTTCGGGGCCTGGGCCGAAGCCAAGGACACCGACCCGGCGGCCAGGCAGTCGGTGACGGTCGACGGCAAGGTGTACGGAGCCCCGCTCTTCGTCGGCGTACGCGCGCTGTACTACCGCACCGACGTCTTCAAGGACTTGGGGCTGAAGCCGCCCAGGTCCCAGGCCGAAATGATCACCACCGCAAAGAAGATCCGCAAAGCGAAGCCCGCCATGTACGGGCTCGCGGTCGGCGGCGCGTACACGTACGGCGCGATGCCGTTCATCTGGGCCAACGGCGGCGAACTCGCCGAGGAGAGCGGCGGAAGCGAGGGAACGTACACCTCCGCCATCGACAGCCCGGCCGCCCAGAAGGGCATCAAGGCGTACACCTCGCTCTTCGGCTCCGACAACTGCCCGGCCGCCAAGTGCGCCGAGATGGGCGGCAACGACACCGTCACCGCCTTCGCGTCCGGCAAGGCGGGCATGGCGATCGGCGGCGACTTCAGCCATGCGGCGGTCGAGGCGGGCAAGGTGAAGGGCAAGTACGCGGTGGTGCCGCTGCCCGGCGTGAAGGCGGGCGAGATCGCGCCGGCTTTCGCGGGCGGCAACAACATCGGCGTGCTGAAGAGCAGTTCGCACCGCACCCTCGCTGTCGACCTGATGAAGGAGCTGGCGGGGAAGAAGACGCAGGCGGAGTTCTTCGACGCGATGGGGTTCCTGCCGACGTACACCGATGTGCGGGAGGCGGCGGCGAAGAAGGAGCCGTTCATCGAGCCCTTCATCAAGACGCTCGCGGCGGGTGCGAAGGCGGCTCCGGCCTCGCCGGGCTGGGCGCAGATCGACTCCTCCCTCGTACTTCCGACGATGTTCCAGGAAGTCGTCAGCGGCCGGAAGGACGTGGCGGCGGCATCCGGCGACGCGGCGAAGAAGATGAACGACGCGTTCGGCGCGGCGGGTTGAGCGCGTCGAGCGCGAGCCTGCGGCGAGGCTCCGGCTGGACGCCGTGGCTCTACCTCGCGCCCGCCCTCGTCGTACTCGGCGGACTGCTCGTCTACCCGATCTACCAGCTCGGCCTGATCTCCTTCCTGGAGTACACCCAGGCGCAGGTCAGCGGCGGTGAGCCGACCACCTTCAAGGGCCTGGGGAACTACGCCACGCTCTTCGGCGACCCGCAGTTCTGTCAGGTGCTCCTCGCGACCGTCGTCTTCGCGGCGGCCTGCGTCATCGCCACCCTGTCGCTCGGCTGCGCGCTCGCCGTGCTGCTGACCCGCGTACGGGCCGTGCCGCGGCTCGCGCTGATGATGGCGGCGCTCGGCGCGTGGGCAACTCCGGCGATCACCGGGTCCACCGTCTGGGTGTTTCTCTTCGACCCGGACTTCGGCCCGGTCAACAAACTCCTGGGCCTTGGCGACTACTCGTGGACGTACGACCGCTACAGCGCCTTCGCGCTCGTACTCCTCGAAGTGGTGTGGTGCTCGTTCCCGTTCGTGATGGTGACGGTCTACGCGGGCATCAGGGCGATCCCGGGGGAGGTGCTGGAGGCGGCGTCCCTCGACGGGGCTTCGCAGTGGCGGATCTGGCGGTCGGTGACGGCGCCGATGCTGCGGCCGATCCTGGTGGTCGTCACCATCCAGTCGATCATCTGGGACTTCAAGATCTTCACCCAGATCTACGTCATGACCAACGGCGGCGGCATCGCCGGCCAGAACCTCGTCCTCAACGTCTACGCCTACCAGAAGGCCTTCGCGTCCTCGCAGTACAGCCTGGGCTCGGCGATCGGCGTCGTGATGCTGGTGATTCTGCTCGCGGTCACGCTCGTGTACTTGCGGTTGCTGCGACGTCAGGGAGCAGAAGAACTATGACTCTTGTACGCCGCCCATGGCGCCTGGCCGCGGAGGCGGCGGCGCTGCTGATCGCCGCGGCCGTGGCCTTCCCGCTGTACTGGATGGTCCTTTCCGCCTTCAAACCGGCGGGCGAGATCCAGTCCACGGAGGCCAGGCCATGGACGCTTTCGCCGTCGCTCGACTCCTTCCGGCGCGTCTTCGAGCAGCAGGAATTCGGCCGCTATTTCCTCAACAGCCTGCTGGTCGCGTCCGTCGTGGTGATCGCCTCCGCACTGATCGCATTCCTGGCGGCGACAGCGGTAACCCGCTTCCGCTTCACGTTCCGCACCACACTCCTGATCATGTTCCTGGTCGCCCAGATGGTGCCGATCGAGGCGCTGACGATCCCTCTGTTCTTCCTGATGAGGGACTTCGGACAGCTCAATACGCTCGGCTCGCTGATCCTGCCGCACATCGCCTTCTCGCTGCCGTTCGCGGTGTGGATGCTGCGCGGCTTCGTCAAGGCCGTTCCCGAGGCGCTGGAGGAGGCGGCGTACATCGACGGCGCGAGCCGCTCCCGCTTCCTGTGGCAGATCCTTTTCCCGCTCGTCTTCCCGGGGCTGGTCGCGACGAGCGTCTTCTCCTTCATCTCGACGTGGAACGACTTCCTCTTCGCCAAGTCCTTCATCATCAGCGACACCTCACAGTCGACACTCCCCATGGCATTGCTGGTTTTCTTCAAGCCGGAGGAAAACGATTGGGGAGGGATCATGGCAGCCTCGACGGTGATGACTGTCCCGGTGCTGGTTTTCTTCGTACTCGTACAGCGACGCCTGGTCTCCGGACTGGGCGGAGCGGTTAAGGACTGACGCCATGCTCGATCTGGTACCGGCTCCCGGAGCCGCCGCCTGGGCGCCGCCCGCCCAGGGCCACTACCCCATCGGCCGCGACACCGCCCTGTTCGCCCGCCCCGGCACCGAGGCCGTGGCCCGCTGGCTGCGCGCCACGGTCGGTGCCGCCACCGGGCTGCCGCTGGCGGACGGCACCGACAGCGACAACGAACGCGACAGCGGCAGCAACCGCATCGAGCTGCGCATCGACCCCGAGATCGGGCAGGACCTCGGCCCGGAGGGCTACCGCCTGGTCGTCGACGGCTACCTCGTCCTCATCGAGAGCGGCAGCACGGCGGGCGTCTTCTGGGGCGCGCAGACGCTGCGTCAGCTGCTCGGCCCGGACGCTTTCCGGCGGGCGCCCATCGACCCGACTCGCCAGTGGTCCGTACCGATGGTGGCCATCGAGGACAAGCCGCGCTTCGCCTGGCGCGGCCTGATGCTCGACGTGTCACGCCACTTCATGCCCAAGGACGGCGTACTGCGCTATCTGGACCTCCTCGCCGCGCACAAGCTCAACGTCTTCCACTTCCACCTCACTGACGATCAGGGCTGGCGGATCGAGATCAAACGCCACCCGAAACTGACGGAGACCGGTGCGTGGCGGGCGCGCACCAAATACGGCCACCGGTCGTCGGACCTGTGGACCGAGGCACCGCACGGCGGTTACTACACGCAGGACGACATCCGCGAGATCGTCGCGTACGCCGCCGAGCGGCACATCACCGTCGTCCCGGAGATCGACATCCCGGGCCACTCCCAGGCCGCGATCGCCGCGTATCCGGAGCTGGGCAATACAGACGTCATTGACACGACCACCCTTTCCGTCTGGGACACCTGGGGCATCAACACGAACGTACTCGCCCCCACTGACAACACCCTCCGCTTCTTCGAAGGCGTCTTCGAGGAGGTCCTCGACCTCTTCCCCTCCACCTTCATCCACGTGGGCGGCGACGAGGCTCTGAAGGTCCAGTGGAAGGAATCCCCGACGGCACAGGCACGTATCAAGGAACTCGGCCTGGCCGACGAGGAAGAGCTCCAGTCGTGGTTCATCGGCCACTTCGACACGTGGCTCACCGCCCGCGGCCGCCGCCTCATCGGCTGGGACGAGATCCTCCAGGGCGGCCTCGCGCCGGGAGCGGCGGTCTCGTCCTGGCGCGGTTACGCGGGCGGAATCGCCGCGGCCAAAGCCGGCCACGACGTCGTCATGTGCCCCCAGCAGGAGGTGTACTTGGACCACCGCCAGGACGGTGGCCCGGACGAGCCGATGCCCATCGGGTACGTCCGCACGCTGGAGGACGTCTACCGCTTCGAGCCCGTACCGGCGGAGCTGACCCCCGAGGAGGCGCGGCACGTCATCGGCACCCAGGCCAACGTCTGGACCGAGGTGATGGAGAACCAGAGCCGCGTCGACTACCAGACGTTCCCCCGCCTGGCGGCGTTCGCCGAGGTCGCCTGGGCGGACCTGCCGGCACCTGCCGAACGGGACTTCGCCGGTTTCGAGGCGCGAATGGCGGCGCACTACCGGCGGCTTGATGCTCTGGGGGTCGACTACCGGCCACCGGGCGGTCCGTTGCCCTGGCACAAGCGCCCGTCGCCCGACGGAAATCCAGCCACGCTCGGACGCCCGATCGACGGGTCGCCCCCAAACGTGTGAGCCGTGAGGGAAGGAGCGTGCCGCGCTGTGCCGGGCCTGGGAGCGTGGAAGAGCCCCGGCTCGGCATAAGCCGTAAGTCACCCAAGAGGCGCTGAAGAGTGTCAATCCGAACTCAGCACCAATGATGCACGAAAGCGGACCAATGCCCTGGCCGGGGACGAGGGGCCCCTAGTGGACCCTCGCGTCGGCCGGTTCGCAAGATGTGCCAGAGTTGCCTCGTCCGGACTGTGAGCACGTACCGTACGGCGCAGCAGACGGGACAGCCGGGACACCGGGAAGGGGCAGCTGGGTTGACCACGCACGCACCGCGGGCGGCGCAGTCCGTGACGCTCCCGGCCTCGCTCGACGAGGCCGTGGCGGCACTCACCGCCATGCCTGCCGCCGTGCCCGTCGCGGGCGGTACGGACCTGATGGCATCCGTGAACTCCGGGCAACTGCGGCCCGCCGCCCTGGTCGGGCTGGGCCGGATCAGTGAGATCAGGGGCTGGCAGTACCAGGACGGAAACGCCCTGCTCGGCGCCGGCCTCACCCATGCCCGGATGGGCCGCCCCGACTTCGCGGCGCTCATCCCCGCCCTCGCCGCGGCCGCGCGCGCCGCGGGCCCGCCCCAGATCCGTAACGCCGGAACGCTCGGCGGCAACATCGTCACCGCCGCGCCCACCGGCGACACCCTGCCCGTACTGGCCGCGATGGAAGCGACGCTGGTGATCGCGGGACCGGGCGGCGCACGCCGCGAGACGCCCGTCTCCCACCTCCTCGCCGGCCGCGACATGCTGGGCGCCGGCGAGCTGATCGGCTTCGTGCGCGTACCGCTGCTGCACGCCCCCCAGGTCTTCTTCAAGGCCACCGGACGCACCGGCCCCGGCCGCGCGACCGCGTCCGTGGCACTCGTCCTCGACCCGGCGCGGCGCGAGGTGCGGTGCGCGGTGGGCGCCATCGCGCCGATGCCGCTGCGGCCCCTGGAGGCGGAGCGCTGGATCGCCTCGCTGATCGAGTGGGACGCGGACCGCAAGCTGGCGCCCGACGCGTGTGCGGCGTTCGGCGAGTACGTCGCCGCCGCCTGCATCCCGGACCCGGCTCCGGCGCCGGACGGGGCGGAGCCGGTCCCCGCCCTGCCGCCCGCCGTTCTGCACCTGCGGCGCACGGTCGCCGCGCTGGCCCGACGAGCGCTGGGGAGGGCACTGTCGTGAGCGAGAACGAGAACCCCGGTACGAACGCCGGTACGAACCCCGGCGGCTGGCAGCCGATCCCGCAGGGCGGTGAGTACGACGCGGAGGCCACGGCGTTCGTGCAGCTGCCCGAGGGCATGACGGACTTCGGTGGCTACGGCGATTACGGCGACCCACTGGCCGCGCCCGGCCACGACTACGTACCGCCGCAGATCGCTCCGCACGTAACCCCGCAGATCCCACAGACGCCGTCGAGCGCGGCCGCGACCGACCCCGGCGCGACCGGGACCTGGACCGTGCCGGCTTCGGCGCCGGGCGAAATGCGCTGGCCGGAACCGGAAAGCCCGCAGGCGCCCGCACCGGCGCACGAGCCCGGGACGACGGGCCAGTGGAGCTTCGAATCGGCCCCGGAGCCGACGCCGCCGGTCGCGTCCGAGCTCACGGGCCAGTGGACGATCCCGGTGGCGGACGGGGACCTCCCGGACGAATCCGGCGAGTTCACGACCTCCGCCCTGGCGTCCCACTGGAGCAGCACCCACCCCCCGGCGACCCTGCCGGGCGGCGCGGCGGCCCCCTGGGCGAACACGACCGAGGCGAGCCCGACCCTGCCGGGTGGCGCCCCCGCCCCATGGGCGGCGCAGCCGCCACAGGCGTCCCACCTGACGCACGACTTCGAGCCGCAGCCCATCGCCCCGCAGGACGCGACGGACGCCGCCTCGCAGTCCACGGTGCCAGGAGGGGACGTACCGGGGCGCTCCCCGCAGGGCGTTGAACGCAACGAGCCCGAAGAACCCGAAGAAAACGCAGTACCCGAACGTTCGACGCCCGAGGAGACGCCACGGGGCGGGACCGACCCGGACGCCCCGGGCACTGAGCCCGACGCCGGCACCGAGCCCGACGCCCCGGGCACTGGCACTGGCACCGAGCCCGGCGCCCTGGGCACCGGCACTGGCACTGGCACTGGCACCGAGCCCGCCGCCCTGGGCAGCGAGCCCGACGGTCAGGACACGGATTCCGACGCCCCCGGCACCGGTCCCGATGCTCTGGGTGCCGGTCCCGACGCCGTCGCCGACGCTCCGGAAACCCCGGAAGACGCCCACAGCGAGCACCCCCATGCCTCCTACGTCCTCAGGGTGAACGGCGCCGACCGCCCCGTCACGGACGCCTGGATCGGCGAGTCCCTCCTCTACGTCCTGCGCGAGCGCCTCGGCCTGGCCGGCGCCAAGGACGGCTGCTCCCAGGGCGAATGCGGCGCCTGCGCCGTCCAGGTCGACGGCCGCCTGGTCGCCTCCTGCCTCGTGCCCGCCGCCACCACCGCCGGCAGCGAGGTCCGTACGGTAGAAGGCCTGGCCACCGACGGCGAACCGTCCGACGTCCAGCGCGCCCTCGCCAACTGCGGCGCGGTCCAGTGCGGTTTCTGCGTACCCGGCATGGCGATGACCGTCCACGATCTGCTCGAAGGCAACCACGCCCCGAGCGAGCTCGAGACCCGCCAGGCGCTGTGCGGCAACCTCTGCCGCTGCTCCGGCTACCGGGGTGTGCTGGAAGCGGTACGCGAGGTCGTGGCCGAGCGCGAAGCGACCGCCGCGTCGGAAGAAGCCCGCATCCCGCACCAGGCACCCCCCGGCGCCGGCAGCGTCCAGCAGCCCCACCAGCACCCCCACGAGCACCCCCGCGAGAACCCGCACGACGGAGGCATGGCGTGAGCAACGACGCGGCCACCGCGACCAGTACCACGGCGGTCGACGGCATCCAGCCCGAGCACCGCCCCGACGCGCCCAGCCACGGCCTCGGCGCGTCCCTCGCCCCGGCCGACGCGCGCGCGAAGACGGAGGGCACGTTCCCGTACGCGGCCGACCTGTGGGCGGAGGGCCTGTTGTGGGCCGCCGTACTGCGCTCGCCGCACGCCCACGCCCGTATCGCCTCCATCGACACGTCCGCAGCGTCCGAAATGCCAGGCGTACGGGCTGTAGTGACCCACCAGGACGTGCCGGGCGACCCCGCCCACGGCCGCAGCGTCGCCGACCGCCCCGTTTTCGCCTCAGACCTGGTCCGCCACCACGGCGAGGCCATTGCCGCCGTGGCCGCCGACCACCCGGACACGGCTCGCCTGGCCGCCGCCGCCATCGCGGTCGAGTACGAGATCCTCGAACCGGTCACCGACCCCGAGCAGGCCTTCGCGGCGGAGCCGCTGCACCCCGACGGCAACCTGATCCGGCACATCCCGCTGAGCTACGGCGACCCGGAGGTCGCGGGCGAGGTGATCGTCGAGGGCCTGTACCGCATCGGCCGCCAGGACCCGGCGCCCATCGGCGCCGAGGCCGGCCTCGCGGTCCCGCGCCCGGACGGTGGCGTGGAGATCTATACGGCGTCGACGGATCCCCATACGGATCGCGACCGCGCGGCGGCCTGTTTCGGGCTGGAGCCGGAGCGCGTGAAGGTCGTGGTGACGGGAGTTCCGGGCGCGACGGGTGATCGTGAGGACGGCAGCTTCCAGATCCCGCTGGGGCTGCTTGCTTTGAAGACCGGCTGCCCGGTCAAGCTGGCAGCTACGCGGGAGGAGTCTTTCCTCGGCCACGCTCACCGGCACCCGACTCTGCTGCGCTACCGCCACCACGCGGACGCGGAGGGCCGGCTGGTGAAGGTGGAGGCGCAGATTCTTCTGGATGCGGGTGCGTACGCCGACGCCTCGTCGGAATCGCTGGCGGCGGCGGTGGCATTCGCGTGCGGTCCGTACGTCGTGCCGCACGCATTTATTGAGGGTTGGGCCGTCCGTACGAATAACCCGCCGTCGGGACACGTGCGTGGTGAAGGCGCCCTCCAGGTGTGCGCGGCGTACGAGGGCCAGATGGACAAGCTCGCGGCGAAGCTCGGGCTCGACCCGGCGGAACTGCGGCTGCGCAATGTGCTGGCGACGGGTGATCTGCTGCCTACGGGGCAGACGGTGACGTGCCCGGCCCCGGTGGCCGAGCTGCTGCGGTCGGTACGCGACTTCCCGCTTCCCGCGCTGCCCAAGGACACCCCCCAGGACGAGTGGCTGCTGCCGGGCGGCCCGGAGGGCGCGGGCGAGCCGAGCGCGGTGCGTAGGGGAGTCGGATACGCGGTCGGCATGGTGCACATGCTGGGCGCGGAGGGGACGGACGAGGTCTCGACGGCCACGGTGAAGGTCCAGGGCGGGGTCGCTACGGTGATCTGCGCGGCGGTCGAGACGGGCGGCGGGTTTTCGACGCTGGCGCGCCAGATCGTCCAGGAGGTCCTGGGCGTCGAAGAGGTGCACGTCGCGTCGGTGGACACCGACCAGCCTCCGGCGGGCCCCGCGACGCATGGACGCCACACGTGGGTGTCGGGCGGCGCGGTGGAGCGGGCGGCGAAGATGGTGCGTACGCAGCTGCTCCAGCCGCTGGCGCACAAGTTCGGGATGTCGACCGAGCTGCTCCAGATCGCGGACGGCAAGATCACGTCGTACGACGGAGTCCTGTCGACGACGGTGATGGAGGCGATGGAGGGCAAGGAGCTGTGGGCCACGGCGCAGTGCCGGCCGCATCCGACCGAGCCGCTGGACGATGCGGGTCAGGGGGACGCGTTTGTGGGGCTGGCGTTCTGTGCGATCCGCGCGATCGTGGACGTCGATATTGAGCTGGGCTCGATTCGGGTGGTCGAGATGGCGGTGGCGCAGGATGTGGGACGCGTCCTGAACCCGGCGCAGCTGGCGACCCGCATCGAGGCGGGCGTCACGCAGGGCGTGGGGGCGGCACTGACGGAGAACCTGCGTACGCCGAGGGGGCTGATCCGGCATCCGGACCTCACGCATTACGCCCTGCCGACGGCGCTGGACGCACCGGACATCCGGATCGTGAAGCTGGTGGAGGAGCGGGACGTGGTGGCCCCGTTCGGCGCGAAGCCGGTCAGCGCGGTGCCGGTGGTGACATCCCCGGCGGCGGTGGCCTCGGCGGTGCGGGCGGCTACGGGCCGCCCGGTGAACCGGCTGCCGATCAGGCCGCAGGCGGCGGTTGCGGTGGCGGGGGGGTAACAACCAAGGCTTGCTTCTGGGGGGCGGGCCGTCCCGAGCGCTCGAGTGTCGGTGGGCCGGGGCGGCGCGTCAAGGGCGCTCCCTACGGTCGCGTCGCTGCGCGAGAGCCCTTCGGGCTCCCCTTGACCCGCCGCCCCGGCCCACCGCTAACGCTTGTACGGGGACGGCCCAAAGAAAAACGCCCTGCACGCTAGGTGCGGGATGGGCGCGGGTCGGCTCGGTGGCTGTCGGGTGAGTGGGTGGGGCGCGGCAGGTCTAGGGGGCGGCTCGGCCCCAGTCTCGGCGGGTGCGGGGACGGTCGTTGGTGCGGCATTCCCATTCCTGCGCACGCGAGCACCCAGGTGAGCGGACGGCGAGGCTGGCGGGTCGACCTGCACACTCATGGGTCTGCGGGTGGGGCGCGTGAGTTGGATGGGGGGACTCGGGTGGGTGTGGCGTCCGCCCCGGCTGGTGGTTGGTTGGGCCGCAGGCGCGTGGCTGGTCCTGGTGGGTGGGACGAAACCAGCAGATGGCGAAGAGGGGCGGCTGATTTGCCCGGCTTTGAGGTATTTGGGTGGCTTGGATTTGCGTCATGTGCGGGGTTCGTCGCAGTACCCGAGCAGCGGGGTGAGTGTTCAAGGGGATGGGGGGTAAGTCCGCGCGGCCCCTTGTGTCGGTGTATTGGGCCGGGCGACTATGCGAGCGCAGTGCCGACTCTCGAACTCTCGGATGCGTGAGGGGCCTCATGAGTGATGCGACGCGTGGCGTGAGCCGACGAGGGTTCGGGCTGCTCGCCGGTGCGGGGGCTGCCGTCGCGCTCACTAGAGGTGATGCGTTGGCCACCGCACCTGCTGTACGCCGCGCGTACCTCGGTACGTACACCACCCAGCCCGGCGGTGGCACCGGCATCGGGCTCGCGTCGTACCGGCCGCGCAGCGGACAGTTGGCCTCCACCGGGGTGCTCACCGGTGTGCAGAATCCTTCCTTCCTCGCGCTCTCGCCCGACCGCCGGACCCTGTACGCCGTCGACGAGCGCGCCAAGGGTGCGGTTGCCGCCGTGCGCGTCGGGGGCGGGGCGCCCGAGGTGCTGGGGCGTGCCCGTGGCACGGGGGGCGCTGATCCCTGCCACCTGTCCGTGCACCCCGACGGGCGGTTCCTGCTGACCGCCAACTACACCGGCGGCAGCTTGTCCGTACACCCCATTGGGCGTGGGGGCGTGCTGGGGGAGGTCGCCGATGTCGTACGGCACACGGGGTCCGGGCCCGACCCCGGGCGGCAGGAGGGGCCTCACGCGCACATGGTCGTCACGGATCCCGGCGGACGGTACGTCGTCGCCGTCGACCTGGGTACGGACACCGTCCACACTTATTGGCTCGACCCGCGCAGCGGAAAGCTCCGGGAGCGTCAACGCGCCGCGATGAAGCCCGGAGCCGGGCCTCGCCACCTCGCCTTTCATCCCTCCGGGCGGCACGCGTACGTCGTCAACGAGCTGGACAGCTCGGTGGTCGTGTGCGGTTACGAGCGGCGCAGTGGGGTCCTGACCCCCGGCGCTCCCCAGTCCACTCTGGGGCCCGGCACTGAGCTCGACGAGCGCAACTACCCGGCGGGGGTGCTCGTTTCGCCCGACGGGCGGTTCGTGTACGTCTCCAACCGGGGGCACGACAGCATCGCCGTCTTCGGCGTTGAGCGCGGGGGCGCGGCGCTGCGGCTGGTGTCTGTGGTGCCGTCGGGGGGCTCGTACCCGCGGCACATCGCTCTGGACCCGTCCGGTGTGTTGTTGTTCGCCGCCAATCAGAAGTCGGGCACGGTTGCGGTTTTCCGCGTGGACCGGGGGACAGGGCGGCTCTCGCCGGCGGGGGCGGTGCTTGCCGCGCCGGTTCCGGTGTGCGTGCTGCCCGTCTAGTTGCGGGATGGGAGGCCGTGATCGGAATCGAACCGACGTCGCTTGCTTTGCAGGCAAGTCCCTGAGCCACTCGGGTACACGGCCGTGTGGTGATGTCACGACCGTAAGGCGGTGGCGTCCGCGACTTCAAGGGATCAGGTCGGGGCGCAATGTGACTGCCATGTTGTGTTCATATGCCGACCTCGGGCGTAGGGCCAATGGCCGACGGCGGGACCTCCTTCAGACAGGGGTCATTGCGAGCTACGCCCCTTACTCTTGGCGGATGACCGCCCTGGAGCCGCGCGACGCCGAGGTCGCGCCCGAAGCCGAGATACCTGGCGTACCCGCAGATCAGAGCGGCGTTCTTGGCAAGACCCATCGCGCGCTCAGCATCGGCATCATCGCCGTCGTCCTGCTCATCGCGTTCGAAGCGACCGCCGTCGGTACGGCCATGCCCGTCGCCGCGCGGGAGCTGCGGGGTGTTTCGCTGTACGCCTTCGCCTTCTCCTCGTACTTCACCACCAGCCTCTTCGCCATGGTCCTGTCCGGGCAGTGGGCCGACCGGAGGGGTCCGCTTGGGCCGCTCGCTGCCGGTATCAGTGCGTTCGGGGTTGGGCTGCTGCTCTCCGGCACGGCGGATGCCATGTGGCTGTTCATCGTTGGGCGGGCCGTCCAGGGGCTGGGGGGTGGGCTGGTGATCGTCGCGCTGTACGTCGTCGTCAGCCGGGCGTATCCGGCTCGGTTGCAGCCGGCGATCCTGGCTGCCTTCGCCGCGAGTTGGGTTGTGCCGTCGGTTGTCGGGCCGTTGGTGTCCGGGACTGTTACGGAGCAGCTGGGGTGGCGGTGGGTTTTTGTCGGTATTCCGGTGCTGGTTGTTTTTCCGCTTGCTCTTGCTCTGCCCGCCATACGGCGGATGGCGGGCGGCCCTGCTGACGCCGGTGCTCCCGTTCCGGCCTTCGACCGGCGGCGGATCCGGCTCGCGCTCGGTATCTCGCTGGGGGCCGGGCTGCTTCAGTACGCCGGACAGGAGCTGCGGTGGCTGTCGTTGGTTCCGGCGGTGGTGGGGGGTGCGCTGCTCGTGCCGGCCGTGCTGGGGCTGTTGCCGCGTGGCACGTATGTCGCGGCGCGCGGGCTGCCTTCGGTGGTGCTGCTGCGGGGGATCGCTGCCGGCTCGTTCATTGCCGCCGAGTCGTTCGTACCGCTCATGCTGGTTACGCAGCGCGGGATGTCGCCGACCATGGCCGGGCTCTCGCTCGCGGTCGGCGGTGCGACGTGGGCGCTCGGGTCGTACGTACAGTCGCGGCCGCGCGTGGAGCCGTACCGGGAGCGGATGGTTTCCGGGGGCATGGTGCTGGTCGCGGCTGCCATCGCCACCGCGCCGAGCGTGCTCATTCCCGGCGTCCCGGTGTGGGTGGTGGCGGTCGCCTGGGGCGTCGGCTGCTTCGGTATGGGCACGGTCATCGCTTCGACGAGTGTGCTGCTGCTCAAGCTCTCGCCGCCGAAGGAGGCGGGCGCCAACTCCGCCGCCCTCCAGATCTCCGACGGGCTGTCCAATGTCATGCTGCTGGCGATCGGGGGTGCGGTCTTCGCGGCGCTCGGTGGCGGAGCGGTGGGCCACGTGGCGGCCTCGGGGGCGTCTGGATCACATCCGGCGGCCTTCGCGGCGGTGTTCCTGCCGATGGCGGGGGTGGCGCTGGTGGGGGCTTGGGTGGCTACGCGGTTGCGGGTGAACCCGGAAGAGTGAATGTGGTACCACTTCGGCACCAGCGGCTGGTACCGTTTTGGTATGGCTATGAACCTGCGTCTCCGCGACGACCAGACCGAAGCTCTCAAGCAGCGCGCCGAGGAGGAGGGGACGAGCATGCACGCCATACTGCTCAAGGCCGTGGACGACTACCTGGCCAGGACAGCCCACCAGGCCATCGTCCGCAAGACGTCCAAGGAGCAGGTCGCCAAGTGGGCCGAGCTGCTGGAGCGGCTGAAGTGACGTACGTCTACCTGGATTCCGAGGACGTGCTGGCCATTGCCGAGGATGCCGTGGACGACCAAGTCGTCGTCGTGCGTGACGCGGGGCTCCTGGAATCGGCTGTGCACCGTCCGTCGGCGTCCATGTTCGGGCAGGAGGCGTACGCCGACCTGTTCGACAAGGCGGCCGCGCTGCTCCAGTCGCTGGTCATCAACCATCCCTTTGTCGACGGCAACAAGCGCACCGCTTGGGTGTCCTGCGTCGTCTTTCTGGCCATGAACGACGTGCAGCTGCGCCCGGACATCGACACGGCCGAGCGTCTCGTGATCACCGTGGCCACCGGGGAGCTGGAGGAAGTGAAGATGATCTCGCAAGCCCTGCGGGAGCTGGCACTCCCATGATGTGAGCTGGATCGCAATTGCGGCGGGCCCGGCCGAGTTCGGCCGGGCCCGTATGCTGCGCGCCGGTAGGGTGGCCCGGTTGTCTTACCGCCCCCCGAGAGCCCACCCGTCGCCCGCCGCCGCCCTGCCCGACGCGCTGCGCGCGGCCCCTAGGATTCCACCGGAGACCGTGACTACTACCGCCTCCCACCACCTCTCACCCGCCTTCCCCGGCCGCGCCCCCTGGGGCACCGCCAACAAGCTGCGTGCCTGGCAGCAGGGGGCGCTGGAGAAGTACATCCAGGACCAGCCGCGCGACTTCCTCGCGGTCGCGACGCCCGGCGCCGGAAAGACGACCTTCGCGCTGACGCTCGCCTCGTGGCTGATGCACCACCACGTCGTGCAGCAGATCACCGTCGTCGCGCCGACCGAGCACCTCAAGAAGCAGTGGGCGGAGGCCGCGGCCCGGATAGGCATCAAGCTCGACCCGGACTACAGCGCCGGGCCGCTCAGCAAGGAGTACCACGGGGTCGCCGTCACCTATGCCGGTGTCGGTGTACGCCCGATGCTCCACCGGAACCGGTGCGAGCAGCGCAAGACGCTGGTGATTCTGGACGAGATTCACCATGCCGGTGACTCGAAGTCCTGGGGCGAGGCCTGCCAGGAGGCGTTCGACCCGGCGACCCGGCGGCTCGCCCTGACGGGTACGCCGTTTCGGTCCGACACCAATCCCATCCCTTTTGTTGCGTATGAGGAAGGGAATGACGGGATTCGGCGGTCTTCCGCCGATTACACGTATGGGTATGGGAATGCCCTTGCCGATGGTGTCGTGCGGCCCGTCATCTTTCTGTCCTACAGCGGCAACATGCGCTGGCGCACCAAGGCTGGTGACGAGATCGCCGCCCGGCTCGGCGAGCCGATGACCCGGGACGCGATCGGGCAGGCCTGGCGGACGGCGCTCGCGCCGACGGGCGAGTGGATCCCGAATGTGCTGGCGGCCGCCGACACCCGGCTGACCGAGGTGCGGAAGGGGATTCCGGACGCCGGCGGGCTGGTGATCGCTTCCGACCAGGACAGCGCGCGCGAGTACGCCAAGATTCTGAAGAAGATCACCGGGGACCGGCCGACTGTTGTTCTCTCTGATGAGAAGGCCGCCTCGAAGAAAATCGACCAGTTCAGTGCGGACGAATCGCGCTGGATGGTCGCTGTGCGGATGGTGTCGGAAGGCGTCGACGTACCGCGGCTCGCTGTCGGGGTGTACGCGACGACCATTTCGACGCCGCTCTTCTTCGCCCAGGCCGTCGGGCGATTCGTGCGATCGAGGAGGCGGGGAGAGACCGCTTCTGTGTTCGTTCCTACGATTCCGATGCTTCTTGAGTTCGCCAATGAGATGGAGGTCGAGCGGGATCACGTCCTCGACAAGCCCAAGAAGGCTGGAGAGGACGAGAACCCGTTCAGCGAGGAGGACAAGCTTCTCGCCGATGCCGAGAAGCTGGAGGACGAGGAGACCGAGGAGCAGTTGCCCTTCGAGGCTCTTGAGTCCGACGCGGTTTTCGACCGGGTGCTGTACGACGGCGCCGAATTCGGCATGCAGGCCCACCCGGGGAGTGAGGAGGAGCAGGACTACCTCGGGATTCCTGGGTTGCTCGAGCCCGATCAGGTGCAGCTCCTCCTTCAGAAGCGGCAGACGCGGCAGATCGCGCACAGTCGGCAGAAGCCGGCGGCGGAGGCGGACCTGCTGGAGAAGCCCGCCGAATCGCGGCCCGTCGTCACGCACAAGCAGCTGCTGGAGCTGCGGAAGTCGCTGAACACCATGGTCGGCGCGTACGTCCACCAGACCGGCAAGCCGCACGGCGTGATCCACACCGAGCTGCGGCGCGTCTGCGGCGGGCCGCCCAGCGCGGAGGCCACGGCCGGGCAGCTCCAGGAACGCATCAAGAAGGTTCAGGAGTGGGCCACCCGGATGCGGTGACGCCCCAATGAGGTGGGGAGCGGGGCTTGGAGGATTGTCTCCGGGCCCCGCTCGGCTGTTGGTGTCCGTAGCTCCAGTTCCGGGCCTGCGCGGGATTGGTCCCGAATGGGGATCAACTCTCCTCCGGCGCCCGGATTCTGGACGAGGTCTTCCGCTGAGCGGAGTCGATCGCTACCTTTCCCGCAACGCATACGCCCCGTGGCAGACCCGCCTCGGAGCGCAGCCGGTGCCATGGCCTGCCGGCGGCCTCAGCGCGCGCCGCCGAAGGGACTGGCGACGCACAGCGTGAGAGAGCCGCCGCACTCACCACAGAGGAGTGGGCGTCGTGACCGCGGAAACCTCCCAGACGCTCGACCGAGGACTTCGTGTCCTCAAGCTGCTTTCCGACACGGACCACGGTCTGACCGTCACCGAGCTCTCCAACAAGCTCGGGGTCAACCGGACCGTCGTCTACCGGCTGCTCGCCACCCTCGAGCAGCACGCACTCGTACGCCGCGACCTGGGCGGACGTGCCCGCGTCGGCCTCGGCGTGCTGCGCCTGGGCCGTCAGGTCCATCCGCTCGTACGGGAAGCCGCCCTGCCCGCGCTGCGCTCGCTCGCCGAGGACATAGGCGCCACGGCGCACCTGACCCTGGTCGACGGCGCGGAGGCGCTCGCGGTCGCGGTCGTCGAGCCGACGTGGACCGACTATCACGTGGCGTACCGCACAGGGTTTCGTCATCCGCTCGACCGGGGTGCGGCCGGCAAGGCCATCCTCGCGGCCCGTCAGGGCGCGCTGGCGGTCGACGGCTTCACCCTCACGCACGGCGAACTGGAGGCGGGCGCGAGCGGCGCGGCCGCACCCCTGGTCGGCATAACCGGGCTGGAGGGCAGCGTCGGGGTCGTCATGCTCGCCGACTCCGTCCCGGAGCGGGTCGGGCCGCGTGTGGTCGACGCCGCGCGGGAGGTCGCCGACGCGCTGAGGTGAGAGGTGCGCGCCCGGCGGCCGGAGGCCGGCGCAGCGCCTCGAAGCCCGCGGAGCGGTGCGAGTGGTGCACGGGGGAGGAGCGGTGCACGGGGGAGAGGGGTGCGAGCCCACTAGATTAGGGGCGTGCTCTCACGTCTCTCCCGTCCCCGCGTCCTCGCCCTTTGCGGGACCTCCGTGCTCGCGCTCCTCGCCGTGGCCGGGTTCGCGCCGCTGCCGTACGTCCTCGCGCAGCCCGGCAGTACCGCGAACGTCCTGGGCGACGACAAGGGCAAGCCGGTGATCACCATCACCGGGGCGCCGGTCCGCGAGACCACCGGGCAGCTGCGGATGACGACGATCGTGGCGACCGGACCGTCCGTCGACGTCGACCTGGGGCAGGTCGCCGACGCGTGGTTCAGGACCGACCGGGCCGTCCTGCCGAAGGAAGCGGTCTACCCGACCGGCGGCACCGACGCCGAGATCGAGAAGCACAACGTCGCGGAGATGGAGCAGTCGCAGGAGACCGCCGTCGACGCGGCGCTCGGCTACCTCGGCAAGAGCCCCGACCGGGTCAAGGTCGATCTCAACCTCGCCGACATCGGCGGCCCCAGCGCCGGACTCCTCTTCTCGCTCGGCATCGTGAACAAGCTGGACGGCGACGGTTCGGGCGGCGACCTCACCGGCGGCCGCAACATCGCCGGTACGGGCACGATCACCTCCGGCGGAGACGTGGGCCCCGTCGGCGGCGTACCGCTCAAGACGCAGGCGGCCAGGCGCGACGGGGCGACGGTCTTCCTCGTGCCGAAGGACGAGTGCTCGCAGGCTCAGGCCGAGCTGCCGGACGGGCTGCGGCTCGTGCCCGTCACGACGCTCAAGGACGCGGTGCGGGCTCTGGTGGAGCTGGAGAAGAGGGGCGGGAAGGTTCCGAGCTGCTAGCAGCCGTTGGTGGTTTTACGTCGTCCATCGTCCGCCAGGACGGGAAGACCACCGGGCTCAGCGTCGCCAGGAAGTACGCCCCGCCGACCACCAGGAGCGCCGTCACCAGCCCTGCCTCCTCGACCAGCAGGCCCGCCGCGAGCCCGCCGAGCGGCATCGTCAGCTCGCAGCCGGCCGTGGCGACGCCGCCGACGCGGCTGCGCAGCTCCTGCGGGACGCGTTCGTACGTCACCGTCGTCAGGATCGGGTTGAGCATCCCGGCGGCCAGACCGCCCGCCGCCATCGTCACGGCCAGCGCGGCCGTTCCGTCCACGAGCGCGGCGACGACGAAGCGCGGCAGCCCGCAGAGCAGGAACGCGACCGTGAAGACCACCCGGCGCGGGAAACGCTCGCCGACCGCGCCGTAGAGCAGGGCGCCGAGCAGCGCGCAGCCGCCGAAGACCGCGGCGAGCAGGCCGAGGTCGGTCGCGCCGCCCAGGTTGTCCTTGGCGTGCACGGGCAGGAGGACCGCACTCCAGCCCTGGTCGAGGCCGTTGGTGAGCATCACCATCAGCACCATGGCCAGGAGGAGGCGGTGGCGGAGGAGGAAGACGTACCCCTCGCGGAGTTCCGTGCGGTACGTCGTGAACGACACCGGCGCCGCCGCCTTCTGCGGCTCGGCCGCCTGTACGCCCCGTACCCCCGCCGCGACCAGCAGTGCGGACACCGCGAACGTCGCCGCGTCGAGCAGCAGCACCGCCTCGGCGCCGAACAGCGCGATCAGTACGCCCGCCAGCGCGGCCCCGATCATGCGGGCCCCGCGCGAGACGCCCTCGAAGAGGCTGGCGGCGCGGGCGAGGGTGGTGCCGGCGTGGGTGGCGAGGTCGGGGACCAGGACGTAACGGGCGGTCATGCCGGGCGTATGGGCGAGGCCGCCGAGCGCCATCAGGGCGCACAGCATCCAGAACTCCAGCGCGCCGGCGTAGTGCAGCAGCGGGATCGCGCCGACGGCGAGGCCGCACACCAGGTCGGAGGCGACGGAGACCCGGCGACGGCCGATCCGGTCGATGAGGGGGCCGCCGACGAGCGCGGAGACGACGACCGGCAGCGTCGCGCAGAAGGCGACGACACCGGCGCGGCCGGCACTGCCCGTGGTCTCGAGCACGAACCACGGGACGCCGATCATGGTGAGTGAAGTACCGGCTATGGAGATGGTGTTGGCCGCCAGTACGGCGGCGAATGGTTTTCGTCCCCCCTGGGCGGTCATGCGATACGGGCCGACCGGGCGGGAGGGTGCTGGGCGAGGCGCAGGCCGATCTCGACCATGGTCCAGCCGAGGCGGGTGCGCAGGGCGCGGCGGGGTGCGGGGCGGGGGATGCGGGCGTACTCGGCTGCCTGGGCGTGCAGTTCGGCGGCGCGCTGGTGGTGGAGATGGAGGTGTGTGTCGGGGTGCATGGTGGGCGGGTTCCTCTCAGTCCGTGGGGCGGCGGGGGAACGAGTGCGTATGCAGGCGGACTTGGGCGGAGCCTTCGTCGGAGCGTCCGTGGTAGCTGTTGATGAGCGCGTGCATCTTCTCGTTCAGCTCCTTCAGCTGCTCAGGGGTGAGCTGGAGTGTGAAGTCGCTCATGTCCGAGCTGCCGGCCCATTCCTCGGGCCATTCGCGGGAGGTGGCGAGCCAGGTGCCGAGCTCCTGGGTGTGAATGTTCGCGATCTCGTGCAGGAAGAGGTCCGCGGCTCCGCGTACGGCGGGATCGGGGCTGCGGTGCAACTCCCTGCTGAAGGTGGTCCCTTCCTGTGCCGCCTTCCACCACCGCTCGCGGCCCTTGCCGCGCTCCGGGTCGTCCTCGACGAAGCCGTGCGCGGCGAGCTGGCGCAGGTGATAGCTGGTGGCGCCGCTGGACTCGCCCAGCCGGTCGGCCAGCTGGGAGGCGGTGGCGGGGCCGTCGTGGCGGAGGGACTTCAGCAGCTGGATGCGGAGGGGGTGGGCGAGGCCGCGCAGTGAACGGGCGTCGAGGATACGGGGGTTGGGTGCCTCAGGCATGACCTGACCCTAGGCTTGCAAAGAATGCTTTGCAAGTGGTTCGTTGCAATATTTCCTTTGCAACTCTCAGCCCTCCCTGATGAAGCCCTCCTTCACCAGCCAGTCCTTCGCCACCGCGTGCGGGTCCTCGCCGTCCACGTCCACCTTGCCGTTCAGCTCCCGCGCGACCTCGGTGTTCAGGCGCGCGCTCAGTTCGCCTCGATCCGGCCGTCGGTGGTGAACACCTCGCCCAGCAGGCACGACCCCGACTCGGAGACCTGGGTGTAGATGATCCCGGCGTCGCTGATCGCCAGCAGGCCGATCAGTGCGAGGGAGGGGATCGTGAGGACGGTCGCCGTGGACGTGATGGCCAGATTTCCGGCCCAGTCGCTGCGGTAGGTGAGCACGCCGATGGCGATGCCCAGCACGGTGGCGATCACCATGCACTGGAAGACCGCGCTGACGTGCTGGAGGGCGTCGGTGAGCAGTTGCTGGTGCCGGTTTCCCAGGTACTCCCAGAAGCTCACGCGTGCTCCTCGTGCTCCCTCGTCGGCCCGGTCGGGCCGGTCAGCCCGGTCGGTCCGCCGCGGCCTGCTCCACCAGCGGGATGATCCGCAGCGGCACGGGGTTCTCCATGACGATCGCCGTGGAGGCCCGCACAATGCCATCAAAACCGACAACGCGGTCGATCACACGTTGAAGATCGGCGTTGGAGCGGGCGACGAGGCGGCAGAGCATGTCGCCGTGCCCGGTGGTGGTGTGCAGCTCCAGGACCTCCGGGACGGTCGTCAGATGCGCCCGTACGTCGGCCCCCTGGCCCTGTTTGATCTCCAGCGTCGCGAACGCCGTCACCGGATAGCCGAGCGCGGCCGGATCGACGTCCGGGCCGAACCCGCGGATGACTCCATTGGACTGAAGGCGGTCCATCCGCGCCTGTACGGTCCCGCGCGCCACGCCCAGGCGGCGCGACGCCTCCAGCACCCCGATCCTCGGCTCGCGCGCCAGCAGCACGATGAGCCGGCCGTCGAGTTCGTCGATACCGTCCGTGGACATGGGGTACCCCCCGCCTTCTGATGCTTCCGATGCCTCGCGACGACCCTGAGCATCCTGTACAGATCGCTCGCTCATTCTCGCGAATCAGTGGGCATATTGCCCAGCCTTTCAGCGAACTATTGCGCAGCTTGCGATACGGAGAGACTCTGCCGATATGACTGAGACCACGCATCACACCACCCCCAGCACCGCGCGTGAGGCCGATCCCTTCCCGGTCAAGGGAATGGACGCGGTCGTCTTCGCCGTCGGCAATGCCAAGCAGGCCGCGCACTACTACTCGACCGCCTTCGGCATGAAGCTCGTCGCCTACTCCGGACCGGAGAACGGCAGCCGCGAGACCGCGAGTTACGTCCTGGCCAACGGCGCCGCGCGGTTCGTCCTCACCTCCGTCATCAAGCCCTCCACGGACCGCGGGCGCTTCCTGGCCGACCACGTGGCCGAGCACGGCGACGGCGTCGTCGACCTCGCCATCGAGGTCCCGGACGCCCGTGCCGCGTACGCCTACGCCGTCGAGCACGGAGCGCGCGGCCTCGAGGAGCCGCACGAGGTCAAGGACGATCACGGGGTTGTCGTCCTGGCCGCGATCGCGACGTACGGCAACACCCGGCACACCCTCGTCGAGCGGTCCCGTTACGACGGCCCGTACCTCCCCGGCTTCGTCGCCGCGAAGCCGATCGTCGAGCCGCCGGCCAAGCGCACCTTCCAGGCGATTGACCACTGCGTCGGCAATGTCGAGCTCGGCAAGATGAACGAGTGGGTCGCCTTCTACAACAAGGTCATGGGCTTCACCAACATGAAGGAGTTCGTGGGCGACGACATCGCCACCGAGTACTCCGCGCTCATGTCGAAGGTCGTCGCGGACGGCACCCTGAAGGTGAAGTTCCCGATCAACGAGCCCGCGATCGCGAAGAAGAAGTCGCAGATCGACGAGTACCTGGAGTTCTACGGCGGCGCCGGCGTCCAGCACATCGCGCTGGCCACGAACGACATCGTCGCGACCGTGCGCAGCATGCGGGCGGCGGGCGTTTCCTTCCTGGACACGCCCGACTCGTACTACGACACCCTCGGCGACTGGGCGGGCGAGACCCGGGTGCCGGTCGAGACCCTGCGCGAGCTGAAGATCCTGGTGGACCGCGATGAGGACGGCTACCTGCTGCAGATCTTCACCAAGCCCGTCCAGGACCGGCCGACCGTCTTCTTCGAGATGATCGAGCGGCACGGGTCGATGGGCTTCGGCAAGGGCAACTTCAAGGCGCTCTTCGAGGCGATCGAGCGCGAGCAGGAGAAGCGCGGCAACCTCTGAGCCTGCCCGCGGGTGAGTGCGCGCGCCGTGCGTGCCGCGCGTGCCGCGTGTGCTGCGCGTGCTGCGTGCACTGCGTGTGCTGCGTGCGCGGCCCTGCGCGCCCCTGACCATGGGGGCGCAGGGTCGCTATCGTGAGTCATGGCCATGACTAGTATCAGCGCGAGCACGAGTGACGAGCGCATCAACTTAGCCGTGCCGTCGAAGAGATGGCACTGGAAGAAGCAGCTCAGACATACCACCGTCCTCCAGTCCTTCGCCTTCGACGACTCCCGCAAGCGGCTGTACGTCGTCCAGGTGATGCAGGGCGGAATCAAGCTTCCGGGCGAGTCCCGGGCGTACAGCGGCACGGAGCGGCGACAGCGCGGCGACATGTGCCTCAACCAACTGGACCTCAGCGGCACCCGGTTGGGGCACATGTACCTGCTGGGGCACGGGCACGGCGTCGGCATGGGCGTCGAGCGGGACGCGGCCGGGGCGACCTGGATCTGGACCGAGTCGGACGGGCGGGTCGCCGAGTCCGGGGCGTTCGGGCGCGGCATCGCGCGGTTCCGGTTCGTGGACCGGAAGGTACGCCGCAGCTCGGCGGAATCCACTCGCTACCCCGTCCCCGGGTCCACCGCCAACCAGCCGTCCGTGGACATGAGCCGCAAACGGATCGCCGTCCGCCACCGCATCGGCGGCAAGGTCCGCTACCGCGTCTTCTCCCTGTCCCACGCCGTCGCGGGCAACTTCTCGAAGCCCCTGCACGACTTCGCGCAGCCCGCCGCGCACCCCGACGCGGACGTCGACTTCCAGGGCTTCGCGCTGCACGGCAACTACCTGTACCAGCTGGCCGGCGAGCCGTACGGAACCACCAATCCGCCCTCCGGGCACGGCAACACGTACGTCTCCTGCATCGACATCCGCACCGGCAGCCTGGTCCAGCGGAGCCGCACCGAGGCCGGTTACTCCCTCGACTACCGGGAGCCGGAAGGCCTCGCCGTACGGCGCACCAGCAAGCCGCAGCTGTGCATGGGCTTCGCCTCGGGGGAGCCGGGCGCGCGCAGGTACTCGATCTACTACAAGCAGCACGCATAAGCTCCTGGCATGGCCAGGATCAACGACGTGGGCGGCATGCAGGGCTTCGGGCCCGTCGACACCACCGACGACACAGAGCCCTTCCATGCCGACTGGGAGGCGCGGGTCTTCGCCCTCAACGGCGCACTCATCGCCCAGAAGGTCTACAACCTCGACGAGTTCCGCGACGCCGTCGAGACGATGCCGCCCGCGGAGTACCTCGCGGCGTCGTACTACGAGCGGTGGTTCTTCGCCATCCGTACGCTCCTGGAGCGCAAGGGCGTTGTCGCGGCGGGCGAGCTGGATGACTGACGCCGACCGCTACGCGCCGGGCGCGCGTGTCCGTACCGTCCACCACGACCCTCCTCACCACACCCGCCTGCCGCGGTACGCCCGCGGCAAGCGCGGCACGGTCATCGAGCCGGAGGGGCGGGCGCCGCTGGCCGATGTCCGCTCCCAGGGGCGTACGGACTGTCCCGTGGAGCAGGTGTACGCGGTGCGGTTCGCGGCGCGGGACCTGTGGGGTGAAGGTGATCATTACGTGGTTCTGGACCTGTTCGAAAGCTACTTGGAGGACGACCAGTCGTGACCGGAACCACCTCCCACTCCGATGCGCTGATCTCCCGCCAGGTGCGGCGCCTGGAGACGCTGCTGGAGGACCGTGGCATCGTCACCGGCGCCGCGGTCGACGAAGCCATCGACGCGTTTCTTACGGGCGCCTCGGCGGCCGGGGGCGCGCGCGTCGTGGCCCGGGCGTGGACGGACCCGGAGTTTCGGGCGCGGCTGCTGGCCGACGGGACCACGGCCGTCGCGGAGCTGGGGCTGTCGGCCGGGGGAGTGCAGCCGCAGCGGCTGCGCGTCGTCGAGAACACGGCCGACACGCACAACGTCGTGGTCTGCACGCTCTGCTCCTGCTACCCGATCCGGCTGCTGGGGCCGTCGCCGAGCTGGTACAAGAGCGAGGCGTACCGGTCGCGGGTGGTGCGGGAGCCGCGGGCGGTGCTGGCGGAATTCGGCCTGGTGCTGCCGGATGATGTCGCCGTGACGGTGTGGGACTCCACGTCGGAGACGCGCTACATGGTCCTGCCGCGTCGGCCGGCGGGCACGGAGGGCCTGGACGAACCGTCCCTGGCAGCCCTGATCACCCGCAACGCCCTGATCGGCACGGCAGCGCTCTAGCTCCCGGCCCCTACCGCCGCCGCAGCCCCTGCCTCCGGCCCCTTCCAGCCCGTCCGGCCGCATTCAGCCCGTCCGGCGTTTGAGGACCGGGGTCTGGGGCGGAGCCCCACTCCGCCGGGGGCGCCACCGCTCTGCCACCCCTGGGGGGTCGGTGCCGCGCCGGGGCGTCTCCTCGGGTGCCGAACGTTCGGGCACCGGGCACGTTCGGGCGCGTTGCGTTCGACACCCTGCGGGGAGCGCCCCGACACGGCCCCTCCTGGCACCGTGGCCTGCGAAGCGCTCAGCGGCGGAGCCCAACCCCCGAGGGCTCACCCAGGGCGTTCAGCGCCTCCCGCGCCTTCGGCCCCAGCAGCGGGGAGAACGCCGGGTTGATGCGCAACGCCTCCTCCAAGTGGCGCCTGGCCGCGCCGTACTTGCGCACGTCTCGTTCGATCGTGGCCAAGTGGTAGAAGAACTGCGCGTTGCGCAAGCCGTAGTTCGTGGCTTTCCGGGCGTACTTGAGGGCCTCGGTGCGCTTCTCACCGGACCGGAACAGGGCCCAGGCCAGCGCGTCCGCGACATGCGCGTTCGGATGCCGCTGCCACTCCGCCCGCAACCGCCGCACCGCCGAGGCCGGATCACCGTGATCCGCGTCGAGCTGCCCGAGGAGGAGTTCGTTCCCGCCGCCCCCGCGACGCTGCCGCAGGGCCACCCCTTCCCGTACGAGGGTGTACTGCGCCTGCGCCTGCGCCTCGCGGCCCAGGGACTGCAACAGCTCGCCGTACTCCAGGTGGAGCTCAGGAAGCGGGGTGACCGCCAGCGCGGTCTGGTAATCGCGTTCCGCGTCGGCCGTGAGGCCCAGCGCCGCCAGGACCCGGGCACGCCCCGCCTGGGCTCTCGCGTAGCCGGGGTCCGTCCGCAGGGCCGCCTCGTAGTGGCTCAGGGCCTCCTCCAGCTCGCCCCGTTCCCACGCCAGCTCACCCATCAGGTGAAGCCCGGTCACCTTCTCCGCGGCGGAGCCCGCACGCGCCGTCGCGTCGGCCAGAGTCGCCGCCGCGTCCTCCCGCCAGCCCCGGTCGCGGTACACCTCCGCCGCGAGCCGCCGCACCGAGGGGCCGGGGTGCAGCGCCTCCAGCTTCTTCAGCGCCTCGGCGGCCGCGTTCTGGTCGCCCAGCCGCGTGTACACGCCGATCAGCACCGGGTACGCCGTCCAGCGCCTCGGGGACTGCTTCCGTACCGCCTCGCCCCACTTCTTCGCCGCACGGTGGTCCCCCCGGGCATGGGCGAGCGCCGCGAGACCGACCAGGGCGTCAGGATTGCCGCTCTTCTCGGGGCGTACGGACAGCGAGTGCCGCAGCGCCATCTCCGCGCGGGGGAAGTCCTCCGGGTCGGCCGTCCAGCGGCCCCGCTCCAGGTACGCCGAGCCGAGCACCGACCAGGAATGGTCGTCCTCGGGGTGCGCGCGCAGCCACGACTCGCGGTCGCCGATGAGTGCGGTCAGGTCGGCGGCGGAGGCCGGCACCCCGGCGCCCACGGCCTCGACGGCGGCCATCGCCCGCCCGACGGGGCCCGGCGCCGGCGCTTCCTCGTCCAGCCACCCCGACGTGAGCACCCCTGCGGCGCCGGCCGCGAGCACCACCGTGACCGTGAACGCGGCGACCCGGGGCCACCGCCGCTTCACCTGCAATTCCTTCCGCATGCCGCTCACTGTGCGCCAGCGCCAGGAGCTCGTCCGGACGCGCGAAGTGGATCGCAGACGGGTTCACACCGATGGCCCCGAGTGCCACGCTGGGACCATGGACGATCTTCTCGTACAGCTGCGCGCGGGCCTCCCGGCCGAGGCTTTGATCACCGACCCGGACATCATGGCGTCGTACGCCCATGACATGGCCGGATTCTGCGAGGCCGGAGCCCCGGCCGTGGTGGTCCTGCCGCGCACCGTCGAGCAGGTCCAGCACGTCATGCGCACCGCGACCGCGCTGCGCGTCCCCGTCGTGCCGCAGGGCGCGCGGACGGGGCTGTCCGGCGCCGCCAACGCGACGGACGGCTGCATCGTGCTGTCGCTGGTGAAGATGGACCGGATTCTGGAGATCAGTGCGGTTGATCGGATCGCCGTGGTCGAGCCGGGGGTGATCAACGCGGTGCTGTCGCGTGCTGTGGGTGAGGAAGGGCTCTATTACCCGCCGGATCCGTCGAGTTGGGAGATGTGCACCATCGGCGGCAACATCGGCACGGCTGCCGGTGGGCTGTGCTGTGTGAAGTACGGCGTGACCGCTGAGTACGTGCTGGGGCTGGATGTCGTGCTTGCCGACGGGAGGCTTCTCACGACGGGGCGGCGCACGGCCAAGGGGGTCGCGGGCTACGACCTCACCCGGCTCTTCGTCGGCTCCGAAGGCACCCTCGGCATCGTTGTCAAGGCGGTGCTCGCGCTGAAGCCCGCACCACCGCGCCAGCTCGTCCTCGCCGCCGAGTTCCCGACCGTGGCCGCCGCCTGCGACGCCGTCTGCGAGATCATGGCGCGCGGGCATGCCCCTTCGCTGCTTGAGCTCATGGACCGTACGACACTGCGCGCCGTCAACAAGATGGCGAACATGGGTCTTCCCGAGTCCACCGAGGCGCTGCTGCTGGCCGCCTTCGACACCCCGGACCCGGCCGCCGACCTGGCGGTGGTCGGTGAGCTGTGCACCGCGGCCGGCGCTTCCGGGGTCGTCCCCGCCGACGACGTCGCCGAGTCCGAACTGCTGCTGAAGGCGCGGCGGATGTCCCTTACGGCGCTGGAAGCCGTGAAGTCCGCGACGATGATCGACGATGTGTGCGTGCCGCGCTCGAAGCTCGGCGCGATGCTGGAGGGGACGGCTGTCATCGCCGAGAAGTACGACCTCGTCATCGGGGTGTGCGCGCACGCGGGTGACGGCAATACGCATCCCGTGGTGTGCTTCGACCATCTGGACGAGGACGAGTCGCGGCGCGCCCGTGAATCCTTCGACGAAATCATGGCGCTCGGCTTGGAACTCGGCGGCACGATCACCGGCGAGCACGGTGTCGGCGTACTGAAGAAGGAATGGCTGGCGCGCGAACTCGGCTCTGTGGGAGTCGAGTTGCAGCAGGCCGTCAAGGCGGCCTTCGATCCGCTCGGGCTCCTCAATCCGGGCAAGGTCCTCTGAGGCCCGAGACGTACGGCCAAAGCCCGATGGCCCGGGCGCGGTGCTGCGCATAGCGTGGGGAGGCAGGTCAAGCAGCCTCAACGAGGAGGAACCGTGCCCGCGCGCCTCGACCACACCATCGTCCACAGCCGCGACCGCTTCGCCGCCGCCCGGTTCCTCACGGAGCTGATCGGCGCCCCGGAGCCGAAGCCCTTCGGCCCCTTCGCGAGCGTGCCGCTGGAGAACGGCGTCACGCTCGACTACATGGACTCCGACAGCGCGCGGATCGTCTCGCAGCATCTGGCGTTCCTGGTGCCGGACAGCGAATTCGACGAGATCCTCGCGCGGGTGAAGGAGCGCGAACTTCCTTACTGGGCCGACCCGCACCACGAGACGTCGCAGCAGATCAACCACCTCTTCCAGGGGCGCGGGTTCTACATCGACGACCCCGACGGCCACTCCGTCGAGTTCATCACCCATACGTACGTGAGCGACTGAAGCTCTCTGGTCCTCGGTCATGCCTCGCCGTCCTTCGACTCGTCCGACGGCCACGGGTCGCGCAGCCACAGGTCGTCGGCCGGGGTCGGCGTCAGCAGTTCGGCCAGCGCCTCGTCCATCCCGAGGCGCCCGGACTCCGTCCCGGGCGGGACCGCGCGCAGCGTCCGCTCCAGCCAGGCGGACACGGCCGGGGACGGTACCTCCAGGAGGGCGTCGCCGTCGGGCGACGTCAGGGCCACGCAGAGCACGCTGCGCGAGTCGATCTTGGTCGGCCAGACCCGGACGTCACCGTGGCCGCACGGCCGGAACACGCCCTCGACGAGCAGCTCGCGGGCGAACGTCCAGTTCACCGGGGAGTCCGAGCCGATGTGGAAGCTGATGTGCACGGCGTACGGGTCCTGGGTGCGGTAGGTCAGCCGGGCCGGGACGGCGACGCTGCGCTCGGGCGACAGCACCAGGTTGAGTTCGAGTTCGCGTTCCACCACGGTGTGCATGAGGGTGCCTTTCTCTCCAGGTACGGGCCTGCGCCTTCGAGCGGGCCTCAGAGGGAGAGAGGGACTTTGCGGCGGTTCATTACGCGACTTTCCTCCATGACTTCAAAGTCTTTCGGGCGGCCGTGGGGAGGCCCGGGGGAGGCCACGGGGAGGGTGTGGGGATGCCCGGAAAGAAGTGCTTCCATTGGGACCGGCCCGGCGCGTCGCGGCGGTCTGATAGATGTGGACCTCGATAACGAGGCCATCGACTAGATACGGGACACGGTGATGAGCGCCCCCACCCCGGCCAGCGGCGACAGCAGCCCCACTCCTGGCTACTATCCCGACCCGTCCATCCCCGGTTACGTCCGGTTCTGGAACGGGGCCTCATGGGTGCCCGGAACCAGTCGCCCCGCCCCGTCGGACGGCGAGGGACTGCCGGCCGCGCCCGCGGCCACGGCGCCCCCCGCCCCTGCCCCCACTGCCTCCGTCGAGGAGACCGGTCCGCTCTTCTTCGACGAGGAACCCGAGGGCGCGCACCTGCACGGCAGCCCCCCGGAACCTGCGTCGGCGTGGCAGGCGGACACGTCCCGCCAGACCGGCTTCGGCGGCGAACGCGACCGCCGCGTCTCGTGGGGCTCCCCCCAGCCGGACCCCGCCCCGGGCACCACACCTCCGGCCGTCGGCGGTATGTCGGAGGACCCCCGGCGCGCTGCGGCGGCGCCGGGTGAGGCATCGGGCGATCAGCGCCGCGGAGGCGGCGGGATCGACCTCCGGCGTACGGGCGGCTCCGCGCCGGAAGCCGCCTCGGGCGCGGCACCCCGTGGCGGTACGCCCGCAGCCCCGGCCGAGACCGGCCCGCGCGGCACCGGCGGCGCGGACCCCAGCGGCGGTGCGCTTCCCGGCGTCCGTACGCCGCCTCCCCACGACGGCACGGTCACCATCCGCGCCCTGCGCCGCGGCGACGCGGAGTCCCCGCGCACGGCCCAGGCCGACGGCACCATGGCCATCAGGACCATGACCCCGGGAGCCGGCCGCCCCCAAGTCCCGGGCCAGACCCGCCCGGGCCAGGGACAAACACCTGGCGCCCCCCAGGCACCCGCCCCCGCTCAAGCGCAGTCCCAGGGCCAGGCGCCCGCGCAGCCGCATGCTCCCGGGCGGGCCCAGAGCCCCGGCCAGGGCCAGGCGCCGGGTGCGCCGGGACCGCAGGCCGGCGGTGGGGTCGCTGCCGCTGCCGCTCCCGCTCCTGTTTCTTCCGGGGCGGGCGGCGGGGCCGCGTCCTGGGCGCAGCAGGTGCACCAGCTCGCGCAGCCGGACCAGGACGAGGCCGGCGCGCCGCCCGTCGTGCCCTGGAAGCCGCCGGTCAGCGATCCGTTCCTACAAGCCGCCCAGGCCCAGGCCGCGGCCAGGCCCGCCGGCCTCGCCAAGCGGCTGGCCGCCCGGCTGATCGACACCGTCGTCCTCGGCGCAGGCGTCAGCGCGGTCGCCGTACCGCTGGTATCCGCCGCACTCGCGCACATCGACGACAAGATCGAGGCGGCGAAGCTCTCCGGCGAGACCGTGACCGTATGGCTCCTCGACGGAACCACCGCCGGGTACTTCGGCATCGTGCTCGGCGCGTACCTCCTCCTCGGAGTGGTGTACGAGGTGCTGCCGACCGCCAAGTGGGGCCGTACGCTCGGCAAGAAGCTGTGCCGGATGCACGTGCGGGACATCGAGGCGCACGAACCCCCGACGTTCGGCGCCGCGCTGCGCCGCTGGCTGGTCTACGGGGTGCTCGGCGTCCTCGCCATCGGGATCGTCAACGCCGCGTGGTGCCTGTTCGACCGCCCGTGGCGGCAGTGCTGGCACGACAAGGCGGCCCGTACGTTCGTGGCGGGGGACTGAGGGACCCGCAAGGTCCCCCGAACGGCACCCGACCGGATGCGGGCGGCGGGCGGGCGCGGTCGACTGCGGTTATGAGCAACGATCAGCCGCCGACCGGTCCGCCGCCCGATGACGACCCGTTCCGCAAGAAGCCGCCGCAGGAGCCGCCGTCGACGCCGCCGCCGCCACCTCCGTCCGGTGGCGGACCGTACGGGCAAGGCGGCACCGGCGGTCCGGGCGGGCCGGCGGAACCTGGTCAGCCCGGCGGCCCGACCCCGCCCGGCGGCGGACCGTACGGGGAAGGCGGCACCGGCGGTCCGGGCGGCCCCGGTGATCCCGGCGGCCCCACCCCACCCGGCCCCGGCTCCCCCTACGGTGGCTCCCCGTACGGCGGCGGCCCGTACGGCACCCCGCCCCCGCCCTACAGCGGCGGCGCCGCCGACCCTCTCGCGGGGATGCCACCGCTCGCCCCCACCGGCAAGCGCATCGCGGCCCGCATCATCGACGCACTGATCGTCGGCATCCCGCTGGGGCTCATCGGCTGGGCGCTCGGCATGTTCGGCAGCTACAACAGCGACGACTGGGACGAAGTCTCGACCATGTCCGACGGCAAGTCGCTGACCTGGCAGCTCGTCAGCATGGTCGTGTACATCGGCTACGACACCTACCTGACGGCCAAGGACGGCCAGACCGTCGGCAAGCGGCTGATGAACCTGCGCGTCGCGATGCTCAACAACGGCATGGTCCCGGAGATGAACGCGTCGCTGCTGCGCGCCGTGGTCCTGTGGGTGCCGGCTCTGATCTGCTGCTTCTGCCTGTGGTGGCTCATCAACCTGGTGATGATCCTGGTCGACAAGCCCTACAGACAGGGGTTGCACGACAAGGCGGCAAAGACGGTGGTGGTCTCAACCACGTAGCGAGTGCCCGCCGACCGTGGAGTGGGCCCGCGAGGGCCGCGCGGTGACCGTCTCGGAGACGGCCGCATCGTTCGTACGACGAACCGTGCGCGCCGTCTTCGGCATCGGCACCGTCAGCGCGACCAGCAGCCCCAGCGCGAGCGCGGCGAGGGCGATGATCGCGACGCCGATGCCCGACGCCGTCTGGGACAGCAGCAGCATGGCGAGGGTCGAGAAGACGACGGTGGCTGAACCGTATGCGAACTGTGCGGCAGTCGGACGCGGCATGGCGATTTCCGTCCTCGGAGCAGCGATAGGGGGTCTCTCTCAACCAGGTCGCACTGCAGGCGACTCTACGACGGTGAGTGCCCGCACGGAACGGGTAGTAAGCGTGACCTAACCCACGGTGCCGGTGCATCGGGGGCGCACGGAGTCATTCCGTATCTCATCAGGTGAGATCGACGCGCCTGCCTGCCCATCGGGAGTGTCCGCTATCCGGAACCGAACAACTACATAGTGCACTTGAGCTGCTCAAGTCAAGATCTGTCTTTTCTTCGGTAACTCCGGTCGAATGTCGTCACTTGAGACGCGCGCCGCGCCCGGATACCCCTCACCCTCTTCCGTGCTGACGCGGCCCGCGGGGGAGGACATCATCAAGTGACCACCAACAGAGGGCGGATCAGAGCCGCCGCCGTAGTCGTGGCCATGGCCGCGACCGCCGCGACGGCATCCGGTTTCGCCACGGCCCAGGCTGACGAGAAGCCGACGGGCACAGGGGGCAAGGCCAACATCGAGCGCCGCGACCCGGCGCCCGCCAAGGGCCATGTCGAGCACGATCTCGAAGGCCCGTTCAGCAAGCAGCAGGAACTGGAGCGCAAGGCGGCGCTCGAACAGGTCATAGCCGGCGACGCCACGGTGCAAAAGCGCGGCGCTTCCAAGGTCGTGAAGCTCGACGACAAGAAGTACGTCGAACTGGGCCGGGAGAAGACCGACAAGATCTTCACGATCCTGGTGGAGTTCGGCGACAAGGTCGACAGCACGACCATGTTCGACCCGGACGGCGACGGCCCGAAGCCGCCGGTGAAGAAGTACGGCGGCGAGCCCGGCCCGGCGCACAACCGGATAGCCGAGCCGGACCGTGGAGAGGACAACTCCACGGCCTGGCAGAAGGACTACGACCAGAAGCACTTCCAGGAGCTGTACTTCGGCGAGGGCAAGGGCAAGGACTCCCTCAAGACGTACTACGAGAAGACCTCGTCCGGCCGCTACTCGGTCGACGGCGAAGTCTCCGACTGGGTCAAGGTCGACTACAACGAGGCCCGTTACGGCTCCAACTACTGCGGCAGCAGCAACTGCTCCAACGTGTGGGACACCGTCCGCGACGGCGTGGCCGCCTGGGCCGCCGACCAGAAGGCCAAGGGCAAGACGGACGCCGAGATCAAGGCGCAGCTCGCCGGTTACGACCAGTGGGACCGCTACGACTTCGACTCAGACGGCAACTTCAACGAGTCCGACGGCTACATCGACCACTTCCAGATCGTCCACGCGGGCGAGGACGAGTCGGCGGGCGGCGGCGACCAGGGCGAGAACGCCCTGTGGGCGCACCGCTGGTACGCGTACGGCACGGACGCCGGCAAGACCGGCCCCGCTGGCAACCCGGCCGGCGGCGCCCAGATCGGCAAGACCGGCATCTGGGTCGGCGACTACACCATGCAGCCGGAGAACGGCGGCCTCGGTGTCTTCGCGCACGAGTACGGCCACGACCTCGGCCTGCCCGACCTGTACGACACCTCCGGCGGCGGCGAGAACGGCGTCGGCTTCTGGTCGTTGATGTCGGCCGGTTCCTGGCTCGGCAAGGGCAAGAACGAAATCGGCGACCTGCCCGGTGACATGACCGCCTGGGACAAGCTCCAGCTGGGCTGGCTCGACTACGACAAGGCCAAGGCCGCGACGAAGTCGAAGCACAAGCTGGGCGTCTCGGCGTACAACACCAAGAACCCGCAGGCGCTCGTCGTCGAGCTGCCCAAGAAGGCCGTCACCACTTCTGTCGTGAAGCCCGCCGAGGGCTCCAAGCAGTGGTGGAGCGGCATGGGTGACGACCTCAAGAACACCCTCACCCGGTCGGTCGACCTCACCGGCAAGGCCAAGGCGGAGCTGTCGCTCCAGGGCTGGTGGGACATCGAGGCCGAGTACGACTGGCTGTACGCCGAGGTCTCGGCCGACGCGGGCAAGACGTGGACCGTCGTCGACGGCACGGCCGACGGCAAGGCGCTCGCGCGCGACGCCGCCGGCAACCCGGGGCTGACCGGTGTGGGCGGCGCGTACAAGAAGCTGGCCTTCCCGCTCGACGCGTACGCCGGCAAGAAGGTCGACCTCCGCTTCCGCTACCAGACGGACGGCGGCGCGGGCGGCAAGGGCTTCGCGGCCGACGCGATCACGGTGACGGCCGACGGCGCTCCGCTCTTCACGGACAACGCCGAGGGCGCCGACGACAACGGCTGGACCGCCAAGGGTTTCTCGCGCATCGGTGAGTCCTTCACCAAGGAGTACGAGCAGTACTACCTGGCCGAGAACCGCCAGTACGTGTCGTACGACAAGACGCTCGCCGTCGGCCCGTACAACTTCGGCTTCGCCACGACCCGTCCCAGCTGGGTCGAGCACTACCCGTACCAGAACGGCCTGATGGTCTGGCTCTGGGACACCTCCCAGAAGGACAACAACACCAGCCAGCACCACGGCAAGGGCCTGATCCTGCCGGTCGACGCGCACGCCAAGCCGCTGAAGTGGGCGGACGGCAAGCTGCTGCGGAACAAGATCCAGTCCTTCGACTCCACCTTCAGCCGCTACCGCACGGACGGCTTCACGCTGCACAACGCGGACGTGCCGCTGAAGCTGGCGTCGCAGAAGGGCGTCTCGGTCTTCGACGACCGCAAGGGGACGTACTGGTACAAGGAGAACCCGACCGGTGGGGTGCAGGTCACTGACACCAACACCAAGATCTCGATCGTGAGCGAGCCGAAGAGCGGCTCGACGATCACGGTGAAGGTCGGTCCCTCCGGTAAGTAATTCGTAACACCGCAGGTCAGAGCATGATCGGCCGTCGCCCTCTAGCGGGCGGCGGCCGTTCACGTTTAGATGCCTCTTGACCAGCTCTTGTTGACACCACGTCTTATGGGGGATTGATCGGCATGTCCGGTGGAGGTTTCGTACGGCTGCCCGGCGGCAGTGTGGTGGTAGCTCTCACGCTGCCCAGCCCGACGGCCGAAGGCCACAAGGTCCGCGTCCTGGTCCACTCCCTGAACCGGGCCCGCGCGCTGACGCGGCTGCGCAACCTCGGCCTGCGGGCGGTCTACCTGCGGGGCAACGCCCACCCGCCGACGCTGGACGAGATCACGGCGGTCCTGCACCATCCGGACGGCCTGCTGTGGCGCACGGCGCCGCAGGAGACGGCGGAGCTCTGGCATCCGATACGGGCGCTGCTCAGGCCTGTACGCCCGGCGTAGGCGTAGGCGTAGGCGGCGGGTGCGGGCGGGTGGGCCGCTGCGCGGGGCCTCTGGGGCGCTGCCCCAGAGACCCCGCTCCTCAAACGCCGGAGGGGCTGAGAGTTGCCGCTGCGCGGCACATCCAGCCCGTCCGGCGTTCGGAAAGGCCCGCGCAGCGGAGCCCGCGCCCGCGCCTAGACCACCGGCTTGCCGGACAGCTCGACCCCCGCCTCGCGCATCTCCTCCAGCGCCCGCTCCGTCGTCGCCTCCGACACGCCCGCCGTCAGGTCGAGCAGTACGTGCGTCGTGAAACCCTCGCGGACCGCGTCCAGCGCGGTCGCCCGCACACAGTGGTCCGTCGCGATGCCGACCACGTCGACCTCGGTGACGCCGCGCGCCCGCAGCCAGTCGGCCAGCCCGACGCCGTTCTCGTCGGCTCCCTCGAAGCCGCTGTACGCCGCCGCGTGCGCGCCCTTGTCGAACACGGCGGCGATGGCGCCCGACGCGACGGCCGGCGCGAAGTTCGGGTGGAAGCCCACGCCCTCCGTACCGGCGACGCAGTGCACCGGCCAGGAGTGGACGTAGTCCGGGTTGGGCGAGAAGTGGTCGCCGGGATCGACATGGTGATCGCGGGTGGCGACGACGTGGCGGTAGCCGGCCGGGGCCTCGCCGATCAGGTCGGTGACGGCGGCGGCGACATCGGCGCCGCCCGCCACCGCGAGACTCCCGCCCTCGCAGAAGTCGTTCTGAACGTCCACGACGATCAAGGCGCGGTGCATGGCGGGGCCCTTCGGTGGGGGTTCGGCGGGCGGGTGTCCGCTGTGGGGTGATGGTTCGAGAGTAGAGATTCCAACGGCCTTGCGGCAGGGGGCCTTTGGCTGCTAGGCGGCCGACGACGGTCAGCGAGGGCCGGGGCGAGGGTCAGCGTGGACCGGCGAGGGCCGACCGGACCCCCGTCGCCCGCCCTCTCGCTTCCCGCTGCCCGCTCACCCCGCGTTCATGCGTACTCCGTGGGGATCACCGGCTCGCCCCTGGACAGCTGCACCGCGGACATCGGCAGGGCCCCGCGCGCCGCGATATGCCGCTGCCGTACGTCGTCCAGCGGCTCGCGCGCCACGACCTCGCCGCCCTTGACCAGCTCGACCAGCAGCTGCCGGTCCGCCAGCTCGGGCGGCACAAGGCCGGTGCCGACGACCTCCGCCTCCGCGACGCCGTGCGCGTCCAGCCGCCGCGCCGCCCACTTGCGGCCACCGATCGACGTCTTCCCGCCCGTCGACTTCTTCGCGACCGGCTGGAGCGGAGCGTTCGGGTCCGCCGAGTCGGCCCTGGCGACCAGCTTGTAGACCATGGAGCAGGTGGGGTGCCCGCTGCCCGTGACCAGCTGCGTGCCCACGCCGTACGCGTCGACCGGAGCCGCCGCCAGCGAGGCGATGGCGTACTCGTCGAGGTCGCTGGTCACCACGATCCGGGTCCCGGTGGCCCCCAGCTCGTCCAGCTGCTGCCGCACCCGGTGCGCGACCAGCAGCAGGTCACCCGAGTCGATACGGACCGCGCCCAGGCCCGTCCCGGCCACCTCCACGGCAGTACGGACGGCCTGTGCGACGTCGTACGTGTCGACCAGCAGCGTCGTACCGCTGCCGAGCGAGGCGACCTGCGCCTGGAAGGCGTCACGCTCGCTGTCGTGCAGCAGGGTGAACGCGTGCGCGCTGGTGCCGACGGTCGGGATGTTGTACCGGAAACCGGCCGCGAGGTCCGAGGTCGAACTGAAGCCGCCGACGTACGCCGCGCGCGACGAGGCCACGGCGGACAGCTCGTGCGTACGCCGGGCGCCCATCTCGATCAGCGGCCGGTCTCCCGCCGCGGCGGCCATCCGGGAGGCCGCGGCCGCGATGGCGGAGTCGTGGTTGAGGATCGAAAGGATCACGGTCTCCAGCAGCACGCACTCGGCGAAGCTGCCCTCGACCCGCAGGATCGGAGAGCCCGGGAAGTAGACCTCGCCCTCGGGATAGCCCCAGATGTCGCCCGAGAAGCGGTACGAGGCGAGCCACTCCAGCGTCGGCTCGTCGACGATCGCGTACTCGCGCAGAAAGCCCAGCACGCCCGCGTCGAAGCGGAAGTTCTCCACGGCGTCCAGGACCCGCCCGGTGCCCGCGACGACGCCGTAGCGGCGCCCTTCGGGCAGTCTGCGGGTGAAGACCTCGAAGACCGAGCGCCGGTCGGCGGTGCCGGCCCTGAGGGCGGCCTGCAGCATCGTGAACTCGTACTGGTCGGTGAAGAGCGCTGTCGACGGCACATCCACCGGCAGCCCAAGGTCCGCAGTGTTCATGCAGAGGATGCTACCTCCTCATCTCGTCAGAGTGACGATTTCTAGGCCGTCGTTTGTGCGATGGCCCCTGACCGGTGGCACCATGGGACAAGTGAGTACGGCTCCCGTAGAGATCGAACGCCCAGAGTCGGCCGAGGAAACCTCCGCCGTCCCCGAACCGGACGTCCCCTGGGTGACGCTGGTCCACAACGACCCCGTCAATCTCATGAGCTATGTCGAGTACGTCTTCCAGAGCTACTTCGGCTACTCCAAGGACAAGGCGCACAAGCTGATGCTCGACGTCCATCACAAAGGCCGCGCGGTCGTATCCAGCGGCAGCCGCGAGGAGATGGAGCGCGACGTGCAGGCGATGCACGGCTTCGGACTCTGGGCGACGCTCACGCAGGACCGCGGCTGATGGCCGGGCTCTTCGAGGAGATCCCGGGCGGCGGCGCGGCCGTCGTGCTCGACGAGGTCGAGGTCTCGATCCTGCGCAGTCTGGCCGTACAGCTGCTTGAGCTGGTCGGACCCGGCGAGCAGCCGACGGCGGGCGGCGACCCGCTGGCCGCGCTGTTCGCGCAGGGGCCGAGCGAGGCACCCTCCGACCCGGCCCTGGCGCGGCTCTTCCCCGACGCGTACGGCGATCCGCAGGCCGATCCCGACGACGCGCACGAGCGCGAGGTGCGCGCCAACTCGGCCGAGTTCCGGCGCTTCACCGAGAACGACCTGCGCGAGCGCAAGCGCGAGGACGCCCTCGCGGTCGTACGCAGCCTCGATTCGCTGACCACCGCCGGTGAGGGCGGCGCCGTACTCAAGCTCACGGACGACGAGTGCAAGCGCTGGCTCGGCACACTCAACGATCTGCGGCTGACGATCGGGACCCGCCTGGAGGTCACCGACGAGGATGAGACCGGCGAGCTCTACCGGCTGCCGGACTCCGACCCGCGGAAGCCCATGGTGATGGCGTATCTGTGGCTCGGCGCGCTCCAGGAGAGCCTCGTCGAAACGCTTATGCCGTGACTATGACCTGACCTGTCCGGACATATCGATCACGAATTGATCATGGCGTTCGCTCAACGGACACTCAAATCCGGATAACGATCGCATTAACGCTTGGGGCTCCTTTGCAGCCCCAGGCGTTTTTTGTCCCCATTTCGCCGTGGCGTGCGCCACATTGGGCGCAGTGGATCACTGTCGCGAGCGTGATAGATCTTCACGACCGCCCGGGGACGCCACCCCTGTCCCCGGGGGCGCTGACGTCGGCTGACCGCCGGCACGCACTCCATTCCACATCCGGGGGTCTCCGCCCCTCAAAGGATCGTCACAGTCGATCCGAGCCGCTGAAGGCCGGATCGGCATGGAGAAAGGCGCGATACACCATGACCTCAGTGCAGGTCGACAACAAGCACGACGGCAGTGAGGCCGAAGGCGCGACATCCGGCGAGGGTTACCAGCGCGGACTCGGCGCCCGCCAGATCCAGATGATCGCGATCGGCGGCGCCATCGGCACCGGCCTCTTCCTCGGCGCCGGCAAGGGCATCTCCATCGCCGGCCCCAGCCTGATCCTCGCCTACGCCATGGCCGGCCTCGTCATCTTCTTCATCATGCGGGCGCTCGGCGAGCTCCTCATGTACCGCCCGGTCTCCGGGTCCTTCTCGGAGTACGCCCGCGAGTTCGTCGGCCCCTTCGCGGGCTTCGTGACCGGCTGGACGTACTGGCTCTTCTGGGTCGTCACCGGCATCACCGAGGTCACCGCGGCCTCCGAGTACATGCAGTACTGGACCAAGAACACGGACGGCTGGACCGACCAGCCGCAGTGGGTCTTCGCTCTGATCTTCACGGTCCTCCTCTTCTGCGTGAACCTGATCTCGGTCAAGCTCTTCGGTGAGCTGGAGTTCTGGTTCTCGATGATCAAGGTGACCGCGATCGTCGGCATGATCCTGATCTGCGCAGGCATCCTCACCCTCGGCTTCTCCGACGCCGGCGACACCGCCTCGGTGACCATGCTCTGGGACCAGGGCGGCTTCTTCCCCAACGGCATCGGCCAGACGCTGATGACCCTCCAGCTGGTCATGTTCGCCTTCCTCGCCGTCGAGCTGGTCGGCGTCACGGCGGGCGAGGCCAAGGACCCGAAGACGGTCCTGCCGAAGGCCATCAACACCGTCCCGTGGCGCATCGCCGTCTTCTACGTCGGCGCGCTGATCATGATCCTGTCGGTCGTCCCGTGGACCCACTTCCAGCCGGGCGTCTCGCCGTTCGTGGCGGCCTTCGAGAAGATGGGCCTCGGCGTCGGCGCGGCCATCGTCAACTTCGTGGTCCTCACCGCCGCCCTGTCCTCCTGCAACTCGGGCATGTACTCCACCGGCCGCATGCTGCGCGACCTCGCGCTCAACGGCCAGGGCCCGAAGTTCTTCACCAAGCTGACCAAGAACGGCCTGCCGCTGGCGGGCACGTCCTTCTCCGCCGCCCTGATGCTGGTCGGCGTGTGGATCAACTACCAGTGGCCCGGCGAGGCGTTCAACTACGTCGTCTCCTTCGCGACCATCTCCGGCATGTGGGCCTGGATCATGATCCTGGTCAGCCAGATCCGCTACCGCGCCAAGTCCGACCGCGGCGAGCTGCCGAAGTCCAGCTTCCGGGCGCCGGGAGCGCCGTACACCAGCTGGTTCGCCCTGTGCTTCATCGGCATGGTCATCGTGATGATGGGCATCGACAGGGACGCGCGAATCTCCCTCTACTGCGCGCCGCTGTGGGCGCTGCTGCTGGGCGTCTCGTGGCTGGTCCTGAAGAAGCGGGCCACCACCGCGTCGCAGAGCGCCTCACCCAAGGCGTAACCGCTCCGCTTGCGAGTCCAGCATTCGGTCCCGTTCGTACCATCCTTCGGTACGGGCGGGACTGTCTGCTTATCCTGGGGCCTATGCTGACCATTTCCCAGGCCCTGTACGACCAGATCGTCGCGCACGCCCGCGCCGACCACCCCGACGAGGCGTGCGGTGTGGTCGCGGGTCCGGCAGGGTCCGGGCGCCCCGAGCGCTTCATCCCGATGCTGAACGCCGCCCGCTCGCCCACGTTCTACGAGTTCGACTCGTCGGACCTGCTGAAGCTGTACCGCGACATGGACGACCGGGACGAAGAGCCCGTGGTCATCTACCACTCGCACACGGCGACCGAGGCCTACCCGTCGCGCACGGACATCAGTTACGCGAACGAACCCGGCGCCCACTACGTCCTGGTCTCCACCGCCGACAAGGACGACGCGGGTCCCTTCCAGTTCCGCTCGTTCCGCATCGTGGACGGCGTGATCACGGAGGAAGAGGTCAAGGTCGGGGAGTAGCGGATACGGCGTTTACGCCCGTACCGCGGAAGCGCGCGGCGTACGCCGACGGGGTCACCCCGAAGTGCCGGGCGAAAGCCCGGCGCAGGCTCTCGTCGCTGCCGATACCACTGCGCGCGGCCGCCCCGGTGACCCCGGCGCCGCCCTCCAGCAGGATGCGCGCCGCCTCCAGCCGTACGCCCTCCACGAACCCGGCGGGCGAGGTACCCGTCTGGTCCCGGAACAGCCGCGTCAGGTGGCGCGTGCTCACGCCGGCGCTGCGCGCCATCGCCCGCAGGCTGTGATCGGCCGCCGGGTCGGCGACCACGGCGTCGAGCAGCGGGCGTACGAGCGGATGGCGGGTCGGCGGCGTACGGGACGCGGCGGAGAACTGCGACTGCCCGCCCGGCCGCTGCAGAAACACCACCAGGTCGCGCGCCACGCGCCGGGCCTCCTCGGGCCCCCGGTCCTGCTCGACCAGGGCCAGGCACACGTCTATGCCGGCGGTCACCCCGGCCGAGGTGAAGACCGGCCCGTCCTGGACATAGATGGCGTCCGGCGTGACCGCGACCTCGGGAAACCGGCGGGCGAGCTCGGCGGCATGCTGCCAGTGCGTGGTAGCCCGCCGCCCTTTGAGCAGCCCGGCGGCGGCAAGCGCGAAAGCGCCCGTACAGACGGCGGCGACCCGCCCCGACACTGCTGCGAGCGAGGCGACTTGGCCGACGGGCCCCGGCGTACGGAGGAACCCGTCTATATCGGCGGCCCCCGGCACGACGAGGGTGTCGGCCCGGCCCACGTCCCCGGCGGCGAGGTCCGCGCCGATCCGCAGCCCGGTGGAGGTGGTGACGTCACGCCCGTCGGGCGTGCAGACGCGCACGGCGTAGCCGTTCCCGGCGGTGGTGAAGACCTCAAGCGGAGCGGAAACATCCATGAGCCGCACACCGTCGAACGCGAACACCACCACGGAGTGAGTCATCCTGCGAGGTTAGGCGCGTTGGCTCCGCCGTACTGTCAGAGGTGCGCAGTACGGTCCCGTCATGGCAACCAGAATCAGTCTGACCCTCGACTGCAAGGACGCGAAGCGCCTCGGCGAGTTCTGGAAGACGGCGCTGGGCTATGTCGACGAGCCGCCGCCCGCTCCCTTCAGAACCCGCGAGGAGTGGCACGCGAGTTTCAACCTGCCGGAGGACGACTTGGTGGGCGACGGAGCGTGGCTGTGCGATCCCAACGGCGTCGGCCTCCGGCTCGCCATCCTCAAGGTCCCCGAGCCGAAGACGGCGAAGAACCGACTGCATATCGACGTCAGGGTGCCAGGACAAGGCAGCCCCGATGAGCGGTGGGCGCGGATCAGGGCCGAGTCTGAGTGGCTGGTGAAGGCGGGCGGGATCGTCCTGGAGGAGTTCGACGGGCACCACATTGTGATGGTCGACCCGGAGGGCAATGAGCTCTTTCAGAGTGGCCACTGATCGGGTGAAGGGGTCGGTGTCTGCAACGCACGAGGCTCCCGTGCCGTTGAGAGAGGTGTTCGACTTCTCAACTCATCGGCCCAGGAGCCACGTTGGTTCCCTATCCTGCCGCACTCGACCTGTCCCATGCTTTGGTCGAGTGGGTCACCATGCTCATCGTCACCCGCGAGGGTGACCGCCGCTGCAAGCTCCCGCCGCACCAGCGTGCCCTGGTCGGCCTCGTGTACCTACGCAGGCATGACACTCT
>NZ_JBEXNQ010000029.1:0-110567 GCF_040611155.1 Streptomyces sp. NPDC002994
CGCCACATGTAAGTGTGGCGGCGGAGGCCCGCCCCTCAAGGGCGCTCCTGCGTCGCGTCGCCTGCGGCGATTGCGCTGCGCTTAACCCTTGACCGTCGGACCTCCGCCGCAATGCTTCTGGGGGGCGGCCCCCGGGGGGAGCCCACGGGGAAACTCCGGCAAGTGGCTGGTGCGTCGTTGCCGGGTGGCGGGCTCGGTGAGTGGGGCGCGGCAGGTTGAGGGGGCGGCTGGGCCCCAGGCTCGGCGGCTGACGGGAACGGCCGTTGGCGCGCCATTCCCATTCCGACGTACACGCGCACCCAAGTCGGTGGCCGGCTGGCCGGTCGGTCGACCTGCGGACCGGCCCGGGCGCGGTTGGGGCGCGACAGTTCAATGGGGGGCCTCGGGCGGGTTCGGGCGTCCGCCCCGGTGGGTGGCCGGTTGAGCTGCAAGCCCGTTGCTGATGTGGAGGGGTGGCGGTGCACTGAAACGCGGAATGCGGCAGGACATCGGCGGCCACAACCCGGACGTGCCAGTTGCACGAGCCCCGCCAGCCCCGTCCTCCCCACCAGCCGTCTCCCGTCCATTGGCCAGCGCGGTCCGTTGGGAGCGGATGGGTCGAAACGCTCCCGTGATGGCTCGAGGCGATACGGCTGGGACTGGTGGGGGTGGAGGGGCGTTGGGATTCGTCATGTGTTGGGTTTGTTGCGTTCCCGGCCCCGGAGTCGGGTTGTGGGAGCGGCCGAAGCTCGGCACGGGAGAGAGTTCGGGCGTTAGTTGGACCCCGACTGCGTCGGGATGGACGCCTCGGCCACCGTGTCCGGGGCTACTGGATGCCTTGTTCCTGTCAGGCCGCCGGGCCGACGGTCGGTGAGCCGTCCGGCCACACGATCGTCTCGCACTGACGTGGGTTGAAGTGCTCCCGTGATGGCCGGAAGTGAAACGGGTGAGGTGGGTGGGACTGGACGGGCGTTGAGATTCGCCATGTGCCGGGTTCGTCGCGTTCCGACGCCTCGGGAGGAGGTTGTAGCGACAGAATCCGATCGGCGACGAGATGGAGCCGCCGCGTCGGCCGTCACGGGTGCGTCATTCCTGTTCGTCTCATCAGCCTCACTGCCCGGCCGGTCCCTCGCCCGCCAGTCCGCCCCACCGGGTGCCGGTTGGGACTGGTGGGCCGTCGGGAGTCGTCTTCTGCTGGATTGGATGCACTCCTACCCCCGCGCCGGTCCATCGGCGTGCAACGAAGCCCGCACATGACGCCCGTCGAGGCCTCTCGCAAGGGATGAAATGGGGCGAAAAGGGTGCACCTGCGTGTCATGTGCTGGGTTCGTCCCATCCCGCCAGTGTGGGTGCCGGGCGAGACCGCGCATTGCCCATTGGTCCCGCCGAAAGTGTCGGTTGTCCCACTGACCCGCGCCGAGAGGGTGCGCCGCCCCTATCGGTCGTGCCGAAAACTCCGAACACCTATCGGCTTGGCCGTGAATGTCGAGCCAGCCTGCGGGACCGGTCGGTCTTCCGCCCGGACCGTCGGAACGATCACTCGCCTCTGGGCACCCCTCCACCCACCCACACCAGCAACCTGCTTGAGGCTCCACCGACGACCGGTCGGGGTGGACGCCACACCGACACGAGTCCCCCCATTCAATTCATGCGTCCCACCCGCAGACCCACGAGTCCGCACGTCGACCCGATCGGCCAACCGGCCGCCTATGTGGGTGCTCGTGTGCGTGGGGATGGGGATGTCGTACCAGCGGCCGTTCCTGCGGTCGCTGAGCCTGGGGCCGAGCCGCCCCATAGACCTCGTGCGCCCCACCCACCACGCCGCAAGCCACCGAGCCGACCCGCGCCACTCCCCCAGCCCCGTGCAGGGCGTTTTTCTTTGGGCCGTCCCCGTATGAGCGTTAGCGGTGGGCCGGGGCGGCGGGTCAAGGGTGGGCCGTAGGTCCATCGCGTAGCGACGCGACGCAGGAGCGCCCTTGACGCGGCGTCACGGCCCACCGACACTCGAGCGCTCAGGGACGGCCCGACCCCCAGATGCGAGCATTGGTTACCGGCCCCGGGCGAGCGGTGAACCCCCGTCAGAACCTCGGCTCCGGGGTTTGCGCCGCCACCAGTTGCGCCGCCTCCTCCTTCGTTTCCACCGACGGCGGGGAGCCGGACAAAGGCTTCTTCGCCGTCTCCTTCATGCACGCCACCGCGATGATGCCGATGAGCGCCGCCGCCATCGAGTAGTACGCCGGCATGAGGTTGTTGCCGGTGAGGCTGATCAGGCCCGTGATGACCAACGGGGTCGTCCCGCCGAACAACGACGCGGAGAGGTTGTAGCCGACCGACAGCGAGCCGTACCTGACGTTCGTCGGGAACAGCGCCGGGAGCGCCGCCGACATCGTGCCCAGCAGGCAGACCAGCGACAGGCCGAGCATCAGCATGCCCGCGACGATCGCTGGGATGCTGCCCTGCTTGATCAGGAGGAAGGACGGCAGTGAGAGGAAGAAGAAGCCCAGCATGCCCGCCATCAGCAGTGGCTTGCGGCCGAAGTGGTCGTTCAGGCGGCCGACCTGGCTGATGATCGCCATCAGGGCCACCATGACGGCCAGCAGGATCAGCAGGCCGTGCGTCTCGCTGTAGCCGAGCTCGTCCGACAGGTACGTCGGCATGTACGACAGCAGCATGTAGTCCGTCACGTTGTACGCGCCCACCAGGGCGATGCACAGGATCAGCGTCGGCCAGTGCTGCCGGAAGATCTTCGCGAGGTCACCCTTTGCGGTGGTTTCCACCGCGTCGGCGGCCTCGGTGGCGTGGATGTTTCCGGCCTCCAGCTTCTGGAAGGCGGGGGTCTCGTCCAGGCGGAGGCGCAGGTAGAGGCCTACCAGGCCCAGCGGGCCCGCTACCAGGAACGGGATGCGCCAGCCCCACGCCTCCATGGCGTCGGAACCCAGCCAGGCCGTCAGGACGGTGACCAGGCCGGCCGCGCCGGTGTAGCCCGCCAGGGTGCCGAATTCGAGGAAGCTGCCGAAGAAGCCGCGGCGCTTGTCGGGGGCGTACTCGGCTATGAAGGTGGACGCGCCGCCGTACTCGCCGCCCGTGGAGAAGCCCTGTACCAGGCGGAAGAAGATCAGCAGGACCGGCGCCCAGAAGCCGATCGTGGCGTACGACGGGATCAGGCCGATCGCGAACGTGCCGATGGCCATCAGGATCATCGTGAGCGCGAGGACCTTCTTGCGTCCGATCCTGTCGCCCATGGGGCCGAAGACCATGCCGCCGATGGGCCGCACCAGGAACGCGACGGCGAAGGTCGCGAAGGAGGAGAGGAGCTGGGCCGTGTCGTTCCCGGGTGGGAAGAAGACGTGGCCGATCGTCACCGCGAGATAGCTGTAGATGCCGAAGTCGAACCACTCCATGGCATTGCCGAGCGAGGCCGCCTTGACCGCCCGCCTGACCGCCGCTTCGTCGGTGACGGTGATGTCGGAGCGGCGGAGCGGTGGGTTCTTCCGTCTCCTCGCGGCGCGGAAGAGAGTGCGGTGGCGCTTGATCGCTTCGGGATCGGCCACGTGGTCGGGGCCGTAGCCGGGGCCGGTGGCCATGGCAGGTTCCTTTCCTCGGACGCGTTTCCAATGTCCAAGTGGAACTTCTGCCTTCTATTCAATGCTGCAAACCAAGGTCCCCTGTTCCAGGACCTTGGTCACAACACCTCCGGCATACCGCCTCGGGACTGCGGACCGTCAGATGCCGAGGTCCTTGATGATCTTCGCCACGTGGCCCGTCGCCTTCACGTTGTACAGGGCGCGCTCCACCTTGCCCTCCTCGTCCACCACGATCGTCGAGCGGATCACCCCGGTCACCGTCTTGCCGTACAGCTTCTTCTCGCCGAAGGCGCCGTACGCCGTCAGGACCTCCTTGGACGGGTCGCCGACCAGCGTGACCTTGAGGTCTTCCTTCTCACGGAACTTCGCCAGCTTCTCCGGCTTGTCCGGGGAGACGCCGATGACGTCGTACCCGGCCCCGGCCAGCAGCTCCAGGTTGTCGGTGAAGTCGCAGGCCTGCTTGGTGCAGCCGGGGGTCAGAGCGGCCGGGTAGAAGTAGACGATGACCTTGCGGCCCTTGTGGGCGGCGAGGGAGATCTCGGTTCCGTCGGCGTCGGGCAGGGTGAAGTCGGGGGCGGTGTCGCCGGGCTGAAGTCGCTCGCTCGTCATAAGGTCTCGGTCTCCTCGTGCGGGGTGTGGCTCTGTAGCTGTAGCTGTCGTTGTGGCTGAGGTGTAAGGGATTACGGTCCCGAGCGTAATGGGGGTGCCGTGGGGTATGGGACGGCCCGAGCTGACAGACTGTCGACGAAGGAATTGAAGGAATACCGGATTCGGCCCACGACCACGGAGGCAGCGCAGTGTCGGATGCCAGGACCCCTGCGCAGATCGAGGCGGACATCAAGAGCCGGCGTGACCAGCTGGCCATAACGCTCGACGAGATCGGGGTGCGGCTGCACCCGAAGACGATCGTCGGTGACGCGAAGGCCAGGGTCGCCTCGACCGTGGACCAGACCGCGGGCCGGGCGTTCGTCGCGGTGAACCGGACGGTGTCCGATGTGAAGGCGCAGTTCGTGTCGGAGGACGGCTCTCCGCGCCTGGAGCGGCTCGTTCCGGTGGCGCTGGTTGCCGTGGGGCTGGTGGGGCTGCTCACCCTGTCGGCGCGCCGCAGGCGCGGCTGACCCTCGGGCCGACGGCGGGCGCGAGGACAGGTAGGTTCGGGGCGTGAGCGAGAACACCACGCGGAACACCACGCAGAACACCACGCACGACAAGCTGCCCATCCGGATGCTGCACGACCGGGTGCTGGTCAGGTCTGACAGCCCCGAGGGCGAGCGCCGCTCGGGCGGCGGCATTCTGATTCCGGCGACCGCGGCGGTCGGCAAGCGGCTGGCCTGGGCCGAGGTGGTCGCGGTCGGTCAGAACGTACGGACCGTGGTGCCGGGCGACCGGGTGCTGTACGACCCGGAGGACCGGGCCGAGGTCGAGGTGCGCGGCATCCCGTACGTACTGATGCGGGAGCGCGATCTGCACGCGGTGGCTTCCGAGCGGGTATCGGAGGACTCGACCGGCTTGTATTTGTAGGCAGACAGCCTGCGTCAGGCCCGGTGACCAGGGTCACCGGGCCCTTTCGCTGCCCTTTGCTATGTTGGAAGCACCCCCGACGAGACGCGCCGTACCGGGTTCTACGCAAAGACGACGCACCCCGATGTATCGCTGTTTCCGCGTTTCGTCTTCGGAGGTGCCCCGTCATGGCCTGGGTTCTGCTTGTTGTCGCCGGTCTGCTCGAGGTGGGCTGGTCGATCGGGATGAAGTACACCGACGGGTTTACGAGGCTCTGGCCCAGTGTGTTCACGGGCGCGGGGATCGTCGCGAGCATGATGCTCCTGTCCCACGCCGCCAAGACGCTGCCGATCGGTACGGCGTACGGCGTGTGGGTCGGCATCGGCGCGGCCGGTGCGGCGGTCCTCGGCATGGTGGTGCTCGGTGAGCCGGCGACCGCCGCCCGGATTTTCTTTGTGTGTCTGCTGCTGGTGGCGGTGGTCGGGCTCAAGGCGACCTCGGGGCACTAGACACCGGGCACTGGCGGGCGCTGGCGGTCGATGGTCGCTAGCCGGTGGTCGCTAGCCGCTGGTGCTTCTGCCGCGCGCGCCGTTCAGCAGGCCGTCGGAAGGCGGTCCGGTGGTGCCTCCCGTGTCGGTGGCGCCTCCGGTGTCCGTCGTCCCGCCGTCGGTCGCGCCCGTGGTGCCGCCGGTGTCGGCCGTACCTCCCGTGTCGGTCGCGCCGCCCGTGCCGCCGGTGTCCGCCGTGCCACCTGTACCACCCGTACCGCCCGTGTCCGCGGTTCCGCCGTCGGTGCCGGGGGTGCCCGTCGTGCCTCCGGTGTCCGTCGTGCCGCCCGAGTCGGTGGGGCCGCCGTCGGTCGGGCTCCGCGTCGGGTCCTCGTCGGGGTTGTCGCTCGCCGACGGCTCGTCGGACCCGTCGGAGCCCTCCGACTCCCCGGTGTCCGGCTCCCCGTCGGACGGCGAGTCGTCCGGCTCCTCCGAGCCGGCCGCCGTCTCCAGGTCGAAGTCCTGCACCGGCTTGCCCTCCAGCGCGGCGGCCGTGAACTGGCCCCAGATCTGCGCGGGTGCTCCGCCGCCGTTGATGCGCGGCTGTCCCAGGGCTCCGTACAGCGGCTTCTGTACGCCGGTTTCCGGGTCCTGTCCCATCACCGCGACGACCGTCGCCAGGTCGGGGGTGTAGCCCGCGAACCAGGCGGCCTTGTCCTCCTCCGCCGTGCCGGTCTTGCCGGCCGCCGGACGGCCCGCGGACTGGGCCGCCGTGCCCGTGCCGCCGTCGACGACGCTCCTGAGGATGGACGTCGTGGTGTCGGCGGCCTCGCGGGAGACGCCCTGCCCGGCGTCGGAGCCCGAGCCGGAGCCAGAGCCGGAACCCGAGCCCGAGCCTGAACCCGTGCCCGTGCCCGAGCTCGAACCCGATCCCGTGCCCGAGCCGGCGTCCGCCTTCGGGAGGTTGATGATCTGGCCGTCCTTGGTGATCTTCTCGACGATCGTGTACGCGCCGTGCTTGCCGTGGTTGGCGAGCGTCGCGTACGCCTCCGTCATGTCCAGGACGCTGGCGGTGGCGACGCCGAGCGCGATCGACGGGTACGCGTCGAGGCTCGGGGTGTGCTCCGGGATGCCGAGGGCGACGGCCGTGTCCTTCACCTTCGCCGGGCCGACGTCCTGGGCCATCTGCGCGTACACCGCGTTGATGGACTTGTCGGTGGCGGTACGGACGGGTACTTGGCCGTACGAGCGCTGGTCCTCGTTCTCCGGGGCGTACCCCGTCGGGCCGTTCGGGCCTTCCACCATCCGCTTGTTGGTGCCGTCGTAGACGGTGTTCGGCGTGATCTGCCGGCCGTCCTGGGTGGTGGAGCCGTTCTCGACGGCCGACGTGAAGACGAACGGCTTGAAGGTGGAGCCGACTTGGTAGTCGCGGCGCGTCGCGTTGTTGACGTACTGCTTCGTGTAGTCGATTCCGCCGTACATCGCGACGACCTTGCCGGTCGCCGGGTCGATGGAGGCGCCCCCGACGCGCACGTTGCGGTCGGCCTTGCGGTCCTTGCTCGTCTGCGACGTCACCTTGTCGTCGACGGCCTGGGCGAAGGCGTCCTGCTTCGACTTTTCGAGCGTCGTGGTGATGCGGTAGCCGCCGGTGGCGAGCGTGTCCTCGTCGATGATCTCGTTGTTGGTGAGGTAGTCCTCGACGGCCTGCACGATGTAGCCGCGCTGCCCCGAGAGGCTGGAGGCGGGCTTGGCCTCGTGCGGGGCGGGGAACTTGACCGCGGCGCGGTCGGCGGCGCTCAGCCAGTCCTCCTTCACCATTCCGTCGAGTACGTAGTTCCAGCGGCCCAGGGCCGCGCCCTTGTTCTCGGGGTGGGTGGTGATGTCGTACGCGCTCGGGGCGTTGAGGAGCGAGGCGAGGTAGGCGCCCTCGCCGGTGGTGACCTCGTCGATGTCCTTGCCGTAGTACGCCTGGGCGGCGGCCTGGATGCCGTACGCGTTGCGCCCGAAGTAGCTGGTGTTCAGGTACCCCTCGAAGATGTCGTTCTTGCTCTCTTCGCGATCGAGTTTGATCGCGATGAAGAACTCCTTCACCTTTCGGGTGACGGTCTGTTCCTGGCCGAGGTAGTAGTTCTTGACGTACTGCTGAGTGATGGTGGAACCGGACTGCTTGCCCTTGCCGGTGACGGTGTTCCAGCCGGCGCGGAGCATGGCCTGCGGGTCGACGGCCCGCTCCGAGTAGAAGTCGCGGTCCTCGGCGGCCAGTACGGCGTGCTGGACGGTCTTCGGGATCTGGGCGAGCTTGACCTTCTCGCGGTTGACCTCTCCGTCGCGGGCGAGCTGGGAGCCGTCGGCGTAGAGGTAGACGTTGCTCTGGGCGGTGGCGGCGCTGTTGGCGGCCGGGATCTTGACGAGCGTGTAGCCGGCGAGGAACGCGCCGATCACGAGCAGGGCGAGCAGCAGGAACGTACCGAGGAGCATCCGCCAGGTGGGGATCAGGCGGCGCAGGCCGGTGCGCTTGCGCTTGACCTTGCCCTGCCCGTTGACCTTGCCCTTGCCCTTGCCCTGCGCCTTGGTCTTGTCCTGCCCCTTGGGGGTGGAGGGCCGGGTCGCGGGCCGGGAGGCGGCGGGGTCGGAGGGGTCCCGGGGCGCCCACCCCTGGGGCTGCTGTGGCTCGTCGCTCATGCTGGTGGAGACTCCCTGGGCGTGGCCAGAGGTTCACTCTCCGGCATAACTGTGTCGTATCGGGCGATTCGCCTGTACGCCCATAGTGCACGCAACGCGAAAAATGCCTGCGGCGGCTGACCCCATTGGGCTACGGTCGGGCGTTTTGGTGCCGGAAGCGAAATGAGGGGGTCGGCGTGCGTGTATACGCGGTCGTCGCGGCCGGTGGGTTCCGGCGTCATGCGACGTACCGGGTGGCGACGGCGGCCGGGGTGTTCACCAACACCGTCTTCGGCTTCATCGTGGCGTACACCTTCACAGCCCTGTGGGACGAGCGTCCCCAGCTCGGCGGGTACGACCTGTCGCAGGCCCTCACCTACGTGTGGCTCGGGCAGGCGCTCCTGATGACCGCCGCCATGATGGGCGGCGGCTTCGAGAACGAGCTGATGGAGCGCATCCGTACCGGCGACATCGCGATCGACCTCTACCGGCCCGCCGACCTCCAGCTCTTCTGGCTGGCGAGCGACCTGGGGCGCGCCGCCTTCCACCTCCTCGGGCGCGGCGTGGTGCCGATGGCGCTCGGCGCCCTCGCGTTCGATCTCGCGCTGCCCGCCGACCCGTTCGTGTGGCTCGCCTTCCTGGCCGCCGTCGCGCTCGGCGTCGTCGTCAGCTTCGCGATCCGCTTCCTGGTGGCGCTGTCCGCGTTCTGGCTGATCGACGGCGCGGGTGTGGCGCAGATCACATGGCTCGCCGGGCTCTTCTTCTCCGGGATGGTGCTGCCGCTCACCCTCTTCCCCGGCGCGCTCGGCACGCTCGCGCGGGCGCTGCCCTGGTCGGCGCTGCTTCAGATCCCGGCGGACGTCTTCCTCGGCAAGCACACCGGCTGGGGGCTGGCCCAGGCGTACGCCTTCCAGATCGGCTGGGCGGCGGTGCTGCTGACGGCCGGGCGGCTGCTTCAGACGGTGGCTACGCGCAGGGTGGTGGTTCAGGGTGGCTGAGGTGACGGAGAGCGCGCCGGTGACCGGGACAGGTGAGGCGCGTGAGGTGCTCGGGGCCTTGGGGCAGCTGCGGGCCGGGGTCCGGGCGTACTGCATGATCGCGGCGATGTGGATCCGCTCGACGATGGCGTACCGCGCGTCCTTCGCGATGGCCGCCTTCGGGAATTTCGCGGCGACCGGCCTCGACTTCGTCGGAATCCTGCTGATGTTCTCCCACGTGGACGCGCTCGGTGGCTACACCCTGCCCGAGGTGGCCTTCCTCTACGGGACGGCGGGTGCGGCCTTCGGCCTCTCCGACCTGGTGATGGGCTCGATGGACCGGCTGGGGCGCCGGGTGCGCGACGGCACGCTGGACACCTTGCTCGTACGCCCGGTCCCGGTCCTCGCGCAGATCGCGGCCGACCGCTTCGCGCTGCGCAGGCTGGGCCGGATCACGCAGGGACTGCTGGTGCTCGGGTACGCGCTGGTGGTGCTGGACATCGCGTGGACGCCGCTGAAGGTGCTGATGCTGCCGATGATGATTCTGAGCGGTGCGGTGATCTTCGCGTCGGTGTTCGTGGCGGGGGCGGCGTTCCAGTTCTGGGCGCAGGACGCGTCGGAGGTGCAGAACTCCTTCACGTACGGCGGCACCACGCTGCTCCAGTACCCGCCGACGGTCTTCGCGAAGGACCTCGTGCGCGGGGTGACCTTCGTGTTGCCGCTGGCTTTCGTCAACTGGCTGCCGGCGCTGTATGTGCTGGACCGCCCGTACCCCCTGGACCTGCCGTCCTGGCTCGCCTTCCTGCCGCCGCTGGTGGCGGGGGTGTGCTGTGCGCCGGCCGGGGTGGCGTGGCGGGTGGGCCTTCGTTCGTACCGCAGCACGGGGAGCTGACACGTCGTGGAGACGGACTTCATCGAGAATTTCATCGAGCTGGACGGCGTCGAGAAGGTCTTCGACGTACGCCGCAAAACCGGTCGGCTGCGGCGCGAGAAGACGCAGGTGCGGGCGGTCGACGGCATCAGCTTCTCCGTGCCGCGCGGCGAGATGGTCGGCTACATCGGGCCGAACGGCGCGGGCAAGTCCACCACCATCAAGATGCTGACCGGCATCCTGACGCCGAGCGGCGGCCGGGTGCGGGTCGCGGGGATCGATCCGTCGCGGGAGCGGACGCGGCTGGCGCAGCGCATCGGGGTGGTGTTCGGGCAGCGTACGACGCTGTGGTGGGACCTGCCGCTGCGCGACTCGTACCGCCTGATGCACCGCATGTACCGGATCCCGGACGACCGCTTCAAGGTGAACATGGCGCGCTGCGTCGAACTCCTCGACCTGGCCGAGCTGCTGGACGTACCCGTACGGCAGCTGTCGCTGGGGCAGCGGATGCGGGGCGACATCGCGGCGGCGCTGCTGCACGATCCCGAGGTGCTGTATCTGGACGAGCCGACGATCGGCCTGGATGTGATCTCGAAGGCGAAGGTCCGTGACTTCCTGCGGGACTTGAACGCGGAGCGCGGCACGACGGTCCTGCTGACGACGCACGACCTGACCGACATCGAGCAGCTGTGCAAGCGCGTGATGGTCATCGACCACGGGCGGCTGGTGTACGACGGGGCGCTGGCCGGGCTGCACGAGGTGGGTGAGAGCGAGCGCACCCTGGTGGTGGATCTGGAGCGCGAGCTGCCGCCGGTCGAGGTGGCGGGGGCGCGGGTGGTGAAGGTGGAGGGGCCGAGGCAGTGGCTGGCGTTCCCGGCGTCGGTTTCGGCGGCGCCGCTGGTGGCGGCGGTGGCGCAGAGGTATCCGCTGGTGGATCTGTCGGTGCGGGAGCCGGACATCGAGGCCGTGATCGCGAAGATGTACGCGGACCGGTCGGCGCTCTGAACACTGGGTCGTTCGGCTCGAGTTGACTAGTCTGATCGCCATGGCCAGTGAAGTTCCGGAAATGCGCGCTTCTGACGCGGAGCGTGATCGAGTCGCCGAGGTGCTGCGTGACGCCGTCGCCGAGGGGCGGCTGGATATGGAGGAGTTCAACCAGCGTCTCGATGCCGTCTACAAGGCCCGTACGCACGGTGATCTCGAGCCGCTGGTCCGCGACCTGCCGGCACCGGGCGGCAGCTCGGCCGCGCTCGCCTCCCCGTCCGCCTCAGGTGCGCGGGTTTCCTGGCCGGCCCGGATCGGCGGCCCGGCGACGTCGAGGGGCGCGTTCGCCTTCTGGGGCGGCTTCGGCCGCAAGGGGACGTGGACGGTGGGCCGGAGGTTCACGGCGTTCGCGATGATGGCCGGCGGCGAGATCGACCTGCGCGAGGCGCGCTTCGAGGACCGCGAGGTCGTGATCCGCTGCTTCACCATCATGGGCGGCATCCAGGTGACGGTGCCGCCGGGCCTCGACGTGCAGGTCAAGGGCGTCGGCATCATGGGCGGCTTCGCCGACGTGACGGCGAAGGGCGTGCCGGAGGCGGACAACCGGGTGGCGCCGGACTCGCCGCGCGTGACGGTCACCGGGTTCGCCCTGATGGGCGGGGTCGGTGTGGAGCGCAAGGTCACGCGCGCCGAGAAGCAGCGCCTCAAGGAGGCGCGCAGGCAGCAGAAGCTGGCGAAGAAGGCGGAGTCGGGTCCGGGGTCCGGGGCTGGGTCTGGGGCTGGGTCCAAGTCCGCGCGCAAGTCCGGGTCCGGTTCCAAGTCCGGGTCCGGTTCCAAGTCCGGTTCCGACTCCTCGTCCGGGGCCGAGTCAGAGTCCGGGTCTGATTCCTGGTCCGGTTCCGGTTCCGGGTCCGATTGACCGCGAGGGGCTCGACTGCGGCCCGGTCGAGCCGCGCTCACACCCCGGCAGCGTCCGTTCCCCTGTTCAAGCTCCGGAGGTCGAACGCCATGCCCATGCGCTCGTAGCCCGCGTCGCTCGGGTGCAGGTGGTCGCCCGAGTCGTACGCCGGAAGGAGCCGGTCCGGGGCGTACGGGTCGCGCAGCGCCCGGTCGAAGTCCACGACGGCGTCGAAGATGTCGCGCGTACGGATCGCCTCGTTGACGCTGTCCCGCACCGCTTCGAGCTGCGGCGTGTGCGCCCGCGTCCCCTCGAAGGGTATCACCGTCGCGCCGATGACCCGCAGGCCGCGTGCCCGTGCCTGGCGCGCGAGTTGTTCGAGGCCTGCCGTGATGCGCGCCGCGTCGAGCTCGTGCGGCGGCCGCAGTATGTCGTTGATGCCGAGGACGATGACGACCGCCTTGGCGCCGGAGCGTGAGAGCACGTCGCGGTCGAAGCGCGAGAGGCCGCTCGGGCCCGTACCGTCGCTGAGCAGCCGGTTGCCGCTGATGCCCTGGTTGAGGACGCCGTAGCGTCCGTCGAGGCGGTCGGCGAGGACGTCCGTCCAGCGGCGGTTCGCGCCGGCCGTCGAGGTGACGCCGTCGGTGATGGAGTCGCCGATGACGACGACCGCGCCCTCGGCGTTGCCGCTGAGGACGTCGACGGCGGTGAGGTAGCGCCAGTACGGCGTCTGCCCGGTGTAGGCGTCGCCGAGCGGGTCTTCCGTACGGTCGCCTTCCGCGACGTACGACGTCTGGCGGGCCCGCGGATGGTGGGTCACCGGGCCGCTGGGCGTGGGGGAGTAGGTGGTGACGAGCAGGTCCGCGTCGTACGGCACCTTCAGCGGCGCCGGGTCGCTGACGACCTGTCCGCCGGGCGGGATCAGGACCGAGGGGGAGCCGCCGAAGAGCAGGCGGCGCATGGTGCCGTGGGCGGCGGTCGGGGCGCCGGGGGTGGCGGCGACGGCGATCGAGGCGTGCGTGATGTGCAGCGGCTGTACGCCGAAGAGGTTGGAGAGGGTGATGCGGGCGCTGCTGCCGCCGATGCTGGTGTGCACGACGTTACGAATGGAACGCCCGGGGAAGCCTTGCTCCGTGCCCGGCTCGGCGAGGGCGGGCGCGGTGGACCAGGTGCCGATCCAGGAAGCGGAGGTGGCGGGGGCCGCGGAACGGAGCGGCGTACGGGGGCTGGCCTCTGTGGTGTCGTCAGGGCCGTGACCGCCGAGCGTCGCTCCGGCGAATATGGCCCCTGAGATGAGGACCACCACCGCGGCGAGCGCGGCGAGCAAGGCATAACCGTTGCGCTTGGTCATGCTCGGTGTATCTCCTCGGGCGCGGGGAGCCCGAGGCTCCGTTCGAACTCACTCCAATGATGCGGCATTGCACCGCCTTGGTAGACGTCGGGAACTCCCGGTGCGTTCCAGGAGTAGGTCAGGTAGGGAAAATACGTACGAGATGGTGCGTACGAGATGGCACGTACGAGATGGTGCGTGCCGGCGCGTGCGAGGCTGACGGGTGGAGCGGATGGATCGTAAGACGACGGGACCTGACGGCACGTCTGACCAGGAGCTTTCCCGGTCACCGGCCGCCCCGCTCCCGCCCTTCGCGTACAGCGCGGCCGACGAGGAGAAGCGCCAGGGCGTACGCCGTATGAAGGCGACGGCGACCGGGCTGCTGCTCCTGGTCGCGATCGTCTACGTACTCGCCACCTGGGCGGAGAAGTCGGGGATCGGCGGCTGGCCGGCGTACGTCGCGGCGGCGGCCGAGGCTGGCATGGTGGGCGCGCTGGCGGACTGGTTCGCCGTAACGGCTCTCTTCAAACGCCCCATGGGCCTGCCCATCCCGCACACCGCGATCATCCCGACGAAGAAGGACCAGCTGGGCACGACGCTCGGCTCTTTCGTCGGCGAGAACTTCCTCTCCGAGGACGTCGTACGCACCCGTCTGCGCGCCATCGGCATCGGCAGCCGTGTCGGCGCCTGGCTGGCGGAGCCGGCCCACGCCGACCGCGTGACGGAGGAACTTTCCACGGCGTTGCGCGGCGCGCTGACTGTCCTGCGCGACTCCGACGTCCAGGCGGTCGTCGGCGAGGCGATCACGCGGCGCGCGGACGCGGCGGAGATCGCGCCGGGGATCGGAGCGGCCCTGGAGAACATCGTCGCGGACGGCGCGCACGACCGGGCCGTGGACCTCATCTGCACGCGCGCCTATGCGTGGCTGGTGCTCCACGGGGATTCGGTGATGGAGGCGATCGAGGGCGGGGCGCCGGGCTGGACGCCGCGCTTCGTGGACCGGAAGGTCGGCGACCGCGTCTACAAGGAGCTGCTGCGCTTCATCTCCGAGATGCGCGACGAGCCGGACCATCCGGCACGCGGCGCGATCGACCGCTTCCTGACGGACTTCGCGTCGGACCTCCAGTCGGACGCGGAGACGCGGGCGAAGGTGGAGCGGCTGAAGTCGGAGATCCTGGGGCGGGGGGAGGTCCAGGACGTGATCGCGTCGGCCTGGGCGTCCGTACGGGCGATGATCATTTCTGCGGCGGAGGACGAGCAGAGCGAACTGCGCCTGCGGGTACGGGCCTCACTCATCTCGCTGGGCGCGCGGCTGGCGTCGGAGGAGCGGCTGCAGGGGAAGCTGGAGGGGTGGCTGGAGGGCGCGGCGGTGTACGTGGTGACGACGTACCGTACCGAGATCACTTCGCTGATCAGCGACACGGTGGCGGGCTGGGACGCGGAGCACACGTCGAAGAAGATCGAGGCGCACATCGGCCGGGACCTGCAGTTCATCAGGATCAACGGCACGGTGGTGGGGGCGCTGGCGGGGCTGGTGATCTACACGGTGTCGCATGCGGTGGGCGGTTAGCGCGGGCCTGAGGGAAGTGGGCGGGTCGCCGGTCGGATCCGGACAGGCGCGCTGCGTGGGTGAATGGTAGGTATCTCCTGATAACGCCGTGCGGTGCCTGCTCCGGCCGCGGGTGCGGTCGCGGGTGCGGTCGGACCCGGCGCTGGAGCGATTGGGCGGTTGCGCTTGGGGCGGTACGGGACGGAGGAGGTCCAGTGGGATGCCCGGGACGGAGGGGGCACGTGTGCAGAAGCCACGACATCGGTACGGAGGCGGGAGCGCTGCCTTGCTGGGCGCGGGGACGCGCCGCGGCACGGCGGGTGACGGGGCGTTCGTTATTCGGCACCTTTGAGCAGCGGAAAGAGGAGTCACGCCTTCCGCCGCCGGAGACCGGGCTGCCGCACAGGCCGTCGCCGCTCCTGACTCTCCGGTCAGTTGATAGCGGATCAGCAAACGAATCGCGCATGCCGACGCACTCACGGTGGCGGCTCGGCCAGGTCGCCACTTCTCCGCAGCCACCGGGGACCATAAGGCGTCACCGTCAACTCCCTGACGACTCACAAAGCCTGACGGCGGTGGACGCGCGTAGAGCGACCGAAAGACGCCCTTGTAGAAGGTTCAACCGGACCGCCAGGATTCCTAGCAGCCGCCGCTTGTCAGGATCATGACCGCTACGGATGGTCGTGGCTCCTGCATCGGCGTACTGACGGGCCTGCCCACCCAGCGGGCCCTTGGGATCCCCCACCGGAGGATGTAGTGAACTTCAAGCGCCTGTCTCCCCTCGGCGGCGTCGCGAGACGTGCACGGCTGATCGCCGTCGCATCGACTCTGCTGACCGTCTCCGCGCTTGCAACGCCGATCGCCGCCGCCGAACCGACCGACGACGGACGGGCCACCGCCGCCACCGCCGCCCAGCTCGCCGAAACGGGCGACGCCGTGCTCGGCGCGGACGTGGCGGGCACGGCCTGGTACACGGACAAGGCTTCGGGCAAGCTCGTCGTCACGGCGGACAGCACCGTCTCGGCCGCCGAGATCGCGAAGATCAAGAAGGCGGCGGGCGAACGTGCCGGTGCGCTTGAGATCAAGCGCACCCCCGGCACCTTCAACGAACTGATAGCGGGCGGCCAGGCCATCTACAGCGGCACCGGCCGCTGCTCGCTCGGCTTCAACGTCCGCAGCGGAACCACGTACTACGCCCTCACCGCCGGCCACTGCACCAACAACACCAGCACCTGGTACACCAACTCCGCCAAGACCACGGTGCTCGGCTCCACTGCCGGTTCCAGCTTCCCGACGAACGACTACGGCATCATCCGCCACTCCAACTCCGCCGCCGCCGACGGCCGGGTCTACCTCTACAACGGCTCGTACCGCGACATCACGGCCGCCGGCAACGCCTCCGTCGGCCAGGCCGTCCAGCGCAGCGGCAGCACCACGGGCCTTCGCGGCGGCACGGTGACCGGCCTCAACGCGACCGTCAACTACGGGAGCGGCAACGTCGTCTACGGCCTGATCCAGACCAACGTCTGCGCCGAGCCGGGCGACAGCGGCGGCGCCATGTTCGCGGGCAGCACGGCGCTGGGCCTGACCTCGGGCGGCAGCGGCAACTGCTCGTCGGGCGGTACGACGTTCTTTCAGCCGGTGACGGAGGCGCTGAGCGCGTACGGAGTAAGCGTCTTCTAGCCCACGGACCAGAGGGCCCAGGGGCGGGCAGAGCCGGCGGACTCTCCGGAGGGAGGGTCCGCCGGCTTCGCGCATCCGGCGGCCGAGGCGATGCGCACCACCCGGCACACGCGCGCTGGGCGCGCAACCGCCTGTCGTCGGTCACGCGCCCAGCAAATGGGGGAGTTGCCCAGTAGTACGCGCAGCCCCCCGCGTGCGTTCACCCGTACACCGAACCGCGATCGCCCAGCTCGCGCAGCTTTCGGCCACACGGGCGATTTATCGGCCCGCGAGGGACCGGCGCACACCAGCTGACGAACCATCATGTTCTTCTGGCTTCCTTGTCACCCGTACCTCGTGCACAGCCGGAGGAGCCCCATGCCTCGCTTGTCCCGCCTGCCCCGCTTCCCACGGTTGGCCGGTATCGCCACGGCCGCCGTCGCTCTCGCGGCGCTCGCGTCGGCGCCCACCTCCGCCCACGAGCCGACGCTGACGGACCCGCGCGTCGTCGAACACTTCGACTTCGAAGCAGGCCAGACCCCGGAAAGCATCGCCCTCGAACCCGACGGTTCCGCCAACGTCTCGTTCGCCTTCGCCCGGCAGGTCGCCCGCCTCTCCCCGCACCACGAGCCGCGGATCATCGCCGAGCTCCCCGCCGTGGCGAACCCGACCACCCCGATCGTCGGCGCAGCGGTCACGGTGGGCATCGCACGGGCGCATGACGGGACGCTGTACGTCAACTACGCCACCGGAACCAAGCTGACGGGCGTCTGGCGCGTCAACCCGAAGCACGGCACGGCCAAGCAGATCGCGTGCCTGCCGAAGCAGGGCTTCCCCAACGGCCTCGCGCTCGACGAGAAGCGCGGCGTGCTGTACTCCGCCGACTCGATCAACGGCACGGTGTGGCGCGTACCAACAAAGGCCCACCCGACCCGCGGCTGCGTCAAGCCGAAGGCATGGGCCACGGGCCGCAAGCTCCAGCCGTTGCCGCCGCCGGCCGTGGGAGTCGGCGCCAACGGCCTCCAGCTGCGCAACGGCGCCGTGTGGGTGTCCAACACCGACAAGGGCACGCTGCTGCGCATCCCGGTGAAGCCGAACGGCTCCGCGGGCCCGATCCAGACCAGGGCCACCGGCCTGACCGCGATTGACGACTTCGCCTTCGCCTTCCCCAAGCATGACGACACGGTCCTGGCGGCTTTGATCGCGACCAGCGAGGTCGCCGTAGTACGCCCCAACGGCACGCACTCCATCGCACTCACCGCGGAGGACGGCCTGGCGAACCCCACCTCCGTGGCGGTCCGAGGCAAGACGGTCTACGTCCCCAGCGCGTCGTACTTCATCACCCCGCCCAACCCGAACCTGCTCCTGGCCACCCTGAACAAGCACCACCACAGCTCGTAGCCACCAGTCGATGGCGGTCTCGCCGCACCAAGCGGCGAGACCGCCATTGCCATGAGCCGCCCAACCTCTCGGCCGGGTAGGGCCGCTTGACGCTAGCCGGCGCCAAGCTCCCCGCGCCGCACCGCATGGATGAAACCCGCCCAGGCACCGCTCCGTACCGCGACCTGTGGCCCGTCTGACACCTTCGAGTCACGCACGGCGGTACGCCCTACGAGGACCGCCACTTCAACGCACTCAGTCCCGCTGCCGCCGCTGTACGAGGACTTGACCCAGCGGATGCCTTCGTGATCCATCAAAGCTCCTCGGAAGCCTGGTTCAGGAATGCAGTTGAGGCGTTGAGGTCCAACGCCTGGGCTTGCAAGTACTGGAACGCCAACTTATAGCGTTCGAGTTCCTCGGGCTTCTCCATGAAGAGGCCGCCACCGATGATGTCGACGTACACCACGTCGAGCTCAGGTGCCTGGCCTCCGAGAATCACGAAGCTTCCGACGGCTGCTGCGTGAGCCCCGCTGGCGAACGGCAGTATCTGGATCGTGATGTGAGGACGCTTGGCCAGTTCCTGCATGTGCCGGAGTTGTTCACGCATAATGTCCCGCCCACCGACCATGCGGCGCATGACCGCCTCATCGACCACGGCCCAAATGTGTGGCGGGTCCTCCCGCTCCAGAAGCTCCTGCCGCTTCATGCGGATGTCGACCATGTGCGCAATCTCCTGCTCGGTGCAGCGCATCTCGGAAGCGCGATGCACGGCCTCGGCGTACCCGCGCGTCTGGAGCAGGCCTGGGACGTACATGCAGGAGTAGTGGTCCTCGCGGATGACCTCGTCCTCGAGGGTCAGCATGAGGTTCATGGACTCAGGGATCGGGTCAGCAAGAGACCGCCACCATCCGCGGATCTTGGCTTCCTTGGCCAGCTCGACGAGAGTCTGGCGCTCCTCTTCTGATGCGTCGTACTCGCGACAAAGAGCATGTACGGCTGGCCACTTGACCGTTCCGCCCTTCGTTTCATAACGGCTCAGCGTGGCCTTTGAGATGCCGACGAGCGCTCCGGCTTCCTCGAGCGAGAGTCCCTTGCGCTCACGCAGTCGACGCAAGTCCGCGCCGAGTTGGCGCCTGCGGGTAGTCGGTCCAACTGGCATGGTCGTGGCCCTTCATGTCGATCTCCCCGAGCGTGCACGGCTCGGGGCGGTACGGGCAAGACGGCGCACGCCCGGGGCGCCCACGGATGGGACATGCTCCCTGAGCCCAAAAATGAGAGTTCCAAATTGAGAGTTTCACTGTCACGCTGTGTGTGGGTTCAGCTGCACCACGCAATCGCACGCTCGTGAAAGTGAGGGCTGTCGTCATGCCTGAATGTCAGTGCGAGATTCCGAGGAAAGCATGGGAGCTGCCCTTCCTTGCGGAGGCTGAGGAGCTGGGCGGGCTACGACGGGTGCTAGCCCTGCACCTGAGGCTGTGGGGGCTGTCCGAACTGACGGACGTCGCGCAGCTATGCGTGACTGAGTTGGTCACCAACGTCCTGACTCACGTAGGTCCGGGAACGCCAACGACGCTCGCCGTCTCCATGGCCGGCACGCGACTCCGCATGGAAGTCCGAGACCCAGACGCGCGCACACTGCCCACGCTGCTCGAGGCCACGGACGGCGACGAGTCGGGTAGGGGGATGGCGATCATTGATGCAATCACGGACCGCTGGGGCGTCATCCTGCGCGCCGACTCAAAGGTGACGTGGTGCGAACTACCCACGGCCCTCACTGCGCCAACGGGTCACACGGGGGGCCGCCGTGTGGCAAGGGCGGAGACATTCCTGGCTGTTTACCACGGGGCTACAGACCCCACCCGCGACGCGACGCGCCCGCTCGGACTGGCTGTGGCGGAGGGGGCGACGATCAACCTGATCGCCGACCTCCTCCACTGGCTACACGCCCATGGATGCGACCCGGACGAGGCCCTCGACCGAGCGCAGATGCACTTCGAGTGCGAGACGGGGGAGACTGCGTGAGGGGCGCTGCCCGGCAGGGCGGTGTCGTGGCCAGCGATTGCCCGGGCGGATAGGCCATTCCTGGCCATTCCTTGGTCAATTTCAGACGCCTGAGATCGCAGGCGTGACCAATGTGATGGAAGACGGTCACTCGATCGGCAGCATGTTCGTATGGCTGCATATAGAGCTGTCTTCGGACACGTGGGTGGGGTTCTCCCTGGTACGCACTTCGACTCGCGCCGGGAGGTCAAGGCCGCGAAGCTCCACAAGGAGGGAGAGGCGGGGATCTCCTGGGGGCTTGACGGCGGCGAGGAGCAAGCTGCTGACGCGATCGTGCTCAACAAGGGCTACGCGGACGATCTCGACCTTTGGGACGAGGTTCTCTACACAGGCGCTGGTGGCCAAGACAGGTCGACTAAGCGGCAGGTCGAGGACCAGAGTTGGGGGAACCCTGGGAACGCTGGACTGCGGCGGAGTCGCATAAAAGGCCACCCGATTCGCGTGATCCGAGGTTATCGAGGTGAAAAGGACTACTCACCCGTTAAAGGCTATCGCTACGACGGGTTGTACGAGGTTATCGAAGAGTGGAAAGAAACGGGTGTGGAGGGATTTCAGGTCTGCCGGTTCAAGCTTCGCCGACTGGAGATTAATCGGCAAGAGTTGACGCCCATTGAGCAGCAGGTCCAGGACATGCTCGATGGGATGGCGCCCCGAGTGACCACCACCGTTGACCGAATCGTCCGAGATACTGCGGTGGCGCGCCGGGTGAAGCGCTGGTACGGGCATACGTGTCAGATATGTCGGCTTCCGCTGGTCGTTGGGGCGGATGGCGTGAGCTATGCAGAGGGCGCTCACATTCAGGCGCTCGGCAAGCCCAGTAGCGGACCGGATGTTGACGGCAACGTTTTGTGTCTGTGCCCCAATTGCCACATACGGCTGGACCGCGGTGCGATCTATCTCACCGACGACCTGAAGGTCGTGGACCGCTTTGCTGACGGTCCAGCCGCACGGGGCGTGAGATTGCTGACTGTGGGAGATCACCGGATACAGAAGAGATTCGTCCGGGCTCATCGCCGATTCTGGAAGATAGAGGGGTAAAGCTGCTAACCGGCGGCAATCGCCGAGTAGGTCCAGACGTCGGCCGGGAGCTCGTGGCGGAGCTTCCAGATGATCCCCATGGGCTTACTTCCCTCGTGCTCGACGTATTCGGCGGGGCCCAGCAGCATCCAGGGCTGAGCCTTGCCGATATCGGTTTCCTTGTAGCGCCGCATGAAGAGCAGTATGTGGCTGCCTCGTTCCGCATGCTGTTGATAGCGCAGCCCCGTACGGGAGTTCTCCGCCGTAGTGCTCTGAGACTCCCAATGGAAGAGCGTTGGGCTCCTGGCATAGTCCTTGTACCGGATGGTGGGGGAAAAGTCCTTCTCGTTTTTCTCCAGCGTGATCAGCAAGGCGTCAGTGTTGAGTTCTTCGGCCCAGGCCACTCCCTGGGCGAAGGAGCCTGGCATCTGGCCACCAAGTCGGGCTACGCCAAGTGCAGCCAGGATCTCCGAGCGGTTGTAAGAGCTGTGAACGTTCAGAGGCAGCCCGGCGTGAGGGCCTTCAAGGCGGAGCGGGAAGTGGTCGGCCTGCTCGAGTACATGGGCTAGTACCTGCCGGATCTCACTGCGCAACGCTTTCTGTTCGTAGAGCGAAGAGAGGCCTTGCTGGTAGCTGGTGAAGCCGCCGCCCTTGTCCCAGAGCGTGTAGAAGAGCATGCGCGCGTAGCCCTGCTGGGTTGCATCCAGAGTCTTGTAGAGCGGAGCGTCATCTGCGAGCAGGCGGGTGTACAGCTGGGCGCGCTCGGGGTCGTCGACATGCAGGAAAGCGTGGGCGCGCTTGAGAAGTTCTTCTTCGCCGTCTGGCATGGGCTCGGTACAGAGCCCGGCGTAACGCAGCACACGCGTCCAGGAGTTGTTGCCCTTATAGAGTTCTTTGATCTCCCGCCGGCTCTCTCTGAGGTACTGAGAGAGGCCCGTCTCGCTGTAGTCCTTGACTTCTTTGGTAAGCGTTCTGACGTCGGTCTTCAGCTGTGTACGGATGTTGCTGAGGACGAGTTCCTTGGACTTGCCCTCCAGGATGATCTGGCAGCCGGATGGGAGCTGAGGGAAGTCGCGCTCCATGTGATCTATGAGACGGTTGCGAGTCAGGTTCGTAAGCGCGCGGAACTGCTCCTCGAAGCGAAACTCTGCTCGGTGCTGACCGATGAAGTCGAGTACGGTCAGTACCGGCTTCGTCTCCGTGCGCCGCAAGCCTCTCCCCAGTTGCTGGAGGAAGATCGTGGCGCTGTTTGTGGGGCGCAATAGGAGGATCGTGTCAACGTCCGGGATATCAAGTCCCTCGTTGAAGAGGTCCACCGAGAAGATGGCCTGAAGCTTCCCGGCGCGCAGCTCCTCGAGGGCTGTGTCCCGCTCGCTCGGGGACGAGTCGCTGTCCAGAGACTTGGCCTGGAAACCAGCCTGTCGGAAGAAGTCGGCCATGAAGTGGGCATGGGCCTTGGTCACGCAGAAGCCCAGCGCGCGCATGGCACCTGCGTTGGAGACCTTGCGCTGGACTGCCTTGACTACCAGGCGCGCACGGGCGTGGTTGCCAGTGAACACGTTCCCCAACTCGCTCTGATCATATGCACCCTTTTGCCAGGCCAGAGTGGTGAGATCAGTACCGTCAGGGATGCCGAAGTAGTGAAAGGGACACAGCAGATCGTTCTCGAGCGCCTCCCAAAGGCGCATCTCCGCAGCTATGCGACCATCGAAGAACTCATCTTGGACGTTCTGCCCGTCCATGCGTTCCGGGGTGGCAGTCAGGCCCAGAAGCTGCTTGGGCTTGAAATGGCTGATAACGCGGCGGTATGTGTTCGCCGTTGCGTGGTGGAACTCATCGATGACGATCACATCGAAGTGGTCAGGAGCGAGCTGCTCCAGGCGCTGATCCGTCAGGGATTGAACGCTGGCGAAAACGTGTTTCCAGTCCCGCGGGAGCTCGCCACTGTGCAGCAATTCTCCGAAGGATGCGTCGTCGAGCACCGCTCGGTACGTGCGCCGGGACTGCTTAAGGATCTCCTTACGGTGGGCTACAAACAGCAGTCGAAGGTCTCTGCCGTGCTCGCGGAGCAGAGCCCTGTAGTCCAGCGCAGCCATGACTGTCTTGCCGGTCCCCGTGGCCGCAACCAGCAAGTTCATGTCTCGACCATGGATTTCACGCTCAACGCGAAGGCGCTCCAGCATGTCGCGCTGATGGGGGAACGGCTGCATTTCCAGCGAGGAAAGGCTGATCTTGCGGTCGTCGGGCGCACGCGTCCCGCCGGCCTGAGCCAGCGCCTCGTCGAGACGTGCTGCGTCACGGTCGGGATCGTAAGACTCGAAGGCGCTCTCGCTCCAGTAAGCGTCAAAGGTGGCTTCGAACTTATTGAGCACCGCAGGTGTGGCGACAGACGACAGACGTACGTTCCACTCCAAGCCATCGAGCAACGCTGCCTTGGAAAGATTCGAGCTTCCGACGTAGGCAGTATCGAAGCGAGTGTTGCGCCGGAACAGCCACGCCTTGGCATGCAGCCGTGTCGAGCGGATCTCGTAGTTGACCTTTACCTCAGCGCCGAAGTCACGGACCAATCGATCAAGGGCGTGCCGATCGGTGGCCCCCATGTACGTGGTGGTGATGACGCGAAGTGGGACGCCGCGCTCCTTAGCGGCCAGCAAGGAGTCTTCGAGCACTCGCAATCCGTACCACTTCACGAACGCGCACAGGAGATCGATCCGGTCCGCGGTAGCGAGCTCGGCCCGCAACTCGCTCCCCAAGCTCAACTCGCCTGGCGAATTGGTAATCAGCGACGTTTCGGACAGGGGCGTGAGCGGACGTAGAGCATAGACGCCAGGGGCCTTCTGCTCAGCCAGAGACAACAGCTGACGTGGCCCATCAGCGATACTCTCCACTGCTCCAGCGACATCCTGACTGGTCGCCAGCGAGCTCATAATTTGGTTGGCCGCAGCGACCTGTTTGTCATGGGGGAGTTGCCGCAAGGCCCGCTGTATGGCCTTGCCGACGTGACGGGCGAGGACGTGAGGAGAGGACTCTTCACTGACTTCCGCCTCGATGGCCTTCCACCCTGCTGCTTCGAGCCCATCGATCTGGCCCTGCAAGCGGTGGGTGATGAGCTCCTCGTACACCCCAGCAACAGGGCGCGCGAGATCCCCCGAGTCTTCCACGGCCACTCCCTTGGTCAATGTTCCGATGCAGCCCAGTTCTAACAGCAGCCACTGACAACCACGCGGGTGTTCGGCGGGTGCGGGTGCGCTCAGCTGCCCTATAGCCGTGTGGAGGTCTTGGGCGTGCGACAGCGACGACGCTGGTCACCTAGGGCATCGATCACTGCGGGGAGGCTTATGGGAGGTTGGGGGTGCCGTGGCAGTCGCGGTACGGGACCGAAGAGCCGCACCAGCACGGGGCGTTGCGGGGTGGGGGCCAGGGGGTTGCTCGGCCTCGGGCTGCCAGGGTTGTGGCGTACTGGGGGAGGAGGGAGGCGTCGCCGGGGGACGCTGATTCTGAGGCTGCGAATGCCTCGTAGGAGGGGACTGTGCCTCTTACGATGCCCAGGTTCTGGGTTCCTGTTGAGGACAGGTCGCGGAGCGACGACTCGATCGCGGTGAGGTGGGCCGCGTGGGTGGGGTAGTCCGTCGTCAGGGCCGGGTACGCCGTCAGGAGTTCGCGCAGTTCGTCCTCCGGCCAGTGCAGCATCGCCACCGGGAACGGGCGGGAGAGCGCGGTGCGGTACGTGCCCAGCTCGGCGCGCAGGCGGGCGATCTCGGCCTGGAGTTCCGCCGGGTTGTCCGAGCCCAGCGCCCACAGCCGCTTCGGGTCGTGCAGCTCGTCCAGGGGGATGGGGCCGGCGTGCATGGTGTCCGCCACCATGTCCCACTCGTCGTGCGGCAGACCCAGCATGCGGCGTACGCGGTGGCGGCCGGTCACGAGGGACCGGGCTCCGTACGGGATCTCCTCCGACGGGTCCGTGAGGAGCGTCAGTGCGGTGTTGAACGTGTCGTGGGCGGCGTGGAGCTCGTCGTGGGATTCCAGGGCCTCCGCGATGATCTCCCACGGTGCCGCCTCGCGCGGGGCCGCGGCGCGGATGCCGTCGATGATCGCGCGGGCCTCCGCCTCGTGGCCGTACTCCCACAGGTTGGCCGCCTTCAGGGCCTTCACCAGGGGTGGGTTGTCCGGGGCCTTCGCCAGGAGGTGGTCGTACAGCGTCGCCGCGCGGGCGCGGTCGCCGGACAGCTCCAGGTGGGCCGCGGCCTGGAGGTACAGCGGCTCCTGGTCCTCGGGATACTGCGCCGCGGTACGCAGCAGGCGCTCGGCTTCGGCGGTGTGATCGGCGTGATCGGCAGGCGTGTCGGGGCGCATGCACCACACCGTACTGCTGTACGGGGTGCGGGTGAGAGAGCCCGGGGCGGCGGAGCACGGACGTGACGGACGCGGCTCTGGAGAGTTGTCGGGGGAAGGCCTATCGTGCCCGCCGTGTGGGAGCGGGAGCAGAGGCGGATTCCGGTGGTGGTGCAGGGCGCCTCCCGGGGGCGTGCGGTGGCCGCGCGCGGGCTGTGGGTGGGTGCGGAGGCCGCGGTGACGTTCGGAGTCGTCGTGCTGCTCCTCGTCGTACATCAGCTGTGGTGGACCAACCGGCAGGCCCGGGACGGCGCCGAGCGGAAGGTCCAGGCGCTGGAGAGGCAGTGGGAGGGGAGCAGGGGGGAGGCGGCTCCTCCGACGCCGCCCGAGGTGCCGTCGGAGGAGGTGCCGCCGGATGGCGGGACCTCCGGTGATGGTGAGGTGCCTGAGGGGGGTGGGGGTGGTGGCGATACGCCCCGGGCGCGTGCCGGCGACCGTACGCCGTCGCCTCCCCGCTGGGATCAGGCGTACGCCATCCTCCGCATCCCGCGCCTCGGCGTGACCGCGCCCGTCGCGCAGGGCGTCAGCAAGGGCGGCGTACTCGACAAGGGGTACGTCGGGCATTATCCGCAGACCGCGCAGCCTGGCCGCGCCGGGAACTTCGCGCTGGCCGGACATCGCAATACGCACGGGGAGCCGTTCCGCTACATCAACCGGCTGCGCGCCGGGGACGAGGTGACGGTCGAGACGCGGGACGCTGTCTTTACGTACGTCGTGGATAAGGGGCTCGCCCAGACTTCCGCGCGCGACAGGGGGGTGATCGCGAAGGTGCCCCGGAGCAATGTGCGCACGGACATCGGCTACACCGCTCCCGGCTACTACCTGACGCTCACGACCTGTACGCCCGAGTACACCTCCAAGTACCGGCTGGTGGTCTGGGGAAAGTTGGCATCGATGCGACCGCGCCAGGTCCTTGGAACTTAGAGGGCCCGCCAGTAGGTGCGGAGCTGAGCGGCAGTAACAGGGCAGGCACGATTCGCCCGATCATGGAGTTCTCTACGCTTCATGATCACCGGGGGGTCCGTGCCCGCCGTCCCTCATGCATTCTCGACCCGATCCGCGACCAGTTCCTCGCACTGCTTCCCGCTCGCGAGGAGCGGCCTCCGTGGGGTTGCCACAACCCGCGCATCAGTGACGGGGTGGTCTTCGACCGCCTGGTGCAGGTCCTGGTCTACGGCTGCGGATACGAGCGGGTGGCCGACCACCTGTGGCCCGCCACCACCCTGCGCCGCCGCCGCGACGAGTGGATCGCCACTGGGGTCATGGAGAGCCTGCGTCTGCGCGTGCTCGCCTGCTACGACCAGATGATTGGCCTCGAACTCGACCAGCTGTCCGCCGACGGCTGCATCGCCAAGGCGCCATCCGGCGGAGACTGCGCAGGCAAGAGCCCTGTCGACCGGGCCAAACTGGGCATGAAACGCTCGGAGTTGACGGACGGCTACGGCATACCGCTGGTCACCGACTCGGCGCCGGCCAACGCCCGCGACCACACCCTGCTGCCCGCCACCCTCGACCGCTTCGCCGACCTGGAAGCGGCTCTGGGGCCGCTGCCCGAGCAGCTGTGTCTGAGTCTGGACGCCGGCTACGACTACAGCATGGTCCACCAAGATCTCGACACCAGGCGGATCATCGGCAGGATCGCCGAGCGCGGCGCGAAGGCCTCGATCCAGGCCGGCGGACGCTGGGTGGTCGAGCGCACGAACTCCTGGATGAACAACTTCGGCAAGCTCCGCCGCTGCACCGAGCGACGAAGAGCCCCCGTCGAGTTCTCCTGGACCCTCTACCGCTGGGACATCGCCCTCGAAGTCCCCGAATCCGATGACCTACGGGCGGACGCCCTAAGCGAGAACATCCGGTACTTCCGTCGCGGCCTCGTTCCTGACCGTCGCGATAGTAGCCATGTACTTAATATCTATGTACTGTATCTGCCATGAGCGGAGCACATCCCAATCCCACGCCAGGCTTCCTGGTCTGGCGTCTCTCCATGAAGTGGCGGGTGGCGGTCGACCGGGCCATCGGCCCGCTGGGCCTGACCCACGCCCAGTACTCGCTGTTGGCCTCACTGCTCGGCATGCAGCAGGCCCGGCAGCAGCCCAGCCAACGCCAACTCGCTGACCACACCGGCCTCGAACCGCTCTACGTCTCGAAGCTGGCCCGCGCCCTGGAGGCCGCCGGTCTCGTCGCGCGCACCCCTGACCCCGCCGACACGCGGGCGGTCCGGCTGTCGCTCACCGACCAGGGCCGCGAGGTCACCCAACGAGCGATCGAGATCGTCCAGCAGCGGATGGACCAGCTGCTGGCGCCCACGGGCGGCCTGGACGGCGCACGCACCAAGGTGTTCGCCCGTGAGCTGGCGGCCCTGCTCGACGTACCACTCGACCCTTCGACCAAGGAGTAGTCATGTCCACCACCGCCCCTGCCACCCCCGCTCCCGCCGTCAACGGCCAGGTCGTCGGCCTGGCCCATTACGCCTCGCGCGCCGTCCTGGAGCGCGTGCTGGCCCGTAGCGGCACCACATTCCAGCAGTCGCTGGCGCTGGGCGCCGTCACGGGCAGCGGCGATGCCGTCGACCGCGACCAGCTGGTCACCCAGATGATCGAGCGCCTGAAGATCGACGAGTCGGCGGCACTGGAGACGATCGCCGAGCTGACCGCCTCGGGTCTGCTGGAGTCCCTGCCCGCCGAGGAGTCCCGCCTGCGGCTCACGGATGCGGGCCGGACGCTGAGCGGGGAGATCCGCGCCGCCGGCGCCGAGATCGCCGCCCGCCTGTACCGCGACATCCCCGCCGAGGACCTGGCGGCCGCCGCCCGCGTACTGACCCTCGTCACCGCCCGGGCCAACGCCGAACTGGCCGGCGCCGAGCAGTAGTCGCCACCAATTGCCAGCCCCCTACTGGCGGACGCTTTTAGTGGCCGCGTTGTGCGTCAGTCACTACGGGCGTGAAGGAAGAGGAACCGGCCGGGGGCGTTGTCAGTGCCGGGCAGTAGCATCGTCTTCGTCTGAGAGTCGGTCGTTGGGAAGGAGGGGATCATGATCAGTTGTTCGGCGCGGTTGTTGCGCACGGTCGGTCTTGTCCTCTTCCTCGTGACCGAGGTCCTCCTCATCGACAACGGCAGCTTCTCCGCCGCCGTCGCTCTCGCCGCCACCGCCGCCGCCGGGTCCGCCCTCGCGGCCTGCGCGCTCGTCGCGGCGCGCTCCGTTCCCGCCGTGCCGCGCACACGGGTGCGTACGGCGATACGGGACCGGGAGATACGCACCGCGTTCCTGCCCCAGCGTGATCCTGATGCGCGCGGGCGGACCAGGCCCCGGGCGCCGGGTCGTCGTCTCCTGACGACCACCGCGTAGGGGCGCGCACCGCCGCTTCATTGGAGTACGCCGCGTAGTTCGCGTACCCGCGTACGCACCGCCCCTCGTGGGTCGTCAATGCCGATCTGTCTCTCTTCCGGCACGACGAGACCCCTCGGAGGGCTCACCATGTCCGTTTTCGCCAGCCTGGTCGCACACCTCGCGGATCTGCTCGAACCGTTCTTCCACGCTTCCGCCGCAGCCGCCGCGATCGTCCTGTTCACCGCGTGTGTACGACTCGCCATCCATCCCCTGTCGCGGGCGACGGCCCGCGGCCAGAAGGCCCGCACCAAGCTCGCGCCGCAGGTCGCCGAGCTGCGCAAGAAGCACGGCAAGAACCCGGAGCGCCTGCAGAAGGCGATCTTGGAATTGCACGCCAAGGAGAAGGTCTCGCCGCTTTCGGGCTGTCTGCCCAGCCTGTTCCAGCTGCCGGCGTTCTTCCTGATGTACCACCTCTTCTCGAACCAGCAGATCGGAGGCGAAGCCAACGAACTCCTGACGCACAACCTCTTCGCGAGCCCGCTCGGCGATCGCTGGACCGACGCGCTGGCGGACGGCGGGGTCTTCGGGGCGCAGGGGCTGTTGTACGTCGCGCTCTTCGCGGTCGTAGCGGCGGTGGCCACGTTCAGTTACCGGCGTACGAAGCAGCAGATGGCGGCCTCCCCCGGCATGCCGGTCGCGGGCCCGGACGGAGTGCAGCTGCCGGGGGCCGGGGCGATGGGGGCGATGGTGAAGGTGATGCCGCTGATGTCGTTCGCGACGCTCATCACGGTGGCCGTGGTGCCGTTGGCTGCCGCGTTGTACGTCGTCACCAGCACCACGTGGAGTGCGGTCGAGCGGGCGTGGCTGTACCGGGACATTCCGGCTGGTGGGAGTGCGGTTGCTACTGCCGCGTAACGGTCCAGTCCGTGAACGGGGTCTTGCGGACTGGAACCGGACCTTGGAGGATCAGCCAATCCTCCGATGGCCGCACCCATCGGCCGGGGCCGAACGTGACTCTCGACCAGAGGAGACTGACCATGAAGCTGCTGCGTGTGGGAACGGCGGGTGCCGAACGTCCGGCACTGCTCGACCAGGACGGGACGCTCCGGGATCTGTCGGGCCTCGTCACGGACATCGACGGTGACCTGCTCGCCGACGAGGCGGCGCTCGGCCGGGTTCGCGTGGCTGCGGCGAGTGGTGAGCTGCCGGTGATCGACGACGAGGCCGGGACGCTTCGGGTCGGGCCGCCGCTCGGACGTATCGGCAAGATCGTGTGTATTGGACTGAATTATCACGATCACGCGGCCGAGACGGGGGCGGCGATACCCGCCGAGCCGATCATCTTCTTCAAGGCTCCGGACACGGTCGTCGGCCCTGACGACACGGTTCTCGTACCGCGCGGCAGCACGAAGACCGACTGGGAAGTCGAGCTGGCTGTGGTCATTGGCCGTACCGCCCGCTACCTGGACTCTGCCGAGGACGGGCTCGCGCATGTCGCGGGGTACGCGGTCGCGCACGACGTCTCCGAGCGCGAGTTCCAGATCGAGCGCGGCGGCACCTGGGACAAGGGCAAGAACTGCGAGACGTTCAACCCGCTGGGCCCGTGGCTGGTGACGGCGGACGAGGTACCGGATCCTCAGGCGCTGGGTCTGAAGCTGTGGGTGAACGGCGAGCTGAAGCAGGACGGCACTACTGCCGATCAGATCTTCTCGGTGGGGGAAGTCGTGCGGTACGTCAGCCAGTTCATGACGCTGTATCCGGGTGATGTCATCAACACGGGTACGCCGGCGGGTGTGGCCATGGGGCAGGCGGAGCCGAAACCGTATCTCCGGTCTGGGGATGTTGTTGAGCTTGAGGTTGAGGGGCTGGGGCGACAGCGCCAGGAGCTGAAGGACGCGTAGGCGGCGGCCCTTGCCGGGCTGGACAGCGCCGGACAGGCGCTGAGTTCTGCGGCCCTGGCCGCAGAACTCAGCCCGTCCGGCGTTTGAGGAAACGCCCGTGGGGCGTCCGGGGGCCCGGCCTCTGGCTCAGGAGCTGAAGCGCTCCAGGGCCTCCACCACCAGCGCGTGGTCTTCCGCCTGCGGGAGGCCGGAGACCGTGACCGTGCCGATCACGCCCGCGCCCTCCACCGCGATCGGGAACGCGCCGCCGTGCGCCGCGTACACGTCCGGGTCCAGGCGGGACGAGTCCTCGAACGTCGTCCCCTTGGCTCGAAAGCGGGTGCCGACCAGGTACGAGCTCTCCGCGTACCGTTCCACGACCCGGCGCTTGCGGTCGATCCACGCGTCGTTGTCCGCGCTCGACCCCGGCAGCGCGCAGTGGAAGAGCTGCTGCGCGCCCCGTCGGATGTCGATCGCCACCGGTGCGTCGCGCTCGCGCGCCAGGTCGACGAGGAGGCTGCCGAGGGCCCACGCGTCCTCGTGGGTGAAGCGCGGGAGGACCAGCCGGCGTTCCTGGGCGACCAGTTCGGTCAGCAGATCGGTGAGCAGTTCGGTGGGCGTGGACGTCATGACTGGACCTCCACCGTTACGCCCTCGCGGGCCGAGCGGCGCGCCGCCTCCAGTACGTCGAGTGCCGCTGCCGCCTGCGCCGCGGTGACCGGGGGAGCGGTGCCCGCGCGTACGGCGGTGGCTACGGCCGCGTAGTACGCCGGGTAGTCTCCCGGCAGCGTCGGGACCGGGCTGCCGCCGCCCGTCGCCGGGGACTCGCCCGCGCCGATGCGCCCCCAATCCGCCTCCGGCTCCTCGCCCCAGTTCCCGTCCGCCCCGGGCCGCCTGCCCTCGCGCAGCGCCGTCTCCTGCGGGTCCAGGCCGTACTTCACATAGCCCGCGCGCGAACCGAGCACCCGAAAGCGCGGGCCGAGCTGGGCGGTGGTGGCGCTCATGTAGAGGTGCGAGCGCACGCCGTTCGCGTGCGTGATCGCGATGAACGTGTCGTCGTCCGCCTCGGCGCCGGGGCGGCGTACATCGGACTCGGCGTACACCCGGACCGCCGGGCCGAACAGCACCAGCGCCTGGTCGACGACATGGCTACCCAGGTCGTACAGCAGCCCGCCGATCTCCGCCGGGTCGCCCGACTCCCGCCAGCCGCCCTTGAGCTGCGGGCGCCACCGCTCGAAGCGTGACTCGAAGCGCTGTACGTCGCCGAGCTCGCCGGAGGCGATCAGCTGCTGGAGAGTCAGGAAGTCGTTGTCCCAGCGGCGGTTCTGGAAGACGGAGAGGAGGACGCCGCGGTCCTCCGCGAGCGCGGCCAGCTCACGCGCTTCGGCGGCGGTGCCGGCGACCGGCTTGTCCACGACGACCGGCAGGCCCGCCTTGATGGCGGCGGTGGCGATCGGGACGTGGGTCTTGTTCGGGGATGCGATCACGATCAGGTCCAGCTCGTCCGTGCGCGCCCACAGCTCGTCGGGCGAGGCCGCGAGCCGGACGCCGGGGAACTGGGCGCGGGCCTGCTCCTGCCGCTCCGGGTTCGAGGTGGCGACCGTATCGAGAACGAGGCCCTCGGTCGCGGCGATGAGCGGGGCGTGGAAGACGGAGCCCGCGAGGCCGTAGCCCACGAGTCCTACGCGCAGCGGGGCGTGTGGGTTGGCGCGAGTGTCGGTGCCGGTGCCGGTGCCAGTCATGGCTCCCACTTAAGCAACGCTGTTGCCAAAGTGCAAGCGCAGTGGACAATGGGTCCGTGAACAGGAGCAATACGGGCGCGAACCTGCCGGCGCTGCGCAGCCACAACGCGGCGCTGGTCCTCGACCTGCTGCGTACGGCGGGCGAGGCGGGCATCAGCCGCCTGGAGCTCGCCGAGCGCACCAGCCTCACGCCACAGGCCGTCAGCAAGATCACGGCACGGCTGCGGGCCGAAGGTCTGGTGGTGGAGGCCGGCCGGCGCGCGTCGACGGGCGGCAAGCCGCGCACGGTGCTGCGGCTGGTGCCGGACGCCGGGTACGCGGTGGGGCTGCATCTGGACCGCGACGAGCTGACGGCGGTCCTGGTGGACCTGGCGGGCACGACGGTCGCCGTGCGGAGGTCGCCGCTGGACTTCGGGGCGGGTGCGGAGGTGGTGCTGGAAGCGGCGTCCCGCGAGATCACCGCACTGGGCCCTCACCAGTCCCGGCCCTTGGCGCGGCAGGCGCTGCTCGGGGTCGGGGTGGCCGCGCCCGGGCCGCTTGATCACGGGCGGGGGGTGTTGCATCGCGTCACCGGGTTTCCGCAGTGGGACGGGTTCGCGTTGCGGGACGTGCTGAGCGAGCGGCTCGGGCTGCCGGTGATCGTGGACAAGGATACGAACGCCGCCGCCCTCGGACTGGCTCTTCGGGCCCGTCCCGTCGGGGGGTCGTTCGCGTACCTCCATCTCGGTACGGGGCTCGGCTCCGGACTTGTGCTCGGCGGGGCGCTCTATCGCGGCGCGCGCACCGGGGCGGGTGAGTTCGGGCACCAGACGCTGCAGCTGGACGGGCCCGTCTGCGGCTGTGGTGGTCGCGGCTGCATTGAGGCGTTGTGCCTGGCCGCCGTCGCCCGCGGCGACCTCGCCGAGGCAGCGCGGGTGCTCGGGGCCGGGGCCGCCAACCTCGTCGGCCTGCTCGACATCGACCACGTGCTGCTCGGCGGCCGTGTCATCGCCGCTCATGAAGGGGTTTTCGTACGAGGTGTGGGGGAGGTGCTCAGTGAACTCGCCCGGCGCGAGGGCAGAGCGCCTGCCGTGCCGGTCGCCGCGGCAGGAGGCGATGGGCGCGGAGTCGCCGACGGGGCCGCGCAGTTGGTCCTCGCGCCGCTCTTCGGGCATGCGGATGTGGCGTTTCCTGGTAATGGGACTGGTAGTGGGACTGGTACTGGCAGTGCCGACTCGGCCGTTGGGGGGATTTAGCGGACTGTATGACCGCTCGCGGTCGTGGCGTGCGCGGTGGGGAGCTGTGCTCCTGGCAGGGTCATGAGGGCATGACCGGATGACCCCGACCGCTCCGCGATCTGCAAAGGCCCTCCCATGCGACTGCGCAGTGCCCCCGCCATCGCCCTCGGAGTCGCGGCAGTCACGATGGCTCCGGCGACGCTCGCCGACGCTGCGTCGCCTCCCCGGCCGGCCGTCGCGAAGGCGCCGGTAGCCAAGACGCCGGTAGCCAAGACGCCCGTAGCCAAGGCGCCTGTCCCCGGCGCGGACCAAGAGCCCTCGTGCGGTGATCCCGACTCCTCGGATTTCCCCCTTCGCACCCGCTTGCGCGGCGGCCCGGATACGTACGAGGCCGGCGGCGGCTTCGGGAACTGGTACCTCGAGCTCACCAACGCGACCGGCGAGAGCTGCCACAACATCCACCCGGTCATCGTCATGGTCAACGACGACCCCGACCGCGAACCCACGTCCGACAAGGCCGAGGCCCAGGCTCGGTTCGAGTTCTACGACGACGGTGCTCAGCGCTGGCGCTCGGTCCGCTTCGAGAAGACCGACGCGGACGAGCACATCGGCGTATTCGGCGACGGGTTCGCCGGATTCACGGTCGCCGCGGGCAAGACCGTCACCGTGAAAGTACGGCTCGCCTTCGCCTCGGGGGCCCGGTCCACCGATGTCGTCGCCAACGCCGCCGTCGTACAACGGCACGGTGACGACGGGGAGTGGGTCGGCGAGTCCAACGACTACCGCTTCACGGTCACCGGCCGCAGTGCCGGCCACGACCCCGACCCCGATTCCGATCCGGAGCGCGATTCCGAGCGCGATTCCGATCCTGACGCCAGCTCCAGCTCCAGCCCCGACGCCGGCGACGACGACGGTACGCCGCCCATCGCCGAGCGCCCCGATCGCCTGGCCATGACCGGCCGTACCCCTGGCAACCTGCTCACGCTCGGGGCCACCGCCGGCGCGCTTCTCCTCGCGGGCGCGGCGCTCATGGCCGGATCCCGGCGCCTCCGGGAGGCAGCGACGGCGATGCGACGGCGACAGTGACAGTGAATTCCCCCGCCTCCACCCCCGACCCCACCGGTGCCGGTCACGGCCGAGCCGTCGTTCCGCTGGTGCGGATGACGGCTCGCCGCCGTGACGAGCCGCACCGGGCGGCCACCCCGCTGGAGCTGTTCTTCGACCTCTGCTTCGTCGTGGCCGTGGCCCAGGCCGGCGCGCGGCTGGTGCACGCCGTGGCCGAGGGCGATACCGGGCACGGGATCACCGGCTACCTGTTCGTCTTCTTCGCGATCTATTGGGCCTGGGTCAACTTCACCTGGTTCGCGTCCGCCTACGACTGCGACGACGTTCCGTACCGACTCGCCACGCTGGTGCAGATCTCCGGCGTCCTCGTCCTGGCCGCCGGAGTCCCACGCGCCTTCGACCACGCCGATTACGGGGTCGCGATCTTCGGCTACCTGATCATGCGCGTCGCGCTCACCCTCCAGTGGCTGCGGGCCGCGCACGGCGAGACCGGCGCCGCGAGAGCAACAGCGCTGCGCTTCGCCGCCGGACTCGTGGTGGTGCAGGCGGGCTGGGTGGTGCTGCTGTTGCTGCCCGACGCCGCCTGGACGTGGGGCTTCCTGCTGCTGGCCGCCGCCGAGCTCGCCGTGCCGGTCTTTGCCGAGAGCCGCCACGAGACTCCCTGGCATCCGCATCACATCGCCGAACGCTACGGCCTGTTCACCATCATCATGCTCGGCGAAACCATTGCCGCCGCCACCGTGGCCGTACAGTCGGCCCTGGACGAATCAGCGGCGCTGGACGAACTGCTGCCGATCGCGGCCGGCGGGCTGGTCATCGTCTTCGCCGCCTTCTGGATCTACTTCGCCGTGCCCATTCACGCGTACCTCCGCTCCAACCGGCAGGCGTTCTTCTGGGGCTACGGCCACTACCTGATCTTCGGCTCCGCCGCCGCGATCGGCGCCGGCATCGAGGTGGCGGTCGAACAGGCGACGCACCACGCCCACATCTCCACGCTCGCGGCCTCCCTCGCCGTCACCGTTCCCACAGCCCTCTTCATGCTCACGGTGTGGCTCGTGCACGCCCGCCACTTCAAACGAGGCACCGCCCAGCACATGGTCCTGCTCGTCGGCGCGCTGCTCGTACTCCCCACCAGCTTCGCCGGGCACTGGGCCGTACCGCTGGCCGGACTGGTCGCCGCCTGCACGGTCGCCGTCGGCGTCTACCTCTCCGTCACCCAAGGCAGCCGGGGAACGCGCTGATCCACGCTGATCCAGCCGCCGCCCGCAGCCGGCGTTCAACATCGTCTGCGAACATCCACTCCGTGGACTACCCGAAGGACTACCCGTACGCGCACGACCAGGACCCCGGCGCGCCGATCCGCTCCGGCATCCCGGAGCACGGCCGCGTTCCCAAGTACTACGCCGTAAAGGCCCATATCGCCGCGCTGATCAGCGAATTGGGCGAGGGCGGGCTGCTGCCGACCGAGCGGGATCTCGCCGTACGGTACGAAGTCTCGCGCGAGACGGTGCGCCAGGCGCTGCGCGAGCTGCTGCTGGAAGGGCGCCTGCGGCGTCAGGGGCGCGGCACCGTTGTCGCCGGTCCCAAGCTCGAACAGCCACTCGCCCTGGCCAGCTACACCGAGGGCGTACGCCGTCAGAACCGCCGGCCCGGACGTCACCTCATCGGCCTCGACCGCTTCCCCTGTCCGGCGGCCCTCGCCGCCGACGTGGGAGTGGAGACCGGCGATCCGGTCTGGCATCTGGAGCGGGTGCTGCTCGCGGACGACGAGCGCGTGGGGCTGGAGAGTACGTACGTCGCCGTCTCCCGCATCCCGCGCCTGGACGCCGACTTCGAGCCGGACTCCTCGTTCTACTCGTACCTTCGTGATCATGTCGGCGTGTCCTTCGGCGACGCCGACGAGCGCATCGAGACGGTCCTGGCGACTCCTCGCGAGGCGCTCCTCATCGGTACTCCGCCGGCGCTTCCCATGCTGCTGATCCACCGGCTCTCGCGGGACGTGGAGGGCCGGCCGCTGGAGCGGGTGCGGACGCTTTTCCGGGGGGACCGTTTCAGCTTTACGGTGCGGCTCGGCGACCGGGGTTAGGTGTAGGCGTCAGGCGTGAGGCCGTGGGCCCGTCCGGTTGCTCGCATCCGCCGCCGATTCCCTCTCGTACCAGGAACGCCGCGGTGGCCGCCACGAACCGGTCGGCATCGTCCAGCCACGGGAAGTGTCCGGCTCCGGGCTGAATGACGAGTTCGGCGTTCGGGAACAGTTCGGTGAACTCGGCCATCGCGCGAGGAGGGGCTCCCAAGTCGACCTCACCGGCGAGCAGGAGCACCGGCTGCCGGAACAGTGCGAGCGCTGTGCGCGTGGCTTCCGGCGCGAAAGCGCCTTCGGCGGCGAAGGCGGTCGCGGCCTCCTTGTTCGTCTGCCCGTCCTCGGCGGCCTGATGGGCTTGGGCCACCTCGTCCCAGCGGCCGTAGAAGAACGGCGCGACGGCCTGCCAGCAGTCGTCCGTCGCCCGGCCGGCGACAATCGCCTCCAAGGCCGCGAACGCCGCGGCGAACCACGGTTCGTCCTGGCGGAGCTGGGCGGTCGCGCGCCGGACGTCTCCGGTGATCTCGATGCCGACGGCCCGCGTACTGGGCGTGATCAGCGCGAGCTTGCTGACGCGTTCAGGGTGGCGGCCCACGTACAGCGCCGCCAGATTCGCGCCGGCGGAATGCGCGAGCAGGTCCATCCGGTCGAGGCCGAGGTGCTCGCGCAGGGCCTCCACGTCGTCGACGAGCCGATCGCAGCGGTACGAGTCGGGGTCCTCCGGGGTCGCTGACTCGCCGGTGCCCCGAAGGTCCAGCATGATCAACTGCCGGTGCGCGGAAAGGCCGCCGAGGCCGCCCAGGTATGCGGAGGCCTGCATCGGCCCTCCGGGCAGGCAGACCACAGGAGGGCCGGGAGGGCCGGGAGGGCCGTCTCCGCACACGTGGTAGGCGAGCTTGGTTCCGTCGTACGCGGAGAAGGTTGGCATGGCCGAGACCCTGTCAGCGTCGTTCAGGCAGAGCAACAGACTTTCCCAGCGCAGATAACAGCAACATAACGGGTCTAGGCCATCCTTGGGTCGCTGTTCACCGTGCCGTCGCCGTGCGGATCCATCCGGGTCACCCGCCCCCAGGAGCGTGACCGCCGTGAGAGTCATAGTCGTTGGAGCCGGCGTCGTGGGAACCATGCACGCCTGGCACGCAGTGGAACGCGGCCACGAGGTCGTCCAGATCGAGCGCGAGACCGAAGCCCGCGGGGCCAGCCTCCGCAACTTCGGCCAGATATGGGTCAGCGGCCGCGCGGGCGGTGAAGAGCTCGAAACCGCCCTGCGCGCCCGCGAGCTCTGGGAGGGCATCGGGGCCCGCATCCCCGAGCTCGGCTTCCGGGCCATCGGCTCGCTGACGCCCGTACGCAACGACCTGGAGCTGGCCGTCGCCGAGGCCGCCCTGAACCGGCCCGACGCGGCCGCCCGCGGCTACAAGCTCCTGACGCCCGACGAGGCCCGCGCCGCGAACCCCGCCCTGCGCGGTGCGTTCCAAGCCGCCCTGTGGTGCGAGCGTGACGCAGCCGTAGAGCCGCGCACCGCCCAACTGGTCCTCAAGCAAGCACTGTTGAGGTCAGGTCGGTACACCTTCATCGGCGGGCGTGAAGTCCGTGAGGTCATCGGTGAGAACGCCGTCCGGGACGACCACGGCGACGTACACACCGGTGACGCAGTCGTCCTCTGTACGGGCGCCTGGCTCGGCGGGCTCGTCAAGGAGCTCGTCCCCGATCTGCCCGTACGCCGCGTCCGCCTCCAGATGATGCAGACCGAACCCCTCGGCGAGGCCCTCACCACCTCCGTCGCCGACGCCGACAGCTTCCGCTACTACCCCGCCTACGCGAGCGACGCCCTCGACGCGCTCAACGCCGCCCAGGCGCAGGAGCCGACCGCCGCCGCGCACAAGATGCAGCTGCTCATGGTCCAGCGCCGCGACGGCGGACTGACCATCGGTGACACCCACGAGTACGAGCACCCTTTCGCCTTCGACGTCGTGGAGGAGCCGTACGAACACGTCGCCCGGGTGGCCGAATCCTTCCTCGGCCGCCCGCTCCCCAAGATCCGGCACCGCTGGGCGGGTGTTTACGCGCAGTGCACCGACACGAGCCGCGTCGTACACCGTCAGCAGGTGCGCGACGGCGTGTGGCTGGTGACCGGTCCCGGTGGGCGTGGCATGACGTGCTCACCGGCCATCGCCGAAACAACCGCGAACGAACTGGGCTGGTGAAACGAAGATGAATGAAACACACGCGATCAAGCTCGTCGTCCTCGACATGGCCGGCACCACCGTCGCCGACGGCGGACTCGTCGAGCAGGCCTTCTCCGCCGCCGCCGAGCGCCTCGGTGTCGAGCCGGGATCGGACGATCACGCCACGAAGCTCGAATACGTACGGGCCACCATGGGCGAGTCCAAGATCTCCGTCTTCCGGCACCTCTTCGGGGACGAAGCCAAGGCCCAGCGGGCCAACGCCGCCTTCGAGGAGGCGTACGGCAACCTCGTCGACGCCGGGCACATCGCGCCCGTCCCCGGCGCCCGCGCGACCATCGAGAAGCTGCGGGCTGAGGGCCGGCGCGTGGTCCTGACGACTGGATTCGCCCGCGTCACGCAGGACGCGATCCTCGACGCCCTCGGCTGGCAGGGGCTCGTCGAGCTGACGCTCTGCCCGGCCGACGCGGGTGGCCGGGGCCGGCCGTACCCGGACATGGTGCTCGCCGCGCTGCTGCGCACGGGCGCCGCCGACGGGGTGCGGGAGATCGCGGTCGCCGGCGACACGTCGTACGACATGCTCAGCGGCACCCGCTCCGGCGCGAGCGTCGTCGCGGGCGTCCTGACCGGCGCGCACGACCGCGAGCAGTTGCTCGCCCACGGCGCGACGCACGTCCTCGGCTCGGTCGAGGAGCTGCCCGATCTGCTGGCCGGGGAGGGGCGATGACGAGCGGCATCCGGTTCGACAACGTCTCGGTCGCGTACGGCAGGCCCGGTGAGAACACAGTGCTCGACTCGCTCGACCTGACCGTCGAGCCGGGTGAGGTCATGGCGCTGCTCGGGCCTTCGGGGTCCGGCAAGACCACTGCCCTGCGGGCCGTCGCCGGGTTCGTGCGGCCGGCTTCCGGGCGGGTCTTCATCGGGGAGCGCGACGTCACCGGGCTGCCGCCGTACCGGCGCGGCATCGGCATGGTCGTCCAGCAGTACGCGCTCTTCCCGCACCTGCGCGTCGAGGACAACGTCGCCTTCGGCCTGAAGGCGCAGAAGGTGAACAAGGGCGAGATTCCCGGGCGGGTCGCCGAGGCGCTGGACATGACCGGCATGGCGTCGTACGCCAAGCGCTATCCGCGCGAGCTGTCCGGCGGCCAGCAGCAGCGCGTCGCGATCGCGCGGGCGCTCGCCATCCGGCCCGGTGTGCTGCTGCTGGACGAGCCGCTGTCGGCGCTCGACGCGCAACTCAGGTCCGGGATGCTGGCCGAACTGGCTCGGTTGCACCGTGAGTTGCCCGACGTCTCGATCCTGTACGTCACCCATGACCAGGTCGAGGCGCTGACCCTCGCGGACCGTATCGCCGTCATGGACAAGGCGCGGCTCCAGGACGTTGGTACGCCGCAGCAGCTGTACCGCAGGCCGACGACGGAGTTCACCGCGTCGTTCGTCGGCAACGCGAATCTGCTTCCGGTCACGGTCGGCGGAACCGGAGCGGGCGTCTCCTTCGCCGGTACGCCGCTGAAGGTCGCGACCGGGGGTGCGGCGGGCGGTGCGACGGCCACCTTGTGCGTACGCCCGCACCTGGTCGGCCTCGGGGACGGACCGAACGCCTTGCGCGGCACGATCGCGGAGGTTCAGTGGCGGGGCGCCACGCACCGGCTGTACGTCGACGTGGCCGGCCACCGCCTCAAGGCGGACCTGCGCGAGCTGCGCGAGACGCCGGCGCTGGGGGAGGAAGTCACGGTGCATTTCGCTGCGGAGGACGCGGTGCTGCTGGGGGCGGGGGTGGCTTCCGATGGCTAGTGCGGATGGGGTGCGGCGGGCCTCGGGCCGCGCGGGGATACCCACCCGCACCCCCCGTGCGGCAGAGGCGGAAAGTGCGGGCCCCCTGGTGGGTGGCACCACGCCGTCGGCGACCGCAGCTGATGCCGACGACCGGCCCACGGTGCCCGACCCGGCGCGTGACGTGAAGAGCCAGAGCCAGAGTCAGAACCCGAACCCGCTCACCGCCACCGCCCCCGTCGGGGGGCAGGCCACCGGGCAGGACGCCCCAGGGGCGGCCGACCGGCCCACCGCGCCTGCGGACGGCGCGCGGGGCGCGGCGGAGACCGCCGCTGGACAGTCCGCCGGGCAGGCCGGCGCGGCAAGTTCCGCCGAGCCGGCCTCCGGGCAGAGCACCGAAAAGCCCAACGGGGCGAAGACCCTCGGACGGCCCTCGCGGGCCGACGAAACAGAGCCCGGCGATCACGGGTTCAACCCGCATGCCGGGCCGAGCGACGGAGAATCCGGCCGGCGCGCGGGGCAGTCCGGCCCCATGCGGCCCGGGGCCGAGCCGACCGGTGCTGGGCCCTCGGGCACGGAGCTTGCCGGCCAGGGCCCCATGCGGCCCGGCGCCGAGCCGACCCGGGCCGGGCCCTCGGGCACGGAGCCTGTCGGCCAGGGCCCCATGCGGCCCGGCGCCGAGCCGACCCGGGCCGGGCCCTCGGGCACGGAGCCTGCCGACCAAGGCCCCCCGCAGCCCGGCGCCCAGCCAACCCGGGCCCAGCCGACCCGCGCCACCCCCCGTTGGCTCTGGGCGCTGCCTCCCGTTGCCGTGCTCGGGGTCTTCTTTCTCTACCCCCTCACCCTCGTCGTCCAGCAGTCCTTCTCGCCCGACGACGGCGGCGGCACCTCCGTCGAGCCGTACGCCGAGGTCTTCGCCTCCGAGGCGTTCCGTGACGCGCTGGCCACCACCGTGTGGCTGGCCGTCGGGTCCACCGTCGGGTGTCTCGTCCTCGGCTTCGTACTCGCCCTCGTCATCGCCTTCGTGCCCTTCCCCGGCGGCAAGGCGGTCTCGAAGTTCATCGACGTGTTTCTGTCCTTCCCGTCCTTCCTGATCACCCTCGCGCTGCTGTTCATCTACGGCACCGTCGGGATGGCCAACGGCGTCTGGACCGACGTCACGGGCGCCGCCGAAGGGCCCTTCCACTTCCTCACCACCCCGTGGGGCGTACTCCTCGCCGAGATCACCTACTTCACCCCCTTCGTGATGCGGCCCCTCCTCGCCGCCTTCTCCCAGCTCGACACCGCCCAACTCGAAGTCGCCTCGTCGCTGGGTGCGAAGCCCGCCCGGATCGTGCGGCGGGTGATCCTCCCCGAAGCGCTCCCCGCTCTCGCCGCCGGCGGCAGCCTCGTCCTCGTCATGTGCCTGAACGAGTTCGGCATCGTCCTCTTCACCGGAGCCAAGGGCGTCACGACTCTCCCGATGCTCGTCTACAGCAAGGCGATCCTCGAATCCGACTACCCCGCCGCCTGCGTCGTCGCCGTCGTCAACATCGCGATCTCCGTGGGCCTCTACAGCCTCTACCGGGTGGTGAGCCGTCGTGTTGGTGCATAGCCGTACGGGAAAGTGGGCGACCTGGGGCGTCTTCCTCGTCCTCTTCGTCCCGCTCTTCGCCCTGCCCCTCCTCGTCATCGCCGCCGCGTCCTTCTCCACCAACTGGTCCGGCGCCTTCCCCTCAGGACCGACCGCCGGGCACTACACCTCCGCCGTACGCGGCGAGTCCCTCCAGGCACTCACCACCAGCCTGGTCACCGCCCTCACCGCCAGCCTTCTCGCGCTGACCGTCGGCAGCTGGGCCGCCCTCGCCGCCGCCGCGCTCAAGAAGAACGGAAAGCGCGTCCTCGACGCGCTGTTCATGCTGCCCGTCGCCGTGCCGTCCGTCGTCGTCGGACTCGCCGTCCTCGTCGCCTTCTCGCAGCCGCCCATGCTGCTCAACGGAACGCGCGGGATCGTGATCCTCGCGCACACCGTTCTTGTCACGGCGTTCGCCTACCAGTCGGTTTCGGCCGCCATCCTGCGCCTGGACCCGATGTACGAGCAGGCAGCCGCATCCCTCGGCGCCCGACCCTCGTACGTTCTGTGGAAGGTGAAGCTCCCGCTCCTGCTGCCGTCCCTCAACGCGGCCGCCGGCCTCTGCTTCGCCCTGTCCATGGGCGAGCTGAGCGCCACGATGATGCTCTACCCGCCGGACTGGATGCCGCTCCCGGTGCAGATCTTCACCGCCACCGACCGCGGCTCCCTCTTCACCGGCTCGGCAGTCGCCGTGGTCCTCATGGGTACGACGCTGCTCGTGCTGCTCGCGGTCTCCCGCATCCGCACCCGAGCTTCCTTCCGCTGACACGACTGTCACGACCCTCCTCAAGGAGATGCGAACGCTATGGCCCGTAACGCCCGTCACCTCATCAAGCCGATCACCGCCGCCACCGGCAGCCTCGCGCTCGCCGCATCCCTCTCCGCCTGCGGCGGCTCGTCCGCCGCCTCCGACGAGAAGATCGTCACCGTCTACAGCGCCGACGGCCTCAAGGGCGAGAACGGCGACGGCTGGTACGACCAGGTCTTCAAGGACTTCGAGAAGAAGACCGGCATCAAGGTGAAGTACGTCGAGGGCGGCTCCGGCGAGATGGTGCAGCGCGCCGCCCGCGAGAAGTCCAACACCCAGGCCGACGTCATGGTCACCCTGCCGCCCTTCATCCAGCAGGCCGACGCGAAAGGGCTGCTGACGGCGTACGAGCCCCAGGGCGCCGGCCAGGTCGCCGCCGCCAACAAGGCGGCCGACGGCAAGTGGACCTCCGTCGTCAACAACTACTTCGGCTTCATCCAGAACACCAAGGAGCTCAAGGGCGCGAAGGCGCCGCAGACCTGGGAAGACCTCCTCGACTCCTCCTACAAGAACAAGCTTCAGTACTCCACGCCCGGCGTCGCGGGCGACGGCACCGCCGTCGTCATCAAGGCCATGCACGACTTCGGCGGCAAGGAACCGGCGATGGAGTACCTGAAGAAGCTCCAGGCCAACAACGTCGGCCCGTCCTCCTCCACCTCCAAGCTCGCGCCGAAGGTCGACAAGGGCGAGATCCTGGTCGCGAACGGCGACGTACAGATGAACTTCGCGCAGTCCAAGTCCATGCCGAACCTGGGCATCTGGTTCCCCGCGAAGGAGGGCGGCAAGCCCACCACCTTCGCCCTCCCGTACGCCGCCGGCCTCGTCAACAAGGCTCCACACACCGCGAACGGCAAGAAGCTCCTCGACTTCATGCTCACCGAGGGCGCGCAGCAGCAGGTCAGCGAGATCGGCGGCGGCTTCCCGGCCCGTACGGACGTCAAGGCATCCGGCCCCAACGCCACCGAACTCACAAACCTCCTCAAGGGAGTTGAGATCTTCGAGCCGGACTGGAACGACATCGGCACCAACCTCGACGACTACATCGACGCCTGGAAGTCGGCAACTGGAAGCTGATCAGTAACCATTCGGCCAAGCTTGGCTGCGAGGGTCTGGACCGGTCTCCGTTATCACGCAAAGGTAACGGGTCTGGTCCAGACCCCCACGCGTTCACGTTGGAGGATCACATGTCCCGAGGTATACCCAGACGTTCCGTTCTCGCCGCCGGCACAGCAGCGGCCGCCGCAGCAGCCGTCGCCGCCGGACCCCTCGCCGCAGCCCCCGCCCACGCGGCCACCGCCGCCCCCACCCTCCCCAATGGCACCAGCCTCGACAAGGTGCTCGTGATCGGCATGGACGGCGTACGCCACGACAGAATCGCCGCCGCCAAGGCCCCGCACCTCAAGTCCCTGATGGCGAACGGCACATACGGCACCTCGCTCCTCTACGCCAACCCCATGGCCGCCACCTCCTCCGGCCCCGGCTGGTCGACCATCGCCACCGGAGTCTGGCCCGACAAGCACGGCGTCAAGGACAACACCTTCACCGGCAAGAACTACGCCCGCTACCCCGGCTTCCTCGCCCGCCTCGCCCAGGTGCGCCCCGCCCTCTCCACCTACGCCGCCGTCGACTGGAAGCCGCTGGACGCCCAGGGCACGGTCACCCCCGGCGCCGACGCCAAGCTCGTGCTCGACGGTGACGCCGACGGCTACACCGGCCACGACGCCACCATCGCCGCCGAGACCGAGTCGATCCTGCGCGACCAGAACCCGGACGTCCTCTTCGTCTACTTCGGCCAGACCGACATCGTTGGCCACAACTCCGGCGCCGCCAGCTCGAAGTACCTCGACGCCATCGACGTACAGGACGCCTACGTAGGCCGCCTCCTCGCCGCCATCACATCTCGCCCCGCCTACGCCTCCGAGCGCTGGACGGTCATCGTCACCACCGACCACGGCCACACCGACCCCGGCGGCCACGGCGGAAGCGCCATCGAGGAGCGGCGTACGTTCGTCCTCGCCCAGGGGCCGGGAATCGCCGCCGGTGCCCGCCCCATCGACACCCGGCTCGTCGACGTCGCCGCCACCGTCTTCAAGCAGCTCGGGATCACCCCGGACCCCGCCTGGGGCCTGGACGGCAAGCCCATCCAGGAGCGCTCCACCGACCCCTTCGACGCCCTGCACTCCTCCCTCTCCCCGCGCGTCGACGAGACCGGCATCCCGGCCGGCGTCCTCGGCTTCACGCACACCGCGCCCAGCGGCTGGTCCGTCATCAACAACGCGATGGGCACCGGCGGCATGACCGAGTGGCGCGGCTGGTCCTTCGCCACCGACGAGTTCTGGTCCAGGACCCAGCGCGACCAGTCCCGCGAGCTCAACGTCCGCTCGCGCGGCGTCTTCGCGGTCGCCGACTCCGACGAGTGGGCGGACAAGACCTTCTCCGGTACGTACGACTCGACGCTCGTCACCCCGGCGTACGCCGTCGGGGGCAAGGCCACCGTGAAGCTAGACTTCACCACCTTCTACCGCCAGGAGGGCAGCCAGAGCGCCCAGATCCTCGCCTCCTGGAACGGCGGCACGCCGGTCGCCGTCAAGTCGTACACCTCGGACGTCGTCTCACAGCCCCAGACCCTCACCCTGAACGTCCCTTCCGGGGCCACCAGCGTCAGCTTCCGCTTCCGGTACACCGGCAGCAACAACTGGTACTGGGTGATCGACGGGGTGAAGATCACCGCAGGCTGATTAAGGTGGGGGCGCCCGGACGGCGTGGTCCGGGCGCCCCCCAGCGTTTATTGCGTACGGCAGGAGTCCGGCACATGGCAGAGCGCAAGCCGATCGAATCATGGCTCACCGACATGGACGGCGTCCTCATCCACGAGGGAACGCCCATCCCCGGCGCCGATGCCTTCATCAAGCGCCTGCGCGAATCGGGCAGGCCCTTCCTGGTGCTGACGAACAACTCGATCTACACCGCCCGCGACCTCCACGCCCGCCTCTTCCGCATGGGCCTGGACGTACCGGTCGAGAACATCTGGACCTCGGCGCTCGCCACCGCCCGCTTCCTGGACGATCAGCGGCCCGGCGGCACGGCGTACGTCATCGGCGAGGCGGGACTGACCACCGCGCTGCACGACATCGGTTACGTCCTGACCGACCACGAGCCGGATTATGTGGTTTTGGGCGAAACGCGCACGTACTCCTTCGAGGCACTCACCAAGGCCATCCGGCTCATCAACGCCGGTGCGCGCTTCATCTGCACCAACCCCGACGAGACCGGCCCGAGCCGGGAGGGCCCGCTGCCCGCCACCGGGGCCGTCGCCGCGCTCATCACCAAGGCGACCGGCAAGGACCCGTACTTCGCGGGCAAGCCCAACCCGCTGATGATGCGGACCGGGCTCAACGCGATCGGCGCGCACTCCGAGACCAGCGCGATGATCGGCGACCGGATGGACACGGACGTCCTGGCGGGGCTGGAAGCGGGCATGGAGACGTTCCTGGTCCTGACCGGTCTGACGGGGCCGGCGGACGTCGACCGCTACCCGTTCCGGCCCTCGACGATCGTCGATTCCATCGCGGACCTCGTCGACCGCATCTGACGGCTCTCCAGGGGCCCGTACGGCCCAGTGGACGGGCCCCTGGAGATGCGGAAACCGGCCGTACCGGTGAATCTTCGTAGTACCAGGAGGTTCACTATGCGCTCAATACAACTCGCTCTCTGTGCCGGAGTGGCGGCCGCGGCGGTCATGGCCCCGGCGGCCGCCGCACACGCCGCCCCCGCCGACAACGGGACCGAGGGCCGGGTCGTCGTCACGCCGTCCACCATTGCTCCCGGTGGGGAGGTGGATCTGCGCGTCGACGTGTGCAGGGGCAGGCATGCCACCGGTACGTCCGACGCCTTCTCCTCGCCCGCCCACTTCAGCCCCGCCGCGGACCGCGGTGACCTCTTCGCCGAGGCGCACATCCGCTCGGACGCCAAGGCCGGGGACTACCAGATCTGGGTGAAGTGCAAGGACGGCGGCCAGGCCAGTGGCACCGTCACGGTGGTCCACCACCACCAGCCCACTCACCACCCCACCCACCACGAGACCCCCATCGCACCCGTGCACGCGGGCGGCGGCGGCACTGCGGAGGTTGCCGCGGCCGACGAGGGCGGGCCGGGGACGCCGCACACCGTGATCGGGCTCGTGCTGGCGGGCGTGGCGGCCGTGGCCGTGGCGTACCGGAGCGTACGCCGCCGTCGCCGTACGGACTCGGACTGACATGTCCGCCGAGGACCGCCCCACGGGCGGCGGCGGACGGCTGCTGACGGGCGTCGCCTGGGCCGTGCTGCTGCTCGGGCTGTGGCTGTGGGGCCGGGAGATGACCAACGGCCCCGGCGGCAGCTCGGCGCCGACCACCGGAGACGTGGCCGCTGTCGGCCGCCCGTTGGGAGTGCCACTGCCTCCCGCGCACCCGCCCGTCGGCGGTACGGCGCCGCAGCACCTCTCCGTGCCCTCCCTCGGCATCACGGCCCCTGTCGTGCCCCGCGGGCTCGACACGTCGGGCGCCGTCGATCCGCCGCCGTACCACCAGCCGTCGAAGGTCGGCTGGTACGGCAGCGGGACCGTGCCGGGCGCCGAGGGAGCCGCCCTGCTCGTCGGCCATGTCGACACCGAGAGCAAGCCCGCCGTCTTCTACCACCTGAGCGCCGCGCGCCCCGGCGAGAAGATCCGGGTGACGGGGGCCGGCGGCGAGCGCCTGGAATTCACCATCGACGACGTCCAGGTCTTCACGCGCGAACGCTTCGACCCGCAGAAGGTGTACGGCCCCCGCGAGAGCGACCGGGCGGAACTGCGCCTGATCACCTGCGGGGGCACGTACGACAAGAAGGCCCGCACCTACACGGCGAACGTGGTGGTGTCGGCCTACCTGACGGGCACCGGCCAGAGCTGACCGGTTCAGGGTTACGCCGTTACGCCGTTACGCCGCCACCGGCGCCGCCTCCGGAGCCGTGCGGGCCGCCGCGCGCAGGCCCAGCGCCCCGAACACCCCCGCGAACACCGCCCAGAGCAGCGCGTGCGAGGCCAGCGACAGGATGCGGAAGTCCCACAGCAGCGTCGCCGGCACCGGGACCTCGTCCGGGTTGCCCGGCAGTGCGAAGAGCACCGCGAGCGTCGCGACCGCCGTGACGGCCACCGCGACCTGGCGTACCGGAACCGACCGGTCGGCCAGGCGTACGTACACCTGCCAGGCCAGCACCATGCCGAGGATGCCGATCACGACGGCGGCCAGCCACAGGGCCTGGCGGTTGGCGACGGTGCCGGAGTCTCCGACCCCCGGCGGGTTGGCGGGGTAGCGGAGTCCCGGCAGCAGCGAGACCGCCACGAAGGCGGCCGCGCCGAAGGTCAGGGCGCGGGGCCACGGCCGTTCACCGAGGCCCGTACGGCGGTGCACCAGGGCGTAGGCGAGAGCGAACAGGGCGCCCAGCGCGAGGCCCGCAATGACCGCCGTGACGACCAGGCCGACGTGCTGGGTGGAGCGGGAGAACAGTTCCTCGTGGTGCTGGACAGCCGTGGCGGCGGCGTCGTGTGAGTGCTCCTTGGCGGCGGAACGTGCCTCTTCGAGGCGGATCGCACGGTCCATCAGGGGCTCGGCGAGGAGCAGGGAGAACAGGCCGGCGGCAAGGCCGGCCACCCCGCCCGCCGCCAGCCCGCGTCCGAGCAGGGGCAGTACAGGTGTTGACATGGTGCGTACGGCCCCGATCAGTGGCAGGGGGCACCGAAGAGGTGCCTGCCGTCGTGCGAGAACTCATGGAGGTAGTCGCCCGTCGCGGCGACGGCCGTGCCGTTGTCCATGAAGACCGCGTAGAGCGCGACCAGCGCGATGATCGCCGCAGCGGCCATGATCAGCCAGTGGCGGGTGGTGGTCGCGGCGGACGTGACCGCCGCGGTGTCGGTGTGCTGCGCCGTGTGCAGAGACATACCGGTGAGCCTCCTTCTGGGGTTTCCACGCCCCATTGCAGGAGAGGCGACGGGTCAGTTCCTGACTTCCGTACGGGGGCACTTGAGCCCTCGTACGGTCACAGTGGCGGGACCGTCCCGGGATCGCACCGGGTTCCTGTCCACCGTCGCCTCGATGTGTGTGGAGTTGTCCTCCGGAGAGTCCCAGCCTGGCTGAGCACTGTCAACAGGGCGCTTTACCGGCGTGGCTACCGGCGCTCGCGCACCCGTGCCCGTACCCTTCCGCGCCCCCGCGCCCGGCCGGTGTGTCAGGATGGTTTCGACCGGATGTGTCCGGGGAGGGGCCGGGGGGTCCTCATACATTCAGTGCAGCCAAGGGGGAGTTGGATGTACGGCAGTTACAGCGGCCGTAGGCGTAAGAGTGTCCTGGTGACCGCGGTGGGGGCTGTGGGGGCCGCGCTGCTTCTGGCGGGCTGTTCCTCCTCCTCCGACGGAGACGGCGGTGAGGAGACGAACCGGCCGCCGGTGAAGCAGCAGCCGAAGGGCAGCGATCCGTACTGGGTCAATCCGGAAGGAAACGCCGCCAAGCAGGTCGCGACGTACGCCAAGGAAGGCGACGACGAGAAGGCCGATCTGATCACGAAGATCGCCGAGCAGCCGACCGCCGAGTGGATCGGCCCGGAGAACGCCGAGGCGCAGGCCAAGGGGTACACGGAGGCGGCAGAGAAGGCCGACCGCGACGCGCTGCTCGTGCTCTACAACATCCCGCACCGCGACTGCGGGCAGTTCTCGAAGGGCGGCGCCGCCGACGGCAACGCCTACCGTGCCTGGGTCGACGAGATCGCCAAGGGCATCGGTGACCGCCCGGCGACCGTGATCCTTGAGCCGGACGCGGTGCTCCACCTCGTACAGAACTGCACGCCGGAGGAGTTCCACGAGGAGCGGTACGACCTCCTCAAGGGCGCCATCAAGCGCCTCAAGCAGCAGCCGAAGGCCAAGGTCTACCTCGACGCGGGCAACGCGGGCTGGAAGACGCCGGACGCGCTGTTCGAGCCGCTCCAGTGGGCGGGCATCGCGGACGCCGACGGTTTCTCGGTGAACGTCTCCAACTTCCAGACCACCGAGGCGTCCAAGGAATTCGGCAAGAAGCTCTCGCCGAAGGTGGGCAACAAGCCCTTCGTGATCGACACCAGCCGCAACGGCAACGGTCCGTACACGGAGGGCGACCCCGAGGAGAACTGGTGCAATCCGCCGGGCCGCGCGCTCGGTGAGAAGCCGACCACCAAGACCGGTGACCCGCTGGTCGACGCGTTCCTGTGGATCAAGCGTCCCGGTGAGTCGGACGGCGACTGCAAGGGCGGCCCGAAGGCCGGCGAATGGTACGAGGAGTACGCGCTCGAACTGGCGCGTAACGCGAAGTAGGGAGCCGGGCGCGGCGGCGGAGCTTTTTCCTCCCCCTCCGCCCCTTCCCGCTGTGACACTTTGCGGCTCCGCCGCGTGAGGGGCTCCGCCCCGGACCCCGGTCCTCAAACGCCGGACGGGCTGAAATGCCCGTTCAGCGGGCAAATCCAGCCCGTCCGGCGTTTGAGGCCACGCGGCGGAGCCGCAAATGTCACAGCGGGAAGGGGCGGGGTGGGGAAAGGGAAACTCCCCCGCCGCTACGGGACCTCGATCCAGACGCCCTCGGACGGCGTGCCCTGATCGTCCGTCACGAACAGCATGTAGTAGCCGGACGGGACCAGTGCCCGGTTCTTCGGCACGGTGACCGAGATGCCGTCCGCCGTCTTCTTCATCTCCAGCGCCACCGTGCGCTGATCGACATCCGTCACATGAGTGACCGCACTCGGCCGCATCAGCTTGGCGTCCTTGATGGACGCGGCGTGCGCCGACTTGAAGGTCGCCGTACCGCCCCGCCTGATGGTCTTCGGTCCGCCGGAGAGCTTCGGCCGCGCGTCCCGGAAGAGGTACGGCGGCGTATAGATCTCGATGCGCTGCTCGAAGACGCCCGGCCTGGTGTTGGCCTTGTCGGAGTAGAGGGAGTCAGACCCGAAGATCATGACGCGCCCGTCGGGCAGCAGCAGCGAGCCCGAGTGGTAGTTGCGGCCCACGGCCGGGTCGGCCACCCGGCGGTACTTGCCGGTCTTGGCGTCGTACAGCCGCGCCTCAAGGATGTCGGAGCCGCCGCGCCCGCGGTAGTCGTTGGAGCCGCCGGTGATCAGGACGGTGTCGTCGGGCATCAGGGACGCGCTCGGGTAGCGGGTGCCCTGATCGAGCGAGTCGCCGTCCTTGAAGCGGGGGTTCGGGTCCTTGAGGTCGACCAGGCGCGACTTCTCGCTCGACTTCTCGGACTCGCCGACTCCACCGCCGCCGATGACCATGTACTTCTCGTCCTGGGCGGGAGGCAGCCGCACGGTCGCGGAGGTCTCCATCCGGTCGGGATCGCTCAGACCCGGGATCTTCTTGAACTTGTTGGTCTTCAGGTCCCAGATGCCCGGCTCACGGCCCTCGTCGGCGGGGCCGTACCCGGCGTTGGAGCCGGAGTAGAAGAGCTTGCCGTTGTTCATCAGGAAGATCGCCGGGTACGTCGGGAACTTCCTGATGACCCCGGTGTACTCCCACTTCTTCGTGACCGGGTCGTAGATCTCGTCCTTGCCGGGGACGATCTGCCCGATCTCGTCCAGCCCGGACAGCGACAGGACCTTGCCGTCCTGAAGCGTCGTGAGCGTCGGGTACCAGCGGGCCTCGTTCATCGGGTCGACGGTGATGTACTTCTCCGCCACCGGATCGAACTCGTAGGCCTCCTTGATGCCCTGGAAGTCCTTCTTGTCCAGGGCGAGCTTCTGCGCGATGCCGTACACGTTCTTGGCGTCGGTGCCCGTGAGGCCGTGGATCCGGTAGTTGTCCTCCGTACCGGACTCGTACTTCTTGCCGGACGCCTTGGCCTCGACGTAGATCCGGCCGAGCCCCGCCTCGGTCCGCAGGAAGCGGCCGGTCGCCTTGTCGAAGATCTTCTTGGCCTTCTCCACCAGGACCGGGTCCTTGGAGACGTACGTCTTGCCGTTCTTCTTGCCCGTGAAGATCGTGCCCGCGGGCAGCGTCTTCGGGGCGTCCGGGTCCTCGTTGTGGACGATCATCAGGCCGCCGGCCTTGGTGACGTCACCCTCGAGCTTCTCGTACCGCTTCGTACCACCCGCCACGAGCAGCTTCCCGTCGGGCAGCTGGGTGTGCCCGGCGCAGAACATGTCCTTGGGCGTCGGGATCATCTTGTACGAGTCGGTCTTCGGGTCCCACAGCACCGACTCGAACTTCTTGGCGTCGAAGTTCTTCTGGTTGTTCCCCGAGCCCGCGATGAGCAGCACCTTGCCGGTGTGCAGCAGAGCGGCGTGGATCGTGTTGATCCGGAACTCTGACGGGACGTCGAGGAAGTCCCAGTGGCCGTTGTCAGCCTTGTACTCGGGCCGGTTGATCTTGTAGTCGTGGTACTGCTCCGAGCCGAAGCGGTAGAGCGCGGGCCCGTTCATCCCCGCCAGAGCGAGCACCACCGCACCCGTTATCGCCAGGCGGCGGGTGCGGCGGCTCGGACGGTAGTTCATTTCTTACGTCCCCCAAGGGCGATCTGCATGGTCTGGTCGGAAGCGGCCCAGGTGGGCTTCTGCTGAGGCAGGTGAGCCTCGGGCGGGGGACCGGCCGGCGGCTCGGACTGGCTCGGCGGCGGCGGCGCCCCGTGCTTGCCCTGTGTCTTCTTTTTCTTCTTCTCCTCGCGCATGGACCAGCGCCAGGCGAAGATCGGGGCCGCCGTGATCAGCAGCGCCAGAGTGGCCCAGGTGATCATCGCGGGGTGGTTGTGGCCGAAGTAGAAGGAGGAGCCGAGGGATCCGCCGAAGACCAGGATGAAGAACAGGTGGATACGGAAGGTGCCGAAGAGGGTGTCGGGGCTGGAGGAGTCGCCCTTGGGCGTCACCACGAAGCTGGACTTGCGGCGGAACGCGGCGTCCATGAGCGAGCGCGCGTAGATCGGCGCCGAGAGCGCGGACATCACCATGCCGGCCAGGCCGCCGGAGCCCTCGGGCTCGTGCGGCGACACGTTGTGGCGGCGGTTCCAGATGTAGAGGCCGATCTGGAGGGCCGAGGCATTGCCGTACAGCATCATCCAGATCGCCGGGTCGATCTGCACACCCGAGGCGCCCATGCCCAGGAAGAGCGCGCAGCTCAGCGCCGCGAGGATCCAGTTCATGGCGGACATCGGGTAGAAGATGATCATCATCGTGTAGTTGAAGAGCTTGCCCGCAGGCATGGTGCCGTAGCCCCTCCAGTACTGCTTGAGGATCGTCTCGTACGTACCGCGGGACCAGCGCAGCTGCTGCGTGAAGAAGTCAGTCCAGGCGGTCGGACCCTCGCCGACGGCCAGCACGTCCGGGGTGTAGACGGACCGCCACTTCTTGCGGGTGGCCGGGTTCGTGGCGCGGTGGATCTCGAAGCCCGTCGCCATGTCCTCGGTGATCGAGTCGTACAGGCCGCCGATCTGCTTGAGCGCGCTGATGCGCACGGCATTGGACGTACCGACGAACATCGGCGCGCCGTAGCGGTTACCGGCGCGCTGGATCAGAGCATGGAACAGGAACTGCTGCGACTCGGCGGCCTTGGTGACGAAGGTGTCGTAGTTGCCGTACACCTGCGGCCCGATGACGAAGCCGATGTTCGGGTCGCGGAAGTAGCCGAGCATCCGCTCCAGGTAGTTGGGCAGCGGCACGTGGTCGGTGTCGACGGAGGCGAAGAAGTCGTAGTCGTCACCGTGCGCGTCGAGCCAGGCGTTGTAGTTGCCGTGCTTGGTCTTGGCGCGGTGCGGGCCCTTGGCCTGGTTCCACTTCGCGACACCCTTGCGCGAGAAGTGGTGCACGCCGAGGCGCTCGCAGACCTCCCTGACCGCCGGGTCGTTGCCCTCGTCCAGCAGCCATACGTGCATCAGCCCGCGGTGGCGGATCTTGACCGCCGCCTCCAGTGTCTTCGTCACCATCTCCAGCGGCTCTTTGCCGGGCACGAAGGAGGTGAGGAAGGCGACCCGGGTGCCGGTCTCGGGCACGACGGGGACGGGGTCGCGGGCGACCAGGGTCGCGTGCGCGTTCGACAGGACATTCAGCGTGCGGAAGAGCTCGATCAGTCCGATCGAGACCAGCATGACGATGTCGAGGATCAGCAGCGTGTCGTTCTTGAGGTTCGGGTCGCGCTCGGTCCAGTGCTCGGGCTGCATCAGCCAGACGAACAGACCGAGCGACAGCAGCGGCGCGGCACACAGCAGCAGGGCGGCGCGGATACGGTGCGGCTCCTGCGAGAGCAGCGAGCGGTACTGCACGGTGTACGGCTTGGCCGGGTCGGGCTGGGTCAGTGGCCCGGCGAGCCGGCTGTAGTGCTCGTAGTCGTATCTCGGCAGCGGCTTTTTGGCCCGCATACGGGATCCGCCGGGCCGCAGCTGCGGGGGTACCCGAAGCTGCGCGGTCCGGGAAGGGTCGTTGTTGTGCCGGGCGCCGGTCGGCGTCGACGTCATGAGTCATCCCCCCGCACGCATGCTGGCTGCGTGTGTTCGTCGGTCTCTTCGCCCGGTGCCGGTCCCCCTCGACCATCCCGGGCGTACAAGTGGCCTGCTGTCATCCCTTCAGACATGGGACGACAACCTTCCGGTTGCATGATGCCCGCCCCGGGATTACTTCACGAACGGGGCCCCCGCCCCCTTTGCTTCGTCAGCCCCCCGGCTGCCGGACTCGCCCCCAACTTGCCCGAACCGCCCGCCCCATTGGAGCCACTGGCTCCAGGATAGGGTCTACGACCCCGATCCTTGATCGCAAGGGTGAAACAAGGTGTTTACCGGTCATACGCGGGCTTTGGGGGCTGGTTGCGACACGGGTTCGGCGTGGGTGAGGTGTCCGGAAATCACCGAAGCCCCCTCACGCTCGGTGAGGGGGCTTCGACGTCGTGTGCGCCGCCAGGGACTCGAACCCCGGACCCGCTGATTAAGAGTCAGCTGCTCTAACCAACTGAGCTAGCGGCGCCTGTCTGACCCGGAGAACTTTACCCGACTGTCGCGGGTGCTCAGGACCGGCCACGCCGCGTACTGTCCGTTTGGTTATCATTTGGACCGTCAACATGCGTTATGTCCGGACAGTTGAAAGACTGTCACCCGTGCAGATGCGCCAAAAAAACCCACGGGAGGGGAACCGCATGACGATGCCGGTTTTCGAGGAGTACGAGCCCGCGGCCGACTGCGGCTGCCCGGGCTGCGCCCAGGAACGCCGGGCCGCGGCCCTCGGCCTGACGGTCGCGGCCGGCGGCCACCCGGCCGCCCACGGAGCCCGCCGCGCGCTGGTGCTCGCCACGGCCGCGGGCGTGGTCCTCGGCGGCGGCGCCGGCGGCGCGGCGACCGCCGCCGCTCCCGGGCACGCCCCCGCCAGGACGGGAGCCGACCACGACCCGGAGACCCCGCAGGGCGGCCCCGGTCCGCTGCACGGCGGCCGCCCGGGTGACAACGGCCAGACGGGCCAGACCGCGCACGTGACCCCGACGGCCACCCGGCCCGCCCTGAGGATCACCACCCGGGCCGAGATCATCACCCGCGCCAAGCGCTGGCTGGACGCCAAGGTCCCGTACAGCATGGAGAAGTACTGGAGCGACGGATACCGGCAGGACTGCTCGGGGTACGTCTCGATGGCCTGGAACCTCGACGGCAACGAATGGACGGGGAGCCTCCACGAGTACGGCACGCGCATAAACCGGGAGCAGCTGGAGCCCGGCGACATCCTCCTCTTCCACAACCCGGCCGACCCGAACAAGGGCTCGCACGTCACGATCTTCGGCGGCTGGACCGACTCCACGCAGACCCACTACATCGCGTACGAGCAGACCCGCCCGCACACCCGCAAGCAGGCCACCCCGTACGCCTACTGGAACAACTCCTCGCGCTATCTCGGGTACCGCTACAACGGACTCAGCGGCGGCACCGGCGGCGGCGCTTCCACCACAACGGCCTATCCCGGCCGGAAGTTCTTCGGGCCGGGCGCGAACAACAGGTACGTCACCCAGCTCGGCAAGATGCTCGTCGCCCGGGGCGGCAAGCGGTTCTACAGCGTGGGTCCCGGGCCGGCCTGGGGCGAGGCCGACCGGCGCGCCACCGAGGCGTTCCAGCGCGCCCAGGGCTGGACGGGCTCGGAGGCCGACGGCACGCCGGGGCCGCACACCTGGCGGCTGCTGGTCTCGAACCAGGGCAACGACATCCCGGCCGCGGACGCCGGTGGCGGCACGGGGACGGGCGCAGGCACGGGTGCGGGTACAGGTACCGGCACGGGTTCGGTCCCGCCCGCCGCGACCGGTGGCGTGAAGTTCCCCGGCCGGCAGTACTTCAGGCCCGGTCAGTCGAACGCGTACGTCGACAAGCTCGGCAGACAACTGGTGAAGAAGGGCTACGGCAAGCACTACGTGTCGGGGCCGGGCCCGCGCTGGACCGAGGCGGACCGGCGCAACGTCGAGGCGTTCCAGCGTGCGCAGGGCTGGCGCGGTGCGGCGGCCGACGGCTACCCCGGCCCGCAGACCTGGCGGCGGCTCTTCGCATGACGGAGGAACGATGAGCACCACGACTTCAGAGACATCCGAGCCGGACGGTTCATCGGCGGTGACGGCCTCCGCACCGGCCGCTTCCGGGCGGCCGGGCGCCGAGGCCGCACCGAGGGCCCCGGTCATCAGGAACGAGTCCACCGTCGAGATCCCGGTGCATCTCCTCTTCCGCGACGACATCGGCCCGACCGCGCTGACGCTGCCGCCGGGCGCCTCGGTGATCAGCCGCAGGAAGGGCACGGGCGAGCAGCCGCGCGTCGAGGGCCGCGGCGCCCCGGCGCCCGCGTCCGCCTCCGCCCCCGGGCACGTCCGTTCCCCCCGGCCCGCAGCGCCCGCCGACCCCGGGCTCTCTGAGCGGCCGGGCCCCGCACTGCCCGGCTGGTGCGCGGTCGGCGTGGGGGCGGGGGCGCTCGCGGTGGGCGCGGCGCTGGTGTGGTGGACGGGGGCGGTGCCGCCGCCGGTCGCCGTACTGCTCGGGCTGCCCCTTCGCCCGTACGACGGAATCGCGCTCGGCACGTGGGCGGTGCTGGCCGCGCTGGTGGTTCTGGTCCTCTTCGCGTTCGGCGGTCTGGCCCGGGGGCGGGTCGGATACGCGTGGGTGCTCTCGCTGTTCGGCGACTACCGGGGGAGCGTGCGGCGCAGTGGCCTGGTGTGGGTGAGCCCGCTGCTGCTGCGCCGCCGGGTCGACGTACGGCTGCGGCACTGGCGCAGTGAGCCGATGCCGGCCGTGGACGCGCACGGCGTCGCGCTGCAGGTCGTGGTCCTGGTGGTGTGGCGGATCAGGGACACGGCGCGGGCGATGCTCGCCGTCGAGGACCACGTCCAGTACTTGCGCGAGCAGGTGGAGGCGGCGATGGCGCGGGTGCTGTCGCAGCTGCCGGCCGACGCGTTCCACGACACCGCGCCGACGCTGCGCGACGCGGAGTCGGTCGGCGACGCGCTGACCCGGATGCTGGCGGCGGAGGCGGCGCCGGTGGGCATCGACGTCTTCTCGGTGCAGCCGACGCGGATCGAGTACGCCCCCGAGGTGGCGGCGGCGATGCGGCGCAGGCGGGTCGCGGCGCTCGACGCGCAGCACCGGGACAGTGTGCTGTCGTCGGTGGTGGACGCGGTGGACGACACGGTGACGCGGCTGACCTCGCGGGGGCTGGTCGAGCTGGACGACTACGAGCGCAAGGCGCTCGTGAAGGACCTGACGGTGGCCTTCTACACGGGCCGTGGGGAGGGTTCGTAAACGCATCAACGATTGGTCTGGACATGTTCAAGTGGCGTTAATACATTGGGACTTGGTCTAGACCGCACGACACGCGCGCAGCACAGCTCACAGAACTGCCCCCACGTTCAGGAGCCAGCATGCGAATAAAGATGGGTGCGGCCGTGGTCGGCCTCGCGATAGCCGGGGTGTCCCTTGTGGGCACCGGCAGCGCGAGCAGCCACGGCTACACGGACTCCCCGATCAGCCGGCAGAAACTCTGTGCCAACGGCACGGTGACCGGCTGCGGCAACATCCAGTGGGAACCGCAGAGCGTCGAAGGGCCGAAGGGATTCCCCACCTCCGGTCCGGCCGACGGCAAGATCTGCGCCGGCGGCAACAGCCAGTTCGCCCAGCTCGACGACCCCCGTGGAGGTGCCTGGCCCGCCACCAGGCTGACCGCCGGTCAGGGCTACGGTTTCCGCTGGCAGTTCACCGCCAGGCACGCGACCAGCGACTTCCGCTACTACATCACCAAGAACGGCTGGGACTCCAGCAGGCCGCTGACCCGGGCGGCCCTGGAATCACAGCCGTTCATGACGGTCCCGTACGGCGGTAAGCAGCCGCCGTCCACCCTGACTCACCAGGGCACGATCCCTACCCAGAAGACCGGGCGGCACATCATCCTGGCGGTCTGGAACGTCGCGGACACGACGAACGCGTTCTACGCGTGCTCGGACGTCCAGTTCTGACCCTGGGTCAGCCAACCGGGGCGACCCCCGGACGCCCTTCGGGCGTGTCCTCAATCGCCGGACGGGCTGGATTTGCCGCAAGCGGCTGGATCTGCCGCTTGCGGCAAATCTCAGCCCCTCCGGCGATTGAGGAGCGGGGTCTGGGGCAGCGCCCCTCACGCGGCGGAGCCGCAAAGTGTCACAGCGGGAAGGGGCGGGTAGGGGAAAGCTCCGCAGGACACGCCCTGCCACCGCATCCGGTGGCTTGCGCAGCAGCCGCAGTGGGAAGGATCGCGACTTCCGAGTCCCAGGGGGCAGTCGTGACGTCCATGCCGCGCAGGCAGTTCCTGCAGTCCGCCGCCGGAACCGCCGTCGCGGTGGCCGCAGCCGGGAGCGTAACCGGGGTGGCGGAGGCCGCAGCCGCCACCCCCCTCCACCTCACCGCCGCCACCAACGGCGCAGCCACCCCCACCACCCCCACCGGCCCACTCGTCGCCGAAGTCCAGAACGTCCTCTGGACAGTCCCGCGCGACGGCTCGCCCGCCACCGCCCTCACTCCGCCCGACCTCGAACCGAGCCGCCCCACCTGCTCCCCCGACGGCCGGTACATCGCCGCCGCCTGTTTCAAGGGCGGCCAGTTCCACATCTGGGTGATGGCCAGGGACGGTTCCGGCGCGCGCCCCCTCACCGCCGACGGCCCGTGGGACGACCGCGCCCCCGCCTGGTCCCCGGACGGAACCCGCATCGCCTTCTCCTCCGAGCGCGGCGGCGACCCCGTCAAGGGCAGCCCGTACCGCATCTGGTCCGTCGACGTACGCACCGGAAAGCTGACCCAGCACACCGGCCTGCCCGGTCAGCAGGGGCCGGGTCAAGGCGCCGCCTGGGAGGACTTCGACCCGGTGTGGTCGACGGACGGTGCCACGATCCTCTTCGTCCGAGGCACCGTCGACGGCGCCGTCCTCAAGTCCCGAACCCTCGCCGCCACCGCGGCCACCACCACCGGACCCGTCACCGTCGAACACACCGACCCCGGCCCCGGCAATCTCCTCACCCCCGCTCTCTCCCCGGCAGGCCGCCGCGCCTGGCTCAGCACCCTCGCCCCCGCGCCCGGCCGCTACGAGCAGGTCACCCTCGTCGTCGACGGCAAGCCGGCCCCCGTGGACGGCGAGATCGCCACCGCCCCGCCCCGCTGGCTCGACGACGAGCGGCTGCTGCTCACCGTCGACGGCCAGTTCCGCATCGTCCGCCCGCACCGCGACAGGCCCGCCGTCACCGTCCCCTTCGAGGCGACACTCCCCGTCGTACGCCCCCGCTACCGCACCAAGACGTACGACTTCGAGCCGGACCGCGCCCGCCCCGTACGCGGCATCCACCTCCCCGCACTCTCCCCGGACGGCGCGACCGTCGCCTTCGCCGCGCTCAACGCCCTGTGGGTGACGCCCACTTCAGGCACACCCACCTCCCCGCGCAAGCTGGTCCAGGCCGCCCCCACCACCTACCTCCAGGGCCCCGTCTGGACCCCCGACGGCCAGGCGCTGCTGTACGTCGACGACCGCGACGCCGGGCTCAACGCCGTACGCCGCCACGACCTGACCACCGGCAAGGACACAGCACTCACCGGACCGGGCCGCGTCCACGCAGCCCTCTCCCCGGACGGCAAGCGCCTGGCCGCACTCGACCTGGCCGGAAACCTGATCGTCCGCGAGCTCGCCACCGGCGCCGAGCAGACCCTCGCCGCCCCGCTCGGCGGCGGCGGACTGCCCGGCCGCCCCAGCTTCTCGCCGGACGGCCGCTACCTCGCGTACTGCGACCGCAACCGCCTGAACCTCCGCCACCGCGAGGGCTACAACCTCATCCGCGTCGTCGACACGACCACCGGCGCCTCCCGCCTCCACGCCCTCGCCCCGCACGTCTCGCTCTCCGACCGGTACGCGTCCGGCCCGGTCTGGTCCCCCGACGGCCGGACCATGGCGTGCGTCAGCGAGTCGGCCCTGTGGCTGCTGCCGGTCAGCCCGGACGGCACCCCCACCGGCGCCCCCCGCCGCCTCACCGCCGACGACGAACCCGCCGACCACCCCTCCTGGTCCGCCGACTCCCGTACGCTCCTCTACCTCTCCGGCACCCGCCTGCGCCTCCACCCGCTCGGCGACGGCGACGGCCGCCCCCGCACCGTCCCCGTCCGCCTTACCTACCGCCGCCAGACCCCCGTCGACACGGTCGTCCACGCGGGCCGCCTCTGGGACGGGACGGGCACGACCGGCGGCGACGCGTTCCGCGAGAACGTCGACATCCTCGTCCGGGCCGGCCGCATCACCGCCGTAGAACCCCACCGCCCGGGCCGCCGCACCACCCGCCGCATCGATGCCTCCGCCCGCACCGTCCTGCCCGGCCTGTGGGACACGCACACCCACCCCTGGCAGTACACGTACGGCGCCCGCCAGACCGCGCTGAACCTGGCGTACGGCATCACGACCACCGTTTCCCTCGCCGGATTCAGTTACGAACAGGCGCGCCTCCGCGAAGACATCACCTCCGGCCGCCTCGCCGGACCCCGCCTGCTCACCACCGGCGAACTCCTCGACGGCTCCCGCGTGGCGTACAGCATGGGCCGAGCCCACACCACCCGCGCCGGCCTGCGCCGCTCGCTGGCCCGGGGCGAGGCTCTGGCCTGGGACTTCGTGAAGACGTACGTCCGCGCCCCGGCCTGGGTGATGGAGGAGGCGGCCCGCTTCGGCCACGAACGGCTCGGCGTGCCGTCCGGCTCCCACCTCTGCTCGCAGGGCATCCAGACCGGTCAGGACCTGACCACCCACCTCGTCGCCACCGAACGCGCCGACCACGGGCACGGCGCGACCGCCGGTGGCGTGACCCACCAGGACACCGTCGAGAACTACACGCGCGGCGGCCTGAGCCTGATCGAGACCCCCTTCACCGCCGGCCACCTCCTCGCCGACACTCCGGAGCTCGCCGACGACCCGAGGGTGACAGCGATGATGCCCCCGTGGGACGCCGTGGGAGTCCGCGCCCTGGCGGCAAGAACACCCACCGCGAGCGAGCGCCTCGCGCTGCGCCGCGAGATGACCACCGTACGTACCGTGACCAAGGGCGGCGGCCAGGTGGCCCTGGGCACGGACTCACCGATCACCCCCGTAGGCCTCTTCCTGCACCTGGCCCTGCGCGCCCTGGTCCGCCACGGCTTCTCCCCTTCCGAGACCCTGCTCACGGCAACGGCGATCCCGGCGAAGCTCTTCGGCGCGGCCCAGGACCTCGGCACGGTCCAGCCGGGCAGGCTCGCGGACCTGACGATCATCGACGGCGACCCGTTCACGGGCTTCGACGACCTGACGAAGACGGACAGGGTGCTGATCGCGGGCCGCGCCCACGAGCGGGCAGCCCTGGAGCGTACGTACACAAAGCCGGCCACCCGCACGGCCTCGGCGTCCGGCGGCTGGGCGGCAGTAAGCGACCAGATGTGCCGCGACGGCTGCTGCTGAGGAATGTGAGCAGGCACACGAAAAAGACCCCCGCTTCCGCGAGGGTCTTTCGTCTGTGCGCCGCCAGGGACTCGAACCCCGGACCCGCTGATTAAGAGTCAGCTGCTCTAACCAACTGAGCTAGCGGCGCTTGACTCGTAAATAGTACCTGGTCCGCAGGGGTGCCCGGGACCACGCCCGGGCACCGGGCCGGTGGTCCCCGTCACAGCGCCAGTGACAGCACCACCGGCGCTGCCCTGCGGTTCAGGGTGTCCGCCGCCGAGCGCAGGCGGTGGGCGTGCTCCACTGGCAGGGACAGCGCCAGGCAGCCCACCGAGGAGCCGGCCGTGAGCGGCACGGCCGCGCAGACCGTGCCCACCGCGTACTCCTGGAGGTCGAGGACCGGCACAGTGGGCGGCTGGCTGTCCAGCTTGGAGAACAGCACCCGCTCGTTGGTGATCGTCTTTGACGTCAGCCGGGCGGTCTTGTGGCGGGACAGGTGGTCGCGGCGCCCGTTCTGGTCGAGCTGGGTCAGCAGGCACTTGCCGATCGCGCTCGCGTGGGCGGCGGATCTGAAGTCCACCCACTCGTTGACCTTGGGCGTACGCGGACCCTCGGCGACCTGCATGACCTTGATCTCGCCGTCGATGTACCGGCTGATGTAGATCGCCGCGCCCACCGTGTCGCGCAGCTGGTCGAGCGTCTGCTGCAGCTTGGCCTGGAGTGCCTCGCGCCGGGTGGAACCCGACCCGAGCAGGACGAGCGAGTCGCCGACGACGTACGCGCCGTCCATCACCTGCTCGACGTATCCCTCGCGGCGCAGCATCAGCAGCAGGGAGGTCAGGTGGGCGGTCGGGAGTCCGGTCTCGCGGGCGATCTGTACATCGGTCACACCGCTCCCGTGCCTGGAGACCGTCTCCAGCACACGCAGGGCGTACTGCACCGAGTGGAACGGTGCTGTCGGCTCCGGCTTCAGCGCCACGGTTTCCCCCTACCAGGTTGTGACCGTTTGCATCTGCTCCACGATAGCCGCCAAGACCCGCTTACGGGGCTGGTGTTGGCGACATTGTGGCGCGCCCCGGCTCCATAAGCTGGGGCGCGCCACTCTGGCATATGCCAGAGGCAGGATTTCGACCTGGATGGAGAGGTCAGAGCACCGCGCCGAGGAATTCGCGGGTACGTTCGTGCTCCGGATCGTTGAAGATCTTCTCCGGGGATCCGGACTCGATGACCCGCCCCGAGTCGAACATCAACACGTCGTCCGAGATGTCCCGTGCGAAGTTCATCTCGTGTGTGACGCAGAGCATCGTGATGTCGGTCGTACGGGCGATGTCGCGCAGTACGTCGAGCACGCCCGCCACCAGCTCCGGGTCGAGCGCCGACGTCACCTCGTCCAGCAGCAGCACCTGCGGACGCATCGCCAGCGCCCGCGCGATGGCGACCCGCTGCTGCTGGCCGCCGGAGAGCTGGGTGGGCTTCGCGTCCTGCTTGTCGGCGAGCCCGACCAGATCCAGCAGGCCCTTGGCGCGCTCGGCGGCCTCGTCCTTCGACATGCCGAGAACCCGCACCGGCGCCTCGGTGACATTGCGCAGGACGTTCATATTCGGAAAGAGATTGAACTGCTGGAACACCATTCCGATGTTCTTGCGCACCTCGCGGACTTCCTTCTCGCCCGCCGGGAAGAGCTGCCCGCCGTTCACCCGGATGACGCCCTCGTCGGGCTTCACCAGAGTCATCAGCAGCCGCAGGATCGTGGTCTTGCCCGACCCCGACGGTCCGATGAGCGTCACGTGCTTTCCGCTCTGGACCGAGAAACAGAGATTGTCCAGGACGGTGTTGTCGCCGAATCTCTTGGTGACGTTGTCGAAACGGATCAATTCATTGGAGGTTGGGTCAGCGGACAAGACGACGCTCCAGGGCTCGCAAGAGAAGAGAAGCCGGGTAGGCGATGAGGATGAAGGCGACACCGACGACGGTCAGCGGCTCGGCGTACTGGAAGCTCTGCGCGCTCGCCAGCCTGGCCTGCTGGAGCATCTCCAGTACGCCGATGGCCATGAGCAGCGGAGTGTCCTTCAGCATCGAGATCACGTAGTTGCCCAGCGCGGGCACGATCCGGCGGATCGCCTGCGGCAGGATCACCGCGAACCAGGTGCGCGAGGCCGGCAGGCTGAGCGCCGTGGCCGCTTCCCACTGGCCGACCGGAACCGCGTCGATGCCGGCCCGGTAGACCTGCGCGGTGTACGTCGAGTAGTGCAGCCCGATCGCGAGCGTGCCGGTGGTCAGCGCCGAGGCCTGCACGCCCCACTCCGGCAGGACGAAGTAGAAGAAGAACAGCTGCACCAGCAGCGGGGTGTTGCGGATGAACTCGGTCACGATGTTCACCGGCCAGCGCACCCAGCGCGGCCCCCGGTATCCGATCGCCCAGACCAGGCCGAGCGTGAACGAGAGCAGCGAGCCGAGCACCAGTACCTGGAGCGTGGCGAGCAACCCGTCCCAGAACGTCGGCATGAAGTCCGCGACGGCGGACCAGTCCCAGTTGTTCATCGCGTGCCTCCGGCTCCGGCGGCTGCGGCGGTGATCCCGATACCGGCCTTGGTCTTGCGCTCAAGCGCCCGCATGCCGCGGGTGAGGACGAAGGCGATCACGAAGTAGATCACCAGGGTCACCGAGTAGATCTCCACGCTCTCCTGGGTGGCCAGGCGCACCAGGTACGCGGAGAACGACGTGTCGGCCACGCCGAGCAGCGACACCAGCGCCGTGCCCTTGAGCAGCTCGATCAGCAGGTTGTTGAAGGGCGGGATCATCTCGGGCACCGCCTGCGGCAGCAGGATCAGCCGCATCCGCTGCCAGGGGGTGAAGCTGAGCGCCACCCCCGCCTCGCGCTGCGCCGGGGTGACGGAGTTCAGCGCACCGCGCACCACCTCGGCCCCGTACGCCCCGTAGCACAGTCCCAGCGCCAGGACGGCCGCCCACATCGGGACGAGCACCCAGCCGAAGAGCCCCGGCATCACGAAGAACAGCCAGAACATCAGCACCAGCGCCCCCGCGCCCCGGAAGACCTCGGTGTAGAAGCCCGCCAGGAAGCGGACGAGTTTCGAACGGTGAGTACGGGCGATGCCGATGCCGAAGGCCACGACGGCCGCCAGGGCGGCGCTGTACACGGTGAGCTGGATCGTGATCCAGATCCCGGGGATGATCCAGTGGGTCCACAGTCCGGCTGTCATACGTCGCACAGCTCCTCTGCGGTCATCGTCGTCATCTCGGCCTGGGTGAAGCCGAACGGCTGGAGGATCCGGAAGAGTTCGCCGCTCTTCTTCATCTTGTGGATCTCCACGTTGAAGGCGTCGCGCAGTTCGGCGTCGCCGAGCCGGAAGGCGAAGCCGCCGCCGTCCACCTTCTTCTTGCCGTCGACGAGCGGCGCGAAGGGCTTCGTCGCCTCGGCCCTGGTGCTCTTCTTCACCACGCCGCGGCCGGTCAGCGCGGTGCCCGCGAAGACGTCGACCCGGCCGGACTCCACGGCGTTCAGGCCCGCGACGGGGTCCTGGTAGATGGCTATTTCCTTGCGCGGGATGCCGGCCGCGACCGCGTAGTCGATCTCGGCGTACCCGGCGCCGGTGGCGATCTTCGCCTTGGCCTTGACGACGTCCTGGTACGAATGGAGCTTCTTCGGGTTGCCCTTGCGCACGATGAACGAGTCGAGCATCTGGTACTCGGGGTCGGCGAAGAGGACCTGGGCGCAGCGTTCCTTGTTGATGTACATCCCGGCGGAGACCACGTCGAACTGCTGCGACTGAAGGCCCGGGATGAGAGAGGAGAAGTCGGTGGGGGAGGGCTGGACACGGGGCACGCCGAGCCGCTTGAAGATCACCTTCGCGAGCTCCACCGCCTCGCCGGTGAATGCGCCCTGCTCGTCGATGTATCCGTACGGAGCCTCGCCCGCGATGCCGAGCCGGACCGTGCCCTGCGACTTCAGCCGGGCGAGGGTGTCGCCCGACGGGACCTTGCTGCAGCCGGCCGCGCCGAGCGCCCCCGCGGCACCCAGCGCGGCCGTGCCGAGCAGGAGCGAGCGCCGGCGTATGGAGGAGTGTCTTGTCGCGCTTCCTGAGTCATTCCCTGGTGGTGGAGCCATGGGCGCGCGGCTACCCGGCTCCAGGCCAGGTATGCCGATGAATTCCAGCCCCTGTCGCGGCCTGTTGCGGTGGGTGCGCCCTTGACCCGCTGGAGACCATGGGGACATGACCGACCGATTCGTGGACGTATCGCTCGACAAGCGCGGTGTGCGCTGCACCGCGAAACTCCTGGACGACTTGGCGCCGATCACCTGCGAGGCGGTGTGGCAGGCGCTTCCCCTGGGCGGGGACGTCTACCACGCGAAGTATGCCCGCAACGAGATCTACGCCCTGGTCGAACCCTTCGCCGCGCAGGAGCCGCCGCTGGAGAATCCCACGGTCACCCCCATCCCCGGTGACCTCTGCTATTTCTCCTTCTCCGACACGCAACTGGGCACGGCCTCCCACGGCTACGGCCCGAAACCGACCATCCAGCCCGGCCAGGGCGTCGTCGACCTCGCCCTCTTCTACGAACGCAACAACCTGCTGCTCAACGGCGATACGGGCTGGGTCCCCGGCATCGTCTGGGGCACGGTGGTGGAAGGCCTGGACCGGATGGCGGAAGCCTGCCAGGACCTCTGGCGCTCGGGCGCGACGGGGGAGACCCTCACCTTCCGCCGGGCGTAGGCGAAGCCATCCCGGGGTGAACGGACGGCCTGGCCGGGGTTCCTTCCGCATGTCCGGCGGATGAGGCTGCCGCTAAGCTCGGCCGCTTACCGCCGCCACCCACAGCTGGAGCCCTGGACATGCCACGACCGCGTGTGGGTGTGGCAGTGCTGACCCTGGGCAACCGGCCGGCCGAGCTGCGGGCTCTGCTCGACTCGGTGGCCAAGCAGGACGAGCCCGCCGCCCACGTGGTGGTGGTCGGCAATGGGTCTCCCCTGCCCGAGCTGCCGGAATGGGTGACCGGCGTCGAGGTGGACGAGAACTTGGGAGTGTCCGGCGGTCGTAACGTGGCGATCGAGCGACTGCGGGAATTCGGCGATGTCGACGTCCTGGTTGACCTGGACGACGACGGCCTCTTGATCTCGGCCGACGTGGTTCGCCGCGTCGCGGATCTGTATGCCTCCGACCCGGACCTGGGCATCGTCAGCTTCCGGATCGCGGACGAGACCGGACAAACGCAGCGACGGCATGTGCCCCGGCTGCGGGCAGGGGATCCGATGCGCCGGGGCCTGGTGACTACCTTCCTCGGTGGCGGACACGCGTTGTCGATGCCGATGCTGGACCAGATCGGCGGGTGGCCGGACGCCTTCTTCTTCACCCACGAGGAAACGGACCTCGCCTGGCGGGCCCTGGACGGCGGCTGGAAGATCCTCTACGAGCCGGAGCTGGTGCTCCAGCACCCGCACACCTCGCCGGCGCGGCACGCGGTGTACTACCGCATGACCGCCCGCAACCGCGTCTGGATGGCCCGCCGCCACCTGCCCGCCCTTCTGGTGCCGGTCTACCTCGGAACCTGGATCGCCCTCACACTGGCCCGCACACGGTCCGCGGCGGGTCTGCGGGCCTGGTTCGGCGGATTCGCCGAGGGCGTGCGTACGCCGTGCAGCGAACGGCGACCCATGCGCTGGCGCACGGTATGGCACATGGGCCGCCTGGGCAGACCACCGGTGATCTGACCCGCGTGGCGGAGCACCGCTGTCCGGGTCCCGCCGCGCCTCGCTCTGTCAGGCGGCTTGAGTCACGAGATCGTTCGCCGTGGTGAGCGCGAGGTCGGGGACCACGTTGCGCAGTGCTGCCACGGCTTCGGCGTGGTTGGTGCCGGCATCAACGCCGGCGTCGGCAAGTACGCCTCGTACCCACTGCTTCAGGACGTCGTCCTCGGTGCGCGCGCACTGGGCTTCGACGATTTCGGCGGCTCGCTCCAGGCCGGCGCGCTCGCCGGGGGCCGCTGAGGCGAGCATCTCCTGAACGGCCTTCAGGATTGTGGGTCCGTCGCGCAACACGATCACGGGCGCTTTACCGAACAGCATTGTTGTTCCTATCGGTAGATGGCTAAGCGTGCGGCCATAGACGGGCGCAGCGTATTCCGCGGTAATAGACTGCGCCCGTCCGGGGCTACTGGCTATGAGGCGAATATGCTCTGCCTAGAAGCAGTTGTCCTTGATGCCGTTGATGCCGATGATTTCCGCAGCGGCACCGCCGCCGATCTTGAGGAAGTCCTTGGAGTTGCCGGCCTTCATCAGCAACTTGGCGGTGGTCTTCACGCCGCCAAGTGCCTTGATGGCCTTGAACGCCGTGGCGCCGGGGACGAAGACGCTGGCTACGAACGCCACGCACTTGGTGTACTTCCAGGCCGTACCCCAGCCGCTGGCGGCCGCCATACGTCCGTTGGCCGAAGCTACCCCCGAAGCGGCGTGCGGCGAAGCGCTGCCGGCCTTGCCCTCGAGGAATGCCAGTACGGCGGACTGGGCGTCCTTGTCGCCCGGGTACATCGCCTCGACGACCTGCCCCATCGTCCGGTTCGCCGGAAGCTCCGCGATCCGGTCGTCCAGACCCGCCTCGACGATCGGAGGGGCACCCACCTCAGTGAAAGCGGCCCCGAGTCCGGCCGCGGCGGCCGTCTGCTCGGCGTTGCGGACATGCTGAGCCTCGGTCGCGGATGCCATGGGTGCGGCGGCACCCAGAACCATCGCCGTCATCGCAGCAGCGGCGCCCAGTCGAATCGTTCCGCCTATGCCAGAATTGCGCATTGGTGTTTCCCCCTCGTTTTGTTGAACTATCTGCAGTCGGCCGCTCACCATTCCTTGGTCAGAGGAAAGGTGCTGGTCTGCGGTCGACGCAGTAGACCTTGCCAATCAAGATCGGGCGCGGCAAGGGACTTGAGGTTCACCTGAGCTGCACCATAAAGAATGCGCCACCCCCAGAACCATGGGCTGCCCGGAGATGCGGCTATCCGGCGGCCTGGTCGTTCGGTTCGAGTCGCCGACCATCGAGCGATCTTGGCTGGAAAGAGGCCGGTGGCGGGGGATTCCGTGTGGGTCTCGGCCGGATCGTGGCTGCCGCGACCCGGTGGCCCGCGACCCGGTGGCCCGCGACGCAAAAACACTTAAAAACTTGAGAGAAAGGAACCCTTCCCACCCCACCCGGCTCTCATCACCCACACGGGTGATTAAGCGAATCCGGGTGTGATGTGGGGGAGTTGGCGGGCTAATGTGCTGCCGCAGCAGACAACTCCACAGACTTTGACGGCCCCTGGCCGGGACGGGCATCCCGACCGGGGCCTCACCACGCAGGAAGTAGCACTCTTCCCCATGGCTGAGAAGAACCTTAGCGCGCTCGCGCGCTCGCGGTCCGGTGGTCACGCCGCCGGTGTCCGGCACATCAAGTTCCGGCACACGGAGCGCTTCACCGTGCTCGGCAACCACCTCACGCAGCACCCCGACCTGTCACTGACCGCGATCGGCCTCGCCGCGCACATCCAGTCGCTGCCCGACGGGGTCAGGATCGGCATCAAGGAGCTGGCGAAGAAGTTCGCCGAGGGCGAGGGGCGGATCGCCTCCGCGTTGCGGGAGTTGGGGGCGTACGGCTATCTGGTGCGCTCCAAGGAGCGGACCGCCTGCGGGAAGGTTGTGACCCGCACGGTCTTCTACGACAACCCGGCGGCCGGCGTGCGGGCCGCCTTCGCGGACCTCGTGGGTGAGCCCGAAGGGGAGGCTGCGGAAGTGGCTTTGCCGAGCGCCACGGACGTACCCACAGCGACTGTTCCCACTCCCACGCCGGAACCGAAGCCCCGACTGACGCTTCCCGTGCCCAAGTCCGAACCCACGCCCGAGATCCGCCGCACCGCCGCCGACCTCCTCGCGGGACTCCGTGGCCTCGACCCCCGGCTCAGACTCGCCCAGTGGGACATTCATCGGCTCGTGCCCGCCGTGGCCGCCTGGCTGGAACGGGAGCTCAGCGTCACCGACGTACGTCGCGCGCTGCTGACGCGGTTGCCCGACGAGCCCATCCACCATCCCGCCGGGCTCGTGGCTCACCGGCTGGCCGCGCTACTCCCGCCGCCTCTTCCGGTCTTCGCGCCGAGCCGGTCTTTCTACGCCATGCCACCTGTGGCCCGTGCTGCCTTCCAGACCTGCGACGGCTGCGATCGCGCCTTCCGGTCCCAGAAGCGCGGGGGACTGTGCCGCGATTGCCGGGTCGAGGGGAACGAGGCGGAAGCCGCTTAGAGGCGCGCGGGCCGCACGTTCGTGATCAGCCGTGCGTCGCGTACGCGAGGAACGCGGCCCAGGAGGCGGCGGGGAGGGCGAGCTGCGGGCCGTCGGTGAGCTTCGAGTCGCGGACGTGGACGGAGTGGCGGCAGGTGGCGACCTCTACGCAGGCGCCGCCTTCGGTGCCGCTGTACGTCGACTTATGCCAGGCCAGGGCGACTTCAACGCAATTGCCGCCTTCGGTGCCGCTGTAACTCGACTTGAACCATGCCAACTGGGTGCTCACAGTTCCTCCGCCAACTTGGCAATGAAGCGTGCAGACTCCTCGGGGCTGAGGGCCATTCGAAGGATCATGGCATGCCTCTGCGTCATGACGCCCACCTTCTCCGGGTCCGAGTACAACACGCCCGTCGCCTGGCCCTCCTCGTATGCGAGGTGCTCATGGTCGGCGGTCTCCAGCAGGACGATGGGACCGTTGAGTCCCGGATGAGCGCCTCCGATCGGCAGCACCTGAATGCTTAGATTTCGCTGCTCACCGACGTCCAGGAGGCGCTGCAATTGTCGGCGATGCGATGCCGCACTGTCGATGGGGTGCCTCAAAGCTGTCTCTGCGATGACGAAGCTGAAGAACCTGGTGCGCCTCTCCAGCAGGCGCTGTCGGTCCAGCCGGGCAGCTACGCGGATGTCGATCGTCTCGTCGTCCAGAGGTGGCCAGTGCGCGTTGAGCAGCGCTCGCGCTGTCTCCTCCGTCTGGAGCAAGCCCGGAATGAGCAGCGGCTCAAACCAGCTGAGGACGATCGCCTCGGCTTCGTACCGGATGAAGTCCTGGGAGAACGAGGGAAACTTGTCCGGTACCAGGAACTCCCGCGCCCCGACCAGTAACCCACCCGCCCCGCACAGCGCGTCCGCCACCTGGAGCAGGTGCGACGTCGGCTTGCGTCGGCCCGCCTCCATCGACTTCACGTACTCGTAACTGCAACTGGCTTCCTTCGCCAGTGCCTCGCGGGTGACGCCCGCCTGCTCGCGCCACCGTTTGATCTGGTCGCCGCAGTATCGCCAGGCCATGGGTGGTTCGAGGTTCGCCATGGGTACAACCGCTCTCTGTACGTGAGCCGTTACTCCACCAGGCTATGCCCATTCCGGGACGGTATGAGCCATGAACGACCACATCGAGTGGCGCTTCCCCCGCCACCCCCGCAGCGTCGGCCGCGCCCGTACCCTCCTCGCCGAGCAGGCGCGGGAGATCCGGGCGCGGTTCGCCGTACGGGACGGCCTCCTGCGTATCGAGGTGTCGGACGCCTGCGCCGCGCTCCCGCACCCGCGCCACGTCTCACCGGACGACGAGACGGGGCGCGGGCTCGCTCTGGTCGAGGCGCTGGCCGAGCGGTGGGGGGCGGAGCCGCGCCCGTGCGGGATCGGCAAAACCGTCTGGTTCGAGATCGCGACGGCAGCGCGGCCGGCCCCGGTGGAGGTCACTCCGGTGGTGTCGTCTCCGCCGCATTGGGCGGCTTCGGGACCACGCCGTCCAGTGGAGTGAGCAGCCAGTGCTCGTCCTCCCAGCTCACGGTCTCCACTACCTTGACGGGACGCCTGTCCGCTCCGGCGGTTCCGGTCAGCCGGACCTGCCAGACGTCCTGGAAGTCGGAGGTGCGGTTCCAGGTGACGTTCCACTCCTGGCCGCCGTATGCCTTGATCCGGGCGCGGGCGTCGTCCTTACCGTGCGGATGGTCGTCGAGGAGGTCGGCCAAGCCGTCCTCGTCCGCCGTGTTGAGGAGGTTCACGTACTCCTTGAGGAAGCGGTCCTGGTCCGCCAGGTCCGCCTTCTTCTCCGCCCCGCCGCACGCGGAGAGCAGCCCCGCGCACAGCACGGCTGCGCTCAGCGCGCCGAGGCGGGACACCCGGCGGGCCGGGTCAGGTGCGGAAGGCGTAGTACGTCGCTCCCCGGTTGGACGCCACAATGCTCGCCACCGACTTTCGATAGGTGTTGTCGGAACGTGCTTCCCCTGACTCGGGGCGTGAGGCGCCCTGTTGGGGGTCTGTGGACCGGCCGATGGCGGCCGGGGTCAGCTTGAACCCTTGGCCGTCGGTGCGGCCGCGGGGGGCGGCACCGCCGCCGCCACCGCCGCCGCCACCGCCGTCCCGTACAGCGCGTGCGCCGCTCGCAGTACCAGGTCGTCGCGGTGGCGCGCCGCCACCAGTTGCAGGCCGATGGGGAGGCCGTCGGCGTCCGTCCCGCAGGGCACGCTCGCCGCGGGCTGCTGGGTGAGGTTGAAGGGGTAAGTGAACGGGGTCCAGCCGGTCCAGCGGCGGTGGCCCGAGCCCTTCGGCACCTCGGCGTCCGCCTCGAACGCGGTGATCGGCAGGGTCGGCGTGACCAGCAGGTCGTACGTCGCGTGGAAGCGGCCCATGCGGCGGCCCAGCTCCATGCGGGCGTCGACCGCCGCCAGGTAGTCCAGCGCGCTGTACCGGGCGCCCACCGCGGTGATCTCGCGCAGGCCGGGGTCGAGCAGTTGCCGCTGCTCCTTGCCGAAGTGCTGTACCAGGCGCGCGGCCCCGCTGAACCAGAGGGTGTGGAAGGCCTCCACCGGGTCGGCGAAGTCCGGGTCCGCCTCCTCGACGTACGCGCCCAGCTCGGCCAGCTTCCCGACCCCCGCACGCACCGCGGCCGCCACCTCCGGCCGTACCGCCACCTGCCCGCCGAAGGACGCCGAGTACGCCACGCGCAGGCCCTTCACCCCGCCGTCCAGGGCCGCGGTCATGCTCCCGCCGGGCGCCAGCTGCGACCAGTCGCGCCAGTCGGGGCCGCTGATGACGTCCATGAGCAGCGCCGCGTCCGCCACGTCCCGTGTCATCGGGCCCGCGTGCGCGAGCGTCCCGAAGGGGCTGGAGGGGTAGAGGGGCACCCGTCCGTACGTCGGCTTCAGGCCGAAGATCCCGCAGAAGGACGCCGGGATGCGGACCGAACCCCCACCGTCCGTGCCGAGCGACAGCGGCCCCGCCCCCAGCGCCACGGCCGCCGCGCTGCCGCCGCTGGAGCCGCCCGCCGTGCGCGACGGATCGTACGGATTGCCGGTCACGCCGGAGAGCGGGGAGTCCGTAACGCCCTTCCACCCGAACTCCGGCGTGGTCGTCTTGCCGAGGAACACCGCGCCGTGCTCCCGCAGCCGCGCGACGGACGGCGCGTCCTCGTCCCAGGTCGCGTCCGGCCGTACGGTCCTCGAGCCCCGCAGCGTCGGCCCGCCGCGCATCAGCAGGATGTCCTTCACCGACACCGGCACCCCGTCGACCAGGCCCTGCGGTTCCTTCCTCCGCCACCGCCCGGCGGACGCCTCCGCCTGCGCGAGGGCCTCTGGTGCGTCGACCCGGACGAAGGCGTTGACGAGCGGCTGTACGGCTTCGATCCGGGCCAGGGCGGCACGGGTCGCATCGACGGGGGAGAACTCACCCTTCTCGTACCCGGCCAGCAGTTGTCGGGCGGTCAGTGCGCTCAGGTCAGTCATGCATGGGGACGTACCCACGTTTCTTGTCCACCACGTTCGGCAGAGGGCTTCCGGAGGCCCAAAGTTCATACAATTCAACGAATTGAGCGCCCAGCTCGTCGCGCCACCCGACCGTGTCCCCGCTCATGTGCGGGGACACGATCAGCCCGGGGACGTCCCACAGCGGGCTCTCCGGCGGCAGCGGCTCCTCGCCGAACACGTCGAGTGCCGCGCCCGCGATCCACCGCTTCTGGAGAGCCGCGACGAGGTCGTCCTCGACGACGAGCGGGCCGCGCCCCACGTTGATGAAGCGGGCGGACGGCGGCATGACGCCGAACGCCGCCGCGTCGAACATCCCGCGCGTCGCGTCGGTCAGCGGCGCGGCGCACACCACCCAGTCGGCGCGTGAGAGCAAGGGGGTCAGCTCCTGCGCGCCGTGCACGCCGGGGCGCGCGGTTCGACCGACCAGAGCGGTGACAACCCCGATAGCCTGGAGGAGGCGCGCGATCTCCCGCCCGATCGGCCCGGAGCCGACGATCACCGCTCTGCTCCCCGCCACGCGCAGGGTCTCCCGGTGGCGCCAGCGCCGTTGCCGCTGGAGCTCCAGCGTGCCGGGCAGGTCCTTCGCCATGGCGATGACCAGGCCCGATACGTACTCGGCGATGGGCAGATCGAAGATCCCGCGGGCGTTGGTCACCACCGTGTCCGACGCGACCAGCTCCGGGCACATGAGGTGGTCGACGCCGGCGCTGGCGGTGTGCACCCAGCGCGGCCGAGGTCCCTCGCCGGGCCACGCACGGCGTACCGCGTCGGAGGTGAAGTCCCAGACCAGAAGCACATCGGCGAGCGGCAGTTGACGGGCGAGCGTGGACTCGTCACCGTGCAGAATGCGGGCCCGTCCGGCCAGCCGGCCCAGGCGGGGCGGCGGGTCGGCGTCGAGGACAAGAAGGGTCTCTTCGGACATGGAGGCGAAACCCCTTCGACACGTCTGAGATGTACGGATTGATGTACGGATTGACCACGCTCGCACCCGAACCTACGGTCGTCAACACACGCACCTGGGGGCCGCATTGGACATCTCCTTCCTCGGCGGACCAAGGCCACAACGCGGCGTAGGCGTCGTGGCCCCCTTCGACTTCGCGCTCGACCGGGAACTGTGGCGCTGGGTCCCCGACGACATCTCGCTGCATCTCACCCGGACCCCCTTCGTTCCCGTCGAGGTCAGCCTCGACCTGGCCCGGCTGGTCAGCGAGCACGAGACGCTGCGGGAGGCGGTGCGGGCGCTGACCGCGGTGGCGCCCGAAGTCGTCGCGTACGCCTGTACGTCGGGGAGCTTCGTCGGCGGCGTGGCCGGCGAGCGCGCCATGTGCGCGGCGATGGCCCAGGCGGGGGAGCTGCCCGCGGTCACCACGTCGGGCGCGCTGCTCGACGCCCTCGGCGAGATGGGGGCGCGGCGGATCGCGCTCGTCACCCCGTACACGGAATCCGTGACCCGCTCTCTGGAGGAATATCTCGCGCAGGCGGGGATAGCGGTCACGGGACGCGCTTTCCTCGGACTGACCAGTCACATCTGGAAAGTCCCCTACCGGGATGTGGTCGACATGGCCCGACAGGCGGTGGTGGGGGCGGCTGACTGCCTCTTCATCAGCTGTACGAATCTTCCGACGTACGACGTGATTCCGCAGCTGGAGGCGGAGCTGCGGATGCCGGTGCTCTCCGCGAACCAGGTCACGATGTGGTCCGCGCTGCGGCGGATCGGGGCGTGCGCCGTGGGGCCGTACCAGCAGCTGCTGATCGACGAGGCGGCGCGGACGCGGTCGCAAGCGCAGGCGCAGGCGCAGCCGCTGGAGCAGCCCCAGGAGCCCCAGCGGCCCCAGCAACAGGAAGGATGGTCATGACAGCGGTCGGGTTTCTCTACCCAGGTCACTCCGCGGAGGACGATTACCCGCGGATCGAGATGCTGCTGCTGGACAGCGATGTGCGGCTGTACGTCGTCCACACCGACATCGGCGAGGACGCGCACCGCGTCGACGCCCTCCTGGAGATGGGCTCGCCGGCGCGTCTTGAGGCCAAGGTGGAGGAACTGCGGCTGGCGGGCGCGGAGGCGGTGGTGTGGGCCTGCACGAGTGGCAGCTTCGTCTTCGGCTGGGACGGCGCGCACGAACAGGTCCGGTCCCTGGCGCGGGCGGCCGGCCTGCCGGCGTCCAGTACGTCGTTCGCGTTCGCCCACGCGGTACGTCAGGTGGGGGCGGCCCGGGTCGCGGTCGCGGCGACGTACCCCGACGACGTGGCGGCGTACTTCACGGACTTCCTGAAGGCGGCGGACATCGAGGTGGTCGCGGCGCGCGGCAGCGGCATCGTCACGGCGGCTGAGGTGGGCACGTGGGGTCGGGAGGAGGTCCTGGAGCTGGCGCGCGCGGGTGACCATCCGGACGCGGAGGCGGTGCTGCTGCCGGATACGGCGCTGCATACGGCGGCGTACGTCCCGGAGCTGGAGGCGGTGCTGGGCAAGCCGGTCCTCACGGCGAACCAGGTCACGGTGTGGGAGGGCTTGCGGCTGGCGGGCCGCCGGGTCCGCTCGAAGCGGCTGGGCACGCTGTTCGCCCCCCGGGAGTAGCCGCCTGCGGCGGGCCTCTGGGGCGCTGCCCCAGGCCGCCCTGGTCCTCAATCGCCGGACGGGCTGGGTTTGCCGGGGTGGGTTGCTGGGGCTCTGCCCCAGACCCTGGTCCTCAATCGCCGGACGGGCTGGGTTTGCCGGGGTGGGTTGCTGGGGCTCTGCCCCAGACCCCGGTCCTCAATCGCCGGACGGGCTGAGCTAGCCGAGGTGGGTTGCTGGGGCTCTGCCCCAGGTCCTGGTCCTCAATCGCCGGACGGGCTGGGTTCGCCGGGGTGGGTTGCTGGAGCTCCGCCCCAGGTCCTGGTCCTCAATCGCCGGACGGGCTGGATTTGCCGAGGTGGGTGGCTGAGGCTCCGCCCAGGCCTTGGTCCTCAATCGCCGGACGGGCTGGGTTCGCCGGGGTGGGTTGCTGGGGCTCCGCCCCAGACCCCGCTCCTCAATCGCCGGACGGGCTGGAGTCGCCAGGGGGCTCATCCGAGCTGAGGGCTTCGCCCCAGCTCGAGGTTGCCGCGCTCCGTGCAATTGCCGCGCTCTGGGACTCCAGCGCAGCAAAATCCAGCCCGTCCGGCGTTTGAGGACGCCCGTAGGGCGTGCGGGGTCTGGGGCTTGCCCCCCACGCGGCGGAGCCGCAGAGTGTCACAGCGGGAAGGGGCGGGGTGGGGAAGGAGCCCGCCGCAGGCGATCCGCGCCGCCCCACCCCCGGGGGAATAACCGGAGCCACCCTCCTGTTGGCGCATTCGGTGCACGCACCGCAACCGCACCGCACCGCAAAACAACGCAGGAGGATAAAACGGTGGACGCGATCCGAGGCACGGCGAGCGGAAGCGCGCCAGTACCCCTTTCCGTACTCGACCTGGCCACAGTCGGCCGCGGCACCACCGCCACCGACGCCCTGCGCACCAGCGTCGCCATCGCCCGCCAGGCCGAGACCCGCGGTTTCCACCGCTACTGGGTCGCCGAGCACCACTCCATGCCCGGCGTCGCCAGCTCCTCCCCGGCCGTGATCCTGGCCCACATCGCCGCCCACACCGACCGCATCCGCCTCGGCTCCGGCGGCGTCATGCTGCCCAACCACGCACCGCTGGTCATCGCCGAACAGTTCGGCACCCTCGAAGCCTTCGCCCCCGGCCGCATAGACCTCGGCCTCGGCCGAGCCCCCGGCACGGACGGCGCCACCGCAGCCGCCCTCCGCCGCACCGAAAGCCTCCGTGAAGGCGCCGACGACTTCCCGCAGCAGCTCGCCGAGCTGACCCGCTTCCTCGACGACGACTTCCCGGACGGCCACCCCTACGCCCGCATCCACGCGGTCCCGGGACCGGTCCAGGGGCCCTCCGCCCGGCCGCCGGTCTGGCTGCTCGGATCCTCCGGTTTCAGTGCCCGCCTCGCCGCCACCCTCGGCCTGCCGTTCGCCTTCGCGCACCACTTCTCGGCGCAGAACACCATTCCGGCGCTCGACCTCTACCGCGAGTCGTTCCGCCCCTCGGCCGTCCTCGACGCCCCGTACGCCCTCATCGGCGTATCGGCGCTCGCCTCGGACGACGAGAAGGAGGCCCGCCGCCAGGTCCTCACCGGCGCCCTGTCGATGGTCCGCCTGCGCACCGGCCGCCCCGGACTGATCCCGACGCCCGAGGAGGCGGCGGCGTACAACTTCAGCTCCATGGAGCGCGAGTTCGTCGACAGCTGGCTCGGCAACGTCATCCACGGCACCCCGGACGACGTCCGCACCGGCCTCGACGACCTGGCCAAGCGCACCGGCGCCGACGAGCTGATGATCACCGCGAACGCCCACGGCGGCGACGCCCGCCTGCGCTCGTACGAACTCATCGCGGACGCGTACGGCCTGCCCCGGACGTAACGCGCAACCTCGCGGCGATCGCCGTCAGACCGTCAGACCCGCTGCGGACTTACGGCGATCATCGCGGCGATACGCTCCGGCGTCACCGCCCGCGAGTACAGCCACCCCTGCCCCGTGTCGCACCCGATCCGCCGCAGCCGCGCCGCCTGCCCCGACGTCTCCACGCACTCCGCCGTGACCGTCAGCCCCAGCCGGTGCGCGAGCTGCACCAGCGCCTCGACAATCGTTTCGTCAGCCGGGTTGGCGTGCGCCTCGTCCTGGAAGCCGCGCACGAACGACCCGTCCAGCTTGAGCACCGAGACAGGCAGTCGGCTCAGATACGCGAGGTTCGAGTAGCCGGTGCCGAAGTCGTCAATGGCGATGTGTACGCCCATGTCGCTCAGCGCCTGCAAGGCCTGCAACGGCCGTCCCGCCGAGCCCATGACCGCGGACTCGGTCAGCTCCAGTTGCAGCAGATGCGGCGCGAGCCCCGTCTCGGCGAGGATCCCGGCGACATCGGCCACCAGATCCGAATCCCACACCTGGCGTACGGCGACATTGACGCTGACGAAGATCGGCGGGGTGCCGGGGTGCGCGATCTGCCACTGCCGGGCCTGCCGGCACGCGGTCCGCAGCACCCACCGGCCGAGCTGGACGATCGAGCCGTCCTCCTCGGCAATCGAGATGAACCGATTCGGCGCCAGCGTCCCGAACTGCGGATGTTCCCAGCGGACCAGCGCCTCCACCCCTCGTACGCCGCCGCCCTCCAGGTCCACCAGCGGCTGGTACTCCAGCGTGAACTCGCCCCGCTCGACGGCCGGGCGCAGCGTGCTCGACAGGGCCTGGCGGGTCATGCGGTGGGCGTTGCGCTCGGGGTCGAAGAGCGTCCAGCGCGCCTTGCCGTCCGCCTTCGCCCAGTACAGCGTCGTGTCGGCGGCCTGCATCAGGCAGGTCGCCGTGGTCCCGGCCGCCAGCCGTTCCACGACCCCGATGGACGCGGACACCGCCAGCCGCTGCCCGCCGAGGTCGAAGGGCTGCTGAAGGGCGCTCAGTACCGCCTGGGCGAGGTCGGCGAGCTGTTCCGTACCGGTGGAGTCCTCGACGAGCAGCGCGAACTCGTCGCCGCCGAGCCGCGCGACCAGATGGCTGCCGGCCCGCGCGTAGCCGTACTGGTCGGCGCACCTGGCCAGCCGCGAGGCCACGGCGGTCAGCAGCCGGTCGCCGACGCGGTGGCCGAGCGTGTCGTTGACGGCCTTGAACCCGTCGAGGTCGAGATAGCAGACGCCGATCCGGCCGGTGCCCCCGTCACCCCCGGCACCCCCGTCGTCGTACGCCGCATTCTCCAGCGCGGAGGTGAGGCGCTCGAAGAAGAGCGTGCGGTTCGGGAGCCGGGTCACCGGGTCGTGCATCTGGAGATGACGCAGCCTGGCCTGGAGCTCACGCCGGTCGCTGGTGTCCGCGACCGACAGCAGGACGGTGCCGCTGTCCGGTACGGGCGTGATGGTGATCTCGGCCCACAGCGATCGGCCGTCCGGGTGTTTGAGCCTGCGCGTGCAGCGGAAGCGGGCGCGTCGGCCGGCGAGGACTTCGAGGTAGGCGTGGAAGCTGCGGGCGTCGGACGCGAGGTCGAGGAGGTCCGCGGCGGACTGTTCACGCAGCTCGAGGGTTTCCGTGCCGAGGAGCTCGGCGAGGGCGGGGTTGGCGGAGACGACATGGCCCGCGCGGTCCACGACGGCCATGGCGAGGTGCGCTGCGTTCCAGGCCGCCCGGTAGTCGCGCAGCTCGGACGCCGAGCGACCGGCGCCATTACTCTGTGTGACGGTCGGCCGGATCGTGTCGGGTGCTGAACCGGGTCCTTCGGAGGTTCCGCTCACCGCTCGCTCCCGCAGGGCATTGATCATTTTTTGATCGCTTACAGAGGTCGTCGGGGTCGTCGGCGGGGTGGGGGACCACCGCCCGGGGCGGATTCCACGCAGGAAAGTGTGCCGATCATAGAGGCTGCCGGGACGGCCGATCCAGCTACGCCGCCGTGACCCCGAGCACGGGGCGGCCGCGGACGATCGTTTCTGCACAGGTGCGCCTTGCGGTGTTCCTGCGTGATCGATTGTGACTTTCCGTGATCCCGCCGGGGTGTCGGCCCATCGGAGGCCGCCGGAGGTGCTGGTCACCCGTGTGGGGCAGTGGAACAGGGCATATCACATCAAAACGCAACAATGTGGGTGGCGTGCCCCGTATTTCCGTACCCGGAGGTCGACGTGGTCCGCCAGCAGACACCCGGGGGAGCCGACCCCGGAGCCGACCCGTCCCGCCGATGCGGGCGCAAGCGCCTGCGCAGTACGGCCGCCGTGTTCACCTCCCTCACGGCGCTCGCCGCCACCTCACTCGTCGCGGGGCCCGCGGTGGCGGCGCGAGGCGACGGGCCGTGCGTGCTGACGCGCACCGCGGCGCACCACTCGCTGGGCCTCGACACCTGGAACCCGGCCTACCCGCGCCCCATACACACCCTCAACGCGGTCATGATCTTCCTGGCCTTCCCCGACTCGGCCCCGATGACGTCCCCGGACGAACTCGCGGCCGACTACTTCCCGGGTACCAGTGACTTCTTCCGGCGCGCCTCGTACGGGAAATTCACGCTGCGGGCACACCCGCAGCGCGAGTGGGTCGAGATGCCGCAGGACTCTACGGCGTACGGGATAGAGCGCGACTGGGACGCCGGGCGGCGCTCGGCGTACCTGCGCGACGCGGTGGCCGCGGCGGACGACCAGGTCGACTTCACCCACTACGACATCGTCTATCTCGTCGCCGACCCGGACGCGCCCGGCGTCGACTCCGACGCGACCAAGGTCGTCAACTTCGACAAGCCGCTGCACGCCGACGGCCGGGACATCAGGCGCATCGTCACCGTCTTCGAACAGCATCCGCCGGACCGCAATGTGCTGGCCCACGAGACCGGCCACGTCTTCGACCTCCCCGATCTCTACCACCGGCCGGTGGACGGCAAGGGCGACTGGGACACCTACGTCGGCGACTGGGACGTCATGGGAAGTCAGTTCGGGCTCGCCCCGGAACTCTTCGGCTGGCACAAGTGGAAGCTCGGCTGGCTGGACACACGGCAGGTGGCCTGCGTGGAGGGAACCGGCCCGACCCGGCTCACGCTGGAGCCGCTGGCGGCGGAGCGCCCCCGGGGCGCGACGGGCGGTACGCGGCTCGCGGTCGTACGGACCGGGAAAGGCAGCGTCCTGGCCGTCGAGGCGCGCAGCGGGGCCGGGAACGACGAGTCGCTGTGCGCGGAGGGCGTGCTGATCTACCGGGTACGCAACGGGGCGGCCTCCGGCGGCGGGCCGATCGACGTGGTGGACGCCCATCCGGAGACCGACGCGTGCTGGGACCGGTCGGTGTACCCGCCGCTGGCGGACGCGCCGGTGGGGGAGGGGGAGACGTTCACGGTGCCGGGGGAGGGGACCCGGGTGGAGGTGGCGGAACGTACGCGGTCGGGGGCGTGGACGGTACGGATCACGCCAGGCGTCTGACCTGGGGCGTCTGACCTGGGGCGTCTGACCTGGGGCAACGAAAAAGCCCCTCGCTCTCGCGAGGGGCTTTTCCCGTCTGTGCGCCGCCAGGGACTCGAACCCCGGACCCGCTGATTAAGAGTCAGCTGCTCTAACCAACTGAGCTAGCGGCGCCTGCTGACGTCGTAGACATTAGCACCCTGTTCGGCGGGAGGAAAAATCGATATCCGGGCCTTGGCGGCCGGGCCGGGGCGGGCCGCCCGTACGCACGCCCAGAGCATCGCCTCGGGGCCCGGCAGCCACGGATGACGCACGTCGGGGGCGACCAGCCAGCGCGGTTCCGCGCCGGCTGGGGCGGCCGGTTCGCTCAGCGGGGGGACGGTCACGGCGTCGCCCGAGCCGTGACACAGGACCGGCGGCGGCACGGCGCCTTTCGCGCCGCCGTCCGTGGTGTTCCCCGTACGTCCCCACTCCTCCCAGGCGAGCAGTGACGGGAGCCGGTGGGCGGTGCCCGGGCAGGTGAAGAGCAGCATGCGGCCGCGGTGGGTGGCGACGGGGCCGGAGCCGGGCCCGTCCGCCCATAACCGGTCCAGCATGCGCCGGCCGAAGACCGCGGGGACGCTCACGACGTCGAACGTGGAACCGCAGGGCAGGACGCAGGGGTCGGTGGGGCGGGCCTCCCAGAGCGAGAGGGTGCTGCGCGGGTACGCGGCGGCGGAGGCGAGCCAGGCCGCTCCGGCGGCGGTGACGTGGGCGGGGGTGTTGGAGTGTGCGTACGAGGGGTGCGGGGCGTACGGGGTGACGTCGTCTTGCTTGCAGGCGGTCATGGCGCCTACATCTACCGGGAGTAGCCGTTCCGTTTCGGCGAGTTGCCGGAAATCGGGACAGGGCGGGGCGGTAGGGGGTATCTTGCGGCCCGGCATATGCCACAAGCCTTTGGCTGTGCGGTTACGGATGCCGTTACGGATGCTTCGGGCCGCGCAGGAGGTCGCGGCCGAACTCGACCATCTTCTTGGCGTAGTCCTCGGTCCAGTCGGCGCGTTGTGCGATGTCCGCCGCGGACAGCCGGTCGAAGCGCTTGGGGTCGGCGAGCTGGGCGGCCGCGATGGCCTGGTACTCGGTGGCCCGGTCGGCCGCGGTCCGGAACGCGAGCGTCAGCTCCGTGGCACGTTCCAGCAGCTCACCGGGGTCCTCCATCGACTCCAGGTCGAAGAAGTGCTCGGGATCGGCGGCTGCCTCCGAAGGCTCGAAGAGCAGCGGCGCGGGGCGCAGTCGCCGCTCGGTGCGCTCGGGTTCCGCCATGGGTTTTCCTTCCCTCTCGCGGCCATGCGTGCTCGATGGCCACCGTCCATTGTCCCGGACCGTGCAAGTACGCCTCGGGTGCGCGGCGTCGCCTGCGGCGGGCTTGTTCCCGGTACGCCCTCCGGGCGTGTCCTCAAACGCCGGACGGGCTGGATTCGGCAGCACCACTCAGCCCTCCGGCGTTTGAGGAGCGGAGTCTGGGGCGGAGCCCCAGTTCCTCACCCCCGGTACCGCACCCGGTGTTCCGCCAAGTGCGCCAGCACCGCGTGGTTCGCCTCCCACCCGTCCGGGAACTTGACCGTGACGCCAAGCTGCACCGGCTCCGTCGACGGATGCTCATCGAGCAAATCCGCCACCCCCTCCCGGCACACCACCACACACGCGTGCCGATGCCGCGAAGCCAGCACGCACAGTCGCCCCGTCTCCAGATGGAACGCCGTCGCGTCCGGCCGCCCCGACAGCGGGTGCAGCACCACCGTTACGTCGAACTCGCGTCCCTGGAGCCGGTTCGCCGTATCGACCGCGACGCCCACCACGCCGAGGTCGGCCAGCGCCGCCCGGACCGCCGCCGCCTGGTCGCGGTGGGCGGTGCCGACCGCGACGCGGTCCGCCGTCACCGGGACCGGGTCGGGGGAACGCTCGCTGACCGCCGCGCCGCCCCGGTCCAGGAGGCGGCGTACGACCTGGGCCACCGCCCGCACCGCCTCCGGGTCCGTACGCGGGGTGTGCCGGGCCGGGAGTTCCAGCAGCCCCCAGCCCGAAGCGGCCGCCTCGTCCAGCACCCGGTCGGGCCCGGAGCCGTCGGAGGCCACCCCGAAACTGAGCCGCCGGTCGCCGTGGCCCGTACCGCTGCGGAAGGGCGTGTACGGATAGAACGCGTCCGAGACCAGCGGCGCGGCCGACGCCGGGAGCCGCCAGGACACGGGCAGCCGGTGCTGCGGCAGCTCGGGGTTGTGGGCCAGCAGGGTCGAGACCGCGCTGGCCGACGGGTCGTACGACAGCCCCGCCCACTGGTCCGCGCCGACGATGGAGAACGGGTCCAGCTGACCCGGATCGCCGACGAACAGAGCCCGCTCGAAGAGCCCCGCCACGGCGAGCAGCGCGTCCGAACGCATCTGGTACGCCTCGTCGACGATCGCGTGCGTCCACGGGTCCGTGGTCTTCACGTGCGCCCACTTCGCGGCCGTCGAGATGACGATGTCCAGGCCCGCCAGATCGCCCGCCTTCGCTGACTTCCGTACGTGTGCCAGGTCGTCCAGGGCCTTGTCGTACGGGTCGGTGTCATTGCTGTGGAGGCGGCCGACCGGGAGGTCAGGTTCCTTCTCCGCGAGCCGCAGCACCAGGTCGTCGACCTGGGCGTTCGTCTGCGCGATCACCATCAACGGGCGTCCGGCCGCGGCCAGTTCGAGCGCGGCCCGCACCACGAGCGTCGACTTGCCCGCGCCGGGCGGCGAGTCCACGACAACGCCGCGGTGCGCGCCGTGCAGCGTGTCGTGGAGGATCGCCGCGGTCGCGCGCCCGGCCTCGGCGCCGGGGTCGAAGCGCGAAGCCCCGGCGGAGAGGGGGTGGTTCACAGGAGGTCCTCCGAGGTCGTGCGGTCGGGTCGGCGGCTGACGCGCCGACGCGCCGACGCGGCGGCGGGAGCGGGACGGGGACGGGGGCTGGGAGTGGGAGTGGGAGTGGGAACGGAGTGGGTCACAGGAGGTCCTCCGCCGTTACCGGGTCGGGGTGCTCCGCGCCCGCCCCCGGGGGGCCGCCGTGCGTCCAGGGGGTCGCTTCCGGGTCGGGCAGCTGGGGGCCACCGCGCTGGTCGTGCTCGAAGAGCGTCCAGCAGATCCGCTCGCCCTTCTCCGGCACGGACCCCGGCGCCGGCTCCTTGCCGCGGCCCATCTTGTCGGTCACCCGCAGCACCAGGACGCCGGTCTCGTCCTCGTCGTACCGCACGAACTCCGCGGTCTGCGGTCTGCCGTCCAGCGAGCGGTAGACCTTCGTACGCTCGCCCAGGTGCGGGGCGTCGTCCGTGCGGACGGCGACCAGGGGGCGCGGGCTCGGCCGTTTGCCCTCGCTCATGGTCATCACCACGTCCAGGACCTCGCAGGTGAACGCCTCGCCCGCGAGCCGCCGCCCGGCCATCACCAGCGGATCGTCGAGCGCCTCCTGCGCCTCCAGCTGCGCCTGCGCGGTCTCGCGGGACGCGAGCTTCTGTGCGGCGGTCACCGCGTCGTCGCGCCGGGGCTGCGGCGGCTCCCCGGCCCGTACGCGGTCGCGGTGGCCGGTGTACGACCAGCGGTCTCGCGTCCAGCGGTCCGTGGCCCGCGTTCCCTCCGGCAGCTCCCGGAGGAGGTCGAGCCCGCGCCACACGGCGTTCCAGGTGGGCAGCATCTGATCGCGGAGCAGGTTACGGATGTGCCGTTCGGCGGCGGCCAGTTCACCCAGGTGCGTGTCCGCCGCGAGGCCGTCCTCGGCGGCGGCGAGCGCCTTGCGGGCCCGGTCGTAACGGTCGATCGCGGGCGCCAGCAGCTTGTTGTCGAACGCCGGGTCGGTCGCGGGGCCGGCCGGCGGGCACACCAACTGCCCGTCCGCGTCACGCTCCAGCTCCGCGCGCAGCGCCGCGTCGGCGCCGGACTCGCACTCCGCGTTCTCCGGGTCGATCCAGGCCAGCAGCGCGCCCAGATGCTGGTCCTCCAGGTTGGACTGCCCGGTCGCCCAGTGGCGGCCCAGCAGATCGGTCGCCGCGAGGAGGAGCGAGGACCCGGGCACCCGGGCGCGCTCGCCGTAGTGCGTCAGCCAGCGGCCGAGCAGCGGGATGTGCGGCGGCGCGGGGTAGGGGGTGTCCGGATCCTGCTCTGCCGTACGCCGGAAGCGCATCGAACGCCCGAGGAGCCGTACGTACTCGATGCCCGCCCGGCTCGGCACGATCAACTGCGGTGCGTCCGCGCAGAGTTCGACCTCGACCTTGACCCGCTTCCCGGTCTCGGGGTCGGTCTCGTTGCGCTCCGCCGCCTCGATGTCGTCGGCGTACCCGTCGATGTACGGCAGGACGGTCTCGGCCAGCTCCGCCAGAAACGCGAACCGCAGGTCGCGGTCGCGGGGCTGCGTCACGGCGAGCAGTCGCGGGGCGTCCCGGTCGGTGCCGACGAGCGCGCCGAGCGGTGCGCCGGCCTCGCCCGCGGTGGTCAGCGGCACGAAGACCATCGGGCGCTCGGACAGGTGCCGGTGGCGGACGGTGGCCAGGGTCTGTGCGCGGCCGCTGCGGACGGCGTCGAGCCGGGCGAGGGTGCTGATCAGCGACATGTCGCGCCTTTCTGTGGGCGGCGGGCAAGTTCCCCTGCCGGCACCTTCCCGAGACTGGGGCTCCGCCCCAGACCCCGCTCCTCAAACGCCGGAGGGGCTGAAAATGCCGCCAGCGCCTCCGACCGCAGTGCCGCCGCCCGGCGCAGCGCCGCCACCGTTGGGTCGGCCGGGTCGCCGGACTCGCCCTCCGCCGCTGCCAGGACCTCGCCGATCGTCGTCAGGCCGCCGAGCTCACCGCGCACACTGCGGCCCAGTGCCTCCACCGCGCCCGCTGCCCGCGCCTTCGCGCGGCAGTGGAAGGCCAGTTCGCACGCGGCCAGGCACTCCGGGGCGTACGCCGCGTCGACCGAATCCACCGCCGCTGCCAGGTCCTCCGCCGGGCGGTCGACGTCGAACGTCGTGCCGGGAGGGAGCGCGGCGGCCAAGTCCTCGATGCGCGTCAGGCGCTCCAGCTGGCGCCGGGTCACCGACCGCTGCTTGCGTACGTCGACGGCCGACGCCGCCGGCAGGTTCGAGAAGTCCTTGGGGCAGACCAGCAGCACCGAGTGCCGCACCTCGGCCCCCTTCACCTTTGCCGCGACCCGCTCCAGCGCCAGGACGTACACGGCGGCCTGGCGCGCCGCCGCGCCGACCTTCGCCGCGTCCGCCGAGCCGTCGAGCATCGGGAAGGACTTGATCTCGACGACCGTCCAGTGGCCGTCGGGGTGCACCACCACCGCGTCCGGCTCCAGGTACGCGGGGGAGCCCGCCACCTCCAGGGCCAGCATCGGGTGGTCGAGCAACGCCCAGGCCCCGGCCGCCGTGGCCTCGCGCAGCGCCAGCGCCGTACGCGCCGCCCGGCCCTCGGGGCCCGCCGCCGCCAGGTCGGGTACGTGCGTCTCGCCGGGCACCGGCGCCTCGCAGCCGGTGGTGGCGCCCATCCGTTCGTACAGCAGCCGCATCAGCTCCGTGCCGCCGTCGGCCTTGACGCGGGCCTCGAAGGCATTGCCCCGCATGAACGCGAACTGCGACTGGCCGAAGGCGGAAGGGGAGCCGAGCGCCGCGGCGAGCGCGGCCTTGTTCACCCCCGCGCCGTCGAGCAGCGCGCGGCGCTTGCAGCCCGGGTTGGCGGCGAGCGCCGCCAGCGCACGCGCGTCCAGGGGCAGCGGTGCGACGGACGGGCCGCGCAGCTCAGCGAGCCGCTGCCGGAGTGCCCTCGCCGGCGCTTTCGCTGCCGCTGTCGCCGTCGCCTGCGGAGGCACCCGCGGAGGTGCTGGTTCGGGTCCGCTGCCCAGGGATTCGCTCACCCTCGGAAGTCTCGCATCCGGCACTGACAACGCCGCCGGCAACGAGGGATTTCACCCCGCCCGACCGGGGGAGGAAACGGTCCCGCAGCCGGTTGGTCAGACGCATGAAAGGCCTGGTCAGGGCCAGTCCTATGCCCATCACGGCGGCGCCCGCCACGGCGTCGAGGAAGTAGTGGTTGGCCGTCCCCATGACCACGAAAGTGGTCAGCAGCGGGTACGCGACACCGAGCGACTTCATCAGCGGCGTACGCCCGTGCCGCCACAGCATCACTCCGCACCACAGCGCCCAGCCCACATGCAGACTCGGCATCGCCGCGTACTGGTTGGTGAACCCGCCCAGCCCGCGCGGCGCGCTCGCCTCGGCGCCCCACCAGCCGTACGCGCTGTACTGCGCCATCGTGTCGACGAAACCGTGCCCCGCTTCGAGGAGGCGGGGCGGGCAGGTCGGCATGAGCGTGAAGCCGATCAGCCCGAGGAGGGTTGACAGCATCAGCCAGGTCCGCGCGGCCCGGTAGCGGACCGTGCGCCGCCGGAAGAGCCAGACGAGGATCGCGGGGGTGACGACGTAGTGCAGCGACGCGTACGCGAAGTCGGCGGGTATCCCGATCCACGAGTGTGCGGTGAACAGCCGGTTGAGGGGGTGCTCGGCGTTGAGATACAGGAGCTTTTCGACGCGCAGTATCGCCAGTCCGTGCTCCACGGCAGTCGCCTCGCCGCCGCGTACGAGCAACCGGCCGCCGGTGTACGCGGCGTAGACGACCAGGATGAGCAGCAGCTCGGTCCACCAGCGGGGCCTTGGGCGGGGCGCGGTGTCCTGCATCCGGACAATCTCCATTTGTCTGCATGTGCGGCCTATGGGCTGACTGGCCACCCTTTCAACCGTACGGTGTATGGGAACACGTACACGCACCGGGTACGCGAGTAGGTGGACGTGGAAATCCCCCCGGAGGTTGCCCCTGTGCCCGGTGCGCGATGATGGTGGGCCGCCCTTCGCACGCCCAGGGAGACATCGTCATGGCACCGCGCATCCTGCTGGCCCGGCACGGACAGACGGAATGGTCCCTGTTGGGGAAGCACACCGGCAGGACCGACATCCCCCTGCTCGACGAGGGCCGCCGCGGCGCGAAGCTGCTCGGCGAGCGCCTGAACCGCGCGCCGCTCGACGGCCTCCCGGACGCCGAGGTGCGCACGAGCCCGCTCCGGCGGGCGAGCGAGACCTGCGCGATCGCCGGGTTCGGCGAGCGCGCGCAGGAGTGGGACGCGCTGATGGAGTGGGACTACGGGGCGTATGAAGGCATGACGCCCACCCAGATCAAGGCGGAGCGGCCCGACTGGTTCATCTGGCGCGACGGAGTACCGGGCGGCGAGACGCTCGCGCAGCTTTCCGACCGCGCGGACGAGGTCATCGCCTGGGCCCACTCGGCCGACCGCGACGCGCTCGTCTTCGCGCACGGCCACATCCTGCGCGCCATCGGCGCCCGCTGGCTGGGCCTGGACGTCTCGTTCGCCGCCCGCATCCGACTGGACCCGACGTCCCTGTCGGTCCTCGGCTGGGCGTACGGCGACCCGGCGATCGAGCGCTGGAACGACGTCGGGCATCTGGGCGGCTGACCGGACGGCGCTCATGGCCTGACCGTCGTACGACGCAACCGGCTCCCGAAGCATCGCCTCGGGAGCCGGTTGCGGCGTACTGATTCAGCGGCCCTGCCGGAGCCGGGGGCCGCGGAGTTCGAGCAGGGTGATGTCCGCCGGGGCGCCGACCCGGACCGGCGGGCCGAAGAAGCCCGCCCCGCTGGTCACGTACAGCGCGGTGTCGTCGACCCTGCCGAGCCCGGCGCTGACCGGATTGGACAGGGCCGTCACCGCGGTGAGCGGGAACATCTGGCCGCCGTGGGTGTGTCCGGAAACCTGGAGGTCGACCCCGTGGCGGGCGGCCTCCTCGGCGAACACCGGCTGATGGGCCAGCAGTACGACGGGACGTGACGTGTCCCGCCCGGCCAGTGCCCGCCCGAGGTCCGGGCCGCGGCCGGTCTCCTCACCGGCGAGATCTTCGACCCCGGCCAGGTCGAGGAAGGTGCCGTTGTGCTCGATCTCCACGCGCTCGTTGACCAGCGGCCGGACACCGACGTTGCGCATCTCGTCCAGCCAGTCCTCCACGCCGTCGTAGAGGTATTCATGGTTTCCGGTGACGAAGTAGCTGCCGTACCGCGATTCCAGCCCTTTCAGGGGGCGAGCGGCGGGTCCCAGCTGGGAGGCGGTTCCGTCGGCCAGGTCGCCGACGATCGTCACCAGGTCCGCCTGGAGCCCATTGATCATCCGGACGATCCGCTCGGTGTGGGAACGCCCGAGCATGGGCCCCAGGTGAATGTCACTGACCACGGCGATGCGGAGTCCGGCCAGGCGGGTGTTGACCTTGGAGAGAGCCACCGGTACGCGTTTGATCAGCGGGTCGCCCAGGGCCACGGACATGCCGTAGCCGACGGTGCCCAGGGCGGCCGCACCGGCCAGCGTGCCCACGGCCCGCCCGAGGAAGAGCCGGCGGCCGACCAGGAGGTCGCCGGCCGCGGGAGTGGACCGAGGCTCCTCCCGAGCCTCCCGAGCCTCCCGAGTCGGCGTCGCGGGGGAGGCAGGTGCGGCGTCGGATCCGGCCGTCACCAGCACCGCCACCGGCTCCGGTTCGGCGACCTGAACCGGCGCGGATTCCCGCTCGGTACGCCGCCACCCGCGCACCAGCAGCGCCCGAGGCACCTCCAGTACGACGAGCGCCAGCAGCAGGTAGAGCAGTACCCCGATCAGGGTGTAGCCGGGCCACGCCACCCACCGTCCGCCGCCACCGTCCGACGGATCGAACAGCGGGGTGACGATCCGGGCCCCGGGGGCGGCCAGCGCCGAGACCACCACGGCCCCCGTCGCCAGCCGCCGTGCGCGGGTCGCGGGTCTGGTGGTGTCACGGACCAGACGTATCCACAGGTAGTAGTGGATGGCGCCGGAGCCCACCAGCATGAGCGCCCATACTCCGATGCCCAGCATCGTCTCTCCTCGGGGATCTTGGCGGAAGCGGAAGCGGAAGCGGAATCAGGCGGTGACAGGCTTTGACGGGTCCGACTCCGAGATGCCGAACCGGGCGTGCAGCGCCCGCAGCGGAGCCGGCGCCCACCAGTTGGCCTTTCCGGCCAGCCGCATGAAGACCGGTACGAGCACCGCCCTGATCAGCGTGGCGTCGACCAGGATCACCACTACCATGCCGATGCCCAGCATCTTCAGGAAGACGATCCCGGAAGAGGCGTACGTCGCGAACGAGGCCGCGAGGATGACCGCCGCCGAGGTGATCAGCGGGCCACTGCGCTCCAGGCCGACCGCCACCGCGCCGGCGTTGTCGCCGGTGCGGTCGTACTCCTCCTTGATCCGCGACAGCATGAAGACCTCGTAGTCCATCGAGAGGCCGAAGGCGGTGCAGAACATCAGGATGGGAATGCTGGGCTCGATCGAGCCGCTCGGTGTGAAGCCCAGCAGCCCGGACAGATTTCCGTCCTGGAAGATCCACACGAGGGCGCCGAACATCACCGCCATGCTGAGGGTGTTGAGCACCATCGCCTTCGCCGGAAGCAGCACGCTGCCGGTCATCAGGAACAGGATGACAAAGGTGACCACCAGGATCAGTCCGAACACCAGCGGCAGCCGGTCGACCAACTCGCCCCGGAAGTCGCTCAGTTCGGCCGGATAGCCGCCGATCTTCACATCGGCCGCCACGGTGGTGCGGATGTCGGAGAGGACCCGGTCGATGTCCTGGTCGAGGCCGTGGTGGGTCGCGACGACCGAGTACCAGGTGTCCTGCTCGTGCGCGAACCTGCGGGAGGAGTCGTTGGGCTCGGCGATCTTCCGGCCCTCGGCGTACGAACCGGTGAGCGCGTCGACCTGGTGGACGTCGGAGATGCGGGACAGCGAGACGGCCGTCGCCTCGATGGCCCCGCGATTCGCGTCCTGGCCCGCCCGGCCCTGGTGCAGGACCTGGATCGCGTCCATCTCCTCCGCGGCGAAGTTGTCGCGAATCTGCTGCTGCACCACCCGGCTGGACACGTCCTTGGGCAGTACCCGCTCGTCCGGTACGCCGAAGGTGAGACCCAGCGCCGGCGAGGCGAGGCCCAGCAGGACCACCAGCGCCGGGATGCCCCACAGCAGCGGCCTGCGCATCATGCGCAGCGCCGTGGTGTGCCACCAGCCCTCGTCGGACCGGGCGTCGGACCGGGCGTCCTTCGCGTTCTTGCGGACGACGCGGTGTCCGAGGCGGGCCAGCGAGGCCGGCAGGATCACCAGCGCGGCGAAGACAGAGGTGAGGACGGTGCCGATGCCGGCGTACGCGAACGAACGCAGGAAGGGGAACGGGAACAGCAGCAGACAGGCCAGGGACACCATGACGGTGAGACCGCTGAAGGCGACGGTGCGACCGGCGCTGGCGACCGCGTACTCGACGGCGTCGGGGACGGCCCGCCCGGCCCGCAGTTCCTCGCGGAACCGGTTGATGACGAAGAGGCTGTAGTCGACGCCCAGTCCGATGCCCATCACCAGGGCGAGGTTGGCGGCGAACGTCGAGACATCGGTGAAGTACGTGACGATGTGCATCAGCGCCAGCGTGGTGATGACGGAGAAGAGGCCCATGCCGAGGGTCAGGACCGCCGCCGAGAACCGGCGGTAGATGGCGAAGAGCAGCAGCAGTACCAGCGGGAACACGATCATCTCGGCGCGCAGGAAGTCCTGCCGGGACTGCTCGGCGGCCTGCCGGAACACCTCGTCACCGCCGCCGACCTGGACCGTCACCAGCTCGCTGTCCCGGGTGAAGCCCGGGGAGAACTCGCCGAGTGCGGTGCGGGCCTCGGTCACCGTGCCCGCCATCCGGGCGATGATCAGGGCCTGCTTGCCGTCGGTGCCGCGCATGGCCGGGGAGTTGCCCCGCGACCAGTACGACGAGGCCTCGGCCACGCCCTTCTGCCCGGCCAGCTCTTTCTCCAGCTTGCGGCCCTCGGCCGCGACGGCGGCGTCGTCCACAGTGCCCTGCTTGGCCGTGACCATCAGCAGCACGCTGGGCGTGCCCGCTTCGAACTCCCGCTCCAGGACGGCCCGGGTGTCCAGCGACTCGGATCCGGGACTCTCGAAGCGGCTGAGCACCAGGCGGTCCATGGCGCCGGCGGCGAGCGCCAGGCCGATCACGGTCAGCAGGACGCTGACCCAGATCACGAGCCGGGATCGGCCTGCGGCCACCCGGCCCCACCGTCGCAGGGCCGGCGGACTCTCTTCGGGGCTGCTGGCGGCGAACCGATGTGTAGTCGGCGTAGTCGGCACTTTCCACTCTCCGGGATGGGGGATTTCGGGGGGATTCAGGGGATTCGGGGGGTGTGGGGCAGGGTGAGGAATCACAGACCGCGGGCGTCGAGCCACGCGTCGATCCGGTCGAAGGTGCGGGGCGCCGAGCGGGCCATCGTGGCGTAGTGCCCGGCCCCCGGAATGTCGATGAGCTCGGTCTCGGCCCCGGTGAACAGCCGCCGGTGCGCGGCGCCGCCGGTGACCCGGGCGTCGTCGTCGCCGTACACCAGCAGCACCGGGACCTTGATGGATCCGACGTGCTCCAGGTCCGTGAAGACGGAGTCGAGCTGCGAGGTCATGTCACCGCAGGGGTGCCGGTTCTGGTGCGGGGTCGCGGCGGCCATGACGCGCTGCTCGGTGTCGTGGAAGTTGCCGCGCCGGAACTGGTCGGGCCCCAGGTCGTAGTACACATAGCCGCTCGGGTCCGAGGGCTCGCGGCTCGGCTGCCCGCCGGCCATGCAGCTCTGCAGGGCGCTGAAGAAACGGGTGTTGGCCTCCGGGGTCAGCCCCCGGTCGGTCCAGTCCATGATCATCAGCCCGTCGATCCCGCCGAAGGAGTACGCCGCGATCTGGACGACCTGCCCGCCGTTGGACTGCCCGGCCAGGGTCACCTTGTCGAAACTCGTCGCGATGGCCGCGGGGCCCTTGGCGGCCGGGCCCTCGGCGGGCTTGCCGTCGACGGTGTAATCGCCGTCGCGCAGTTGGCGGACGATCTGGTGGGCGATGTCCGCCTCGGCGCCGATGCAGGTGTCGAAGCCGTTGGGGCGGTCGCTGTCGCCGTAGCCGAGCCGGTCGATGGTGACGGAGGCGTGCCCGCGCTTGGCGAGCTCCTCGGCGTAGTGGTAGCCGGGTACGTCGAGACGCCAGTACCACTCGCCGGCCGCGATGCCGTGCTGGTAGAGCGTGACCGCCCGCTTCTCGCCGGACAGCACGCGCGCGGGCGCGGTCAGGTGTCCTCGAACGCGGTACTTCCCGCCGTCCGCGCGGCAGCCGGTCTTGCTGCGGTTGGCATTGCGTACGGTGAAGGAAACCGGGACGTCCACGATGTCCTGCGCGGCCAGACGCGCGGCGGTCGCCTTGGCGGCGGCTGCCGCTTCGGCCGGGGTGGGCACCGACGTGACAGACGTGACGGACGTTCCGGCTGCCTTTTCCGACGCCGCTGGGGAGTCGGCCGCCGCCGTCATGGCCGCCGCGACAGGGCTCGCCAGCAGCGCGAGTGCCGCGCTCAGTACGGCGATCCGCTTGATGACGCTCATGCGGTCCTCGCCTCTCGTCCTGCCGCCCGGAGGGCAGGCAGCTGTTGGTGTGCGCGGTGCCATGCGGCCTGGTCGGCGAGGGTCTGTTCCAGCGGACGGAAGGTGACGTCGAGTTCATGCGCGGCTCGTGCGGAGGAGACCCTGCGGTGGTGTCCTTCGAGCAGCGCGCGCATGCCATTACGGGTGGCGACGGGCGTCCTGCGGCGTACCTTCGCCTGCCACTCCAGGGCCGAGGCGAGCGCCATGGCGGCCTGCGGGGGCAGCTTGCGCGGCACCTCCCCGGTGCCGGTCGCCCGTACGACGGCCGCGCAGATCTCGTGGAGCGGATACCAGCCGCCCGCCGCGATGTAGCGGCGGCCCCCGGCGCCGCGCTCCGCGGCGGCGACACAGGCGGCGGCGACATCGCGGGCGTCCACGACGTGGTTGCCCGCCGTGGGCAGCGCCTTCAACTCGCCCCGCGCCACCGCGAGGAAGAGCCGTCCGGCCGAGGTGGGACCCGCGTCGCCGGGACCCCACATCCAGCCCGGCAGGACGAGCGGCACACGCAGTCCGTACGTCTTGCCGAACTTCTCGTCGAACCGGGCGATCATCCGCTCGGCCCGGATCTTGCTGGACCGGTAGTGGTTGCCCTGGTCCGGGCGGCCGTTGGGAGTGTCCTCGTCGCCGGGCGACATGGCGTCGCCGCCGCCCAGTACGGCGATGGAGCTGGTCTGTACGACGGTGGGCACCCGGGCGTCCACCGCCGCCTTCAGCAGATCCTCCACCGCGTCCACGTTGGTGCGGTACAGCAGCTTCAGGTCGTGACCCGGCTGGTAGTACTCGCGGAAGTACGCGGCCGTGTGGATCACCGCGTCCATCCCGGGCAGTGCGTCCTTGTAACTGCCGATGTCGGTGACGTCCCCGGTGACGAGCCGCAGGGCGCGATGGTGCGGCAGCTGGGCGCGGGCGCGCTCGGCGTCCCGTACCACTGCCGTGACCTGCGTACCGGCGGCGAGCAGCCTGGTGACGACGGCGTTGCCGAGCAGACCGGTGGCTCCGGTGACCAGCACGGCACCCAGTCCGGGACGGGCGGGTTTCTCCGCGCCGGTGTGGTCAGCGGGTGGCGGCGTGTCGCTCATGCGACGTCCTTTCGGCGGTTTCGGCGGTTTCGGCGGATTCTGTGTTTTCTGCGGATTCTGTGTTCTCTGCGGTTGGGGAGCCTTCGCGCAGTCCGAGACGGCGGTGTACGCGGCGCAGCGGGCCGGGCGCCCACCAGGCCCGGTGGCCCAGCAGCCGGAGTACGGCCGGCACCAGCAGGGTCCGTACGACAAGGGCGTCCACCAGCACGGCCAGCGCGACGCCGAAGCCGAGCATCTTGGTGTTGGTGATCCGCGACAGTCCGATGGAGACGAACACCACGCTGAGGACCACGGCGGCCGCGGTGATCAGCCCGCCGGTGGTCCGCATGCCGCGTACCACTGCCGCCCGGTGGTCGCCCGTACGGTCGAAGTCCTCCTTGATACGGGCGACCAGGAAGACGCCGTAGTCCATGGACAGCCCGAAGGCGACGCAGAACATCAGGACGGGCAGGGTCGTCTCCACGTCTCCGGTCGCGGTGAAGCCCAGCAGCCCGGACAGGTGACCGTCCTGGAACACCCACACCACCGCGCCGAACATGGCGGTCAGGCTCAGCGCGTTGAGCCCGACGGTCAGCAGGGGCATCACCGCGCTTCCGGTGAGCAGGAAGACCAGCAGCAGCGTCGCACCGAGCACGAAGGCGAGCGCCGGGGCCAGGCCGCGGCCGATCGCGGCCTTGCTGTCCACCAGGGCCGCCGCAGGGCCGCCCACCCAGGCCCCTTCGGGCGCGGACGCCTTTCGTGCGGCCTCCACCAGCGCCTGGCGGGAGGCCGACGTCGCGGCCGTGTCGTCTTCGGCGACCACCGTCACCAGGTTGTGGCCGGCGGTCCGGCGGGAGGCGTCGGCGGGCGTCGGGAGCTCCGAGCGGCGACCGTCATGGTAGGTGCCCGCCGAGGACTCGACCCGGGTGACCCCGCCGAGCCGGGACAGCTTGCCGGCGAGCCGCCCGGCGGTGGCCCGTGCCTCCTCGCCGGAGGCTCCGCCGGCCCGCAGCAGAACGGGCACCGAGCCCTCGGGTGAGCTGTCGAAGTCGTCGCGCAGGCTCTCCTGGACGGCCCGGGGCTCGCTCGCGGCGGGCAGCTGCCGGTGGTCGGCGGTCCCGAAACGGGCGCCCAGGAAAGGCAGTCCCAGCACCAGCAGGAGACCGGTCACCACCACGGTCACCAGCGGAGCGCGGCGCATCACCTCGTCCGTCAGCCGGCCCTTGCGGCTCGGTACCCGGCCGCCGGTGCGTCGGCGGCGTACCCGTAGCGCGTCCACCCGGTGTCCGAGCAGCACCAGCACGGCGGGCAGCACCGTCAGCGCGGTGAGCGCGGCGATCAGCACCACGCTGATGCCCGCATAGGCGAGGGAGCGCAGGAAATACAGCGGGAAGACGAGCATCGCGGCGAGGGCCACCGCGACGGTCAGTGCGGAGAACAGGACGGTACGGCCCGCGGTACGCACCGTGCGCAGCACGGCGTCCGCGGGGACCGCCCCCGCGTCGATCTCCTCGCGGAATCTGCGCACGATCAGCAGCGCGTAGTCGATCGCGAGCCCGAGGCCGAGCGCGGTGGTGAGGTTCTGGGCGAATACGGACACCTCGGTGAACCCGGTGACCAGGCGCAGCACAGCGCCCGTGCCGAGGACGGTGGCCAGGCCCACCAGGACCGGGAGGGCCGCGGCGACCACCCCGCCGAAGACCCACACCAGGACGGCCAGGGTGAGCGGTAGAGCGATCAGTTCGGAGCGGGTCAAGTCCTCGGCGACGGTGCTCTCGATCTCGTTCTGCACGGCGAGCGCACCGGAGATCCGTACGTTCAGGTCACCCTGCTCGCCACGGTAACGCGGTGCCAGCCGCTCCAGTTCGTCCCGGGCCAGGTCGTCGCCACCCTCGATCCGGGCGGCGATCACGGCCTGTCTGCCGTCGCGGGAGCGCAGCTCTTCGAGGCCGGTCTGCCAGTACGACACGACACCGACGACCGACTGCTCGAACGCGAGCCGCTCAGCCAGCCGCGCACCCTGCTGGGCGAGCTCCCGGTCGTCGACCTGGGCGCCTTCGGGGACCGACACCAGCAGAACCAGATTGGGCTGCTGCTCCGGGTAGTGCTCCTCCAGCACGCGCTGTACGCGCGCCGACTCCGAAGAGGGGTCCGTCGTACCGCCGTTGCTCAGCCGCTCGGGCAGATCCGCGCCGAGGAGTACGGCGTCCAGGATCAGCACGACGGCCGCCACCAGGAACAGCCACGGTCTGCGTACGACATGAGAACCGAGGGACTTCAGCATCACGCCGCACGTCCCATGGCGGCGCCGAGCACCGACACCCCCGCCGCCAGTCGCGCCAGTTCGCGGTGCGAGGACCAGGCGCCGACCGCGCCGTCGGGCCGTACATAGATCACCAGCGGGCCTTCCTCGGCCAGGCCGGTCAGCTGCCTGGAGGTGTCCACGGCCCGCAGGTACGGCAGGTCGCTCGCCCCGCCGCCCCGGGACTCCGCGCTGGTCAGCAGCAGGACATCCATCTGACCGCTCACCGTGGAGCGGGCCGCGATCCCGGCCGCCTCCTGCGCCGCGTGCTCGCCGTCCGCCGTCTGCGCGCCGTCCTGGAGGACCAGCAGGGTGTGCCGGCCGGCGGAAAGGTGCTCGTGCAGGGACGCCGCCACTGTTGCGGACAGCGGCCGCCACGAGGTGTCGGGCAGCCGCACGCCGGGCCGAAGGGCGGCCTTCCCGCTCCTGGCACTCCTCGCACTCTTGTCACTCTTGGCGTTCTTGGCGTTCTTGGCGCGGGACACCGGGAGCCGGCCCGGCACCGCCGGGCTCGACTCCAGACCCGGATCCAGCTGGGCGAGTTCGGGAACCAGCTTGCGGTCGAGCGCTCCGGTCGCGGACGCCACCCGCAGCAGGGTGTCGCGCAGCACCCGCTTGGGGCCCGCCCGCAGCATCCACAGCTGGGTCTGACGGTCGGAGTTGCGCAGCGCCCGCAGGGCCGCGGGCCGCCGCTCCGCCTCGTAGCTGTCGAGCAGCGCCGGGTCCGCGCCGCGGCTCACAGCGGCCAGCTTCCAGCCCAGGTTGAAGCCGTCCTGCACACCGGTGTTGAGACCCTGCCCGCCGGCCGGGCTGTGGCAGTGAGCGGCGTCCCCGGCCAGGAAGAGCGGGCCCGCCCGGAACGCGTCGGCGACCTTCGTGTGGACCCGGAAGGTGCTGCGCCACCAGGTGGAGCCGACCTTCCAGCCCTGCGGGCCGCGGGCCGTCAGCAGCTCCTGGAGATCCTCGTCGGACAGCGGCTGTACGTCGCCGGTGACATCGCGGTCGAAGAAGATCCGGTGCCCGCCGCCGGGCAGCGGCACGACCACCAGCACGCCTTCGGGCGTCAGGTGGTACTGGGCCTCGTCCTCCGGCAGATCCCCGCTGAACTCACCGTCGCCCAGGAGGAAGTCGCGCGCGTACGTGCTGCCTTCGAAGGCGATCCCGGCGGCCTTGCGGACCTTGCTCTGCGTACCGTCCGCGCCCACCAGCCAGCGCGGTGACACCACGGAAGGCGAATTGGGACCGGGGACCGAGATCGTGGCGCAGACCGGTCCGGCGGGGCTGGAGATGAGCCTGGCGTCGACGAGCTCGGTGTTCCACTCGACATCGCCCCCGAGCCGCAGCAGCCGCTCGTACAGCACGCTCTCGGTGACCGATTGCGGTACGCACAGCGGGTGCGGGAACGCGGTGTCGGCCAGCGAACCGAAGCGCACCCGTCCGGCGCGCTTGCCGTTCGACCAGTACGACGCGCCGGACAGCGGCAGCGAGCGCTTCACGAGGCAGTCCGCGACGCCGACGCGTTGCAGCACTTCCAGGGCGCCGCTCCAAAGGATCAGCGCCTTGGGGTTGCCGGCCGGGCCCTTGCGCCGGTCGATGATCCGACACTTCACGCCGTGCTGGAGCAGTGTGCAGGCGGTGGTGAGTCCGGTGGGGCCGGCCCCCACGATCAGTACGGTGTCTTCCTGCGTCATACCTGGCTCCTGACGTGGAAGGCACCGCGGGAGCGGAGCAGGGCGACGACCTGGTCGATCGCCTCGTCGGTGGTGGTGAAGTTGACGGCGAGCATGCCGATGTCCGAGGCGGCGGCGCAGTTCTCCTCCAGGTCGTCGAGGAAGAGGCACTCGTGCGGCGCCGCGGGCAGCCGCTCCAGCAGCCGCCGGTAGATCACCGGGTCGGGCTTGCGCACACCCTCGGCCGACGAATCGACGACGGCGTCGAAGAGTTCGTCCACGGGGAGCTGGGCCCGCCAGCGAGGACCCCACTCCACGACGTTGTTCGTGAGCAGGGCGGTGGTGTAACCCAGTCGGCGCAGCGTGCGCAGGAAGGACACCAGGTCCTCATTGACGGTCCTGGCGCGGAACCACAGCTCCCCGAACTCCTGTCCGCGGAGCAGCCCCTGGCCCTTGCCGTCCGGCAGCTCGGCGAGGACCCTCTCCACCATTTCCGCCTCGGTGCACCGGGCGGTCTCCAGGTCGGCCATCGGGCTGCGGCCGTATCGGGTGGTGGCCGCTGCGAACGCGTCCCGCAGCTCGTCGACCGGTACGCCCACCGTCGCGGCGAAGGCCGCGAAGGTCTCGTGCAGCGGATTGGTCAGTACACCCCCGTAGTCGACCACGACAGTGGTGATCTGCGGGGAGGTCACTGCGCCACCTCCAGGCGGAACGAGGCGACGACGCGTTCCTGCTGCACGATGTCGACCACGACGGGCACGACCAGGGTGCCCAGCGACTCGTCCAGCCGGAACTGCTCGACCCGAGCCACCGCCCGGGCGTGCAGGTCCAGTTCGGCGAACTCCTGGAAGGTCGCGTCCAGCGAGGTCACCTGAAGACCGGTGGCCGATATGGAGTGGAGCGACGAAACGGAGGCCGCGGCCAGCTGCCGGGCCGCTTCCAGCAGGAGGTTGCCGGGAATGTGGTCGAGACGGTGGTCGAAGAGGTGAGGGTGCGTCGTGTCGGACAGCACGGTGGCGGACAGGGTGCTGTCCCCGGCCGGGATCGCCTGCGTGATCACCACGTTGTACGGATCGCGCCGGCCCACGGAGGCGGGGTCGGCCGCCACATGCGTGGGCAGCACGCCGATGGAGCCGACCAGGGCGTCGCGGCGGCGGGCGCGCAGCGCGCGGTAGATGGTGCGGGTGAAGAAGGCCAGGCCGCCGCTGAACCGCAGAGCGGTTTTGCCCTCGATGCTGAACGATCCGGTGAAGTCCAGGGCCTGCACCCTGCCGTTGCGCTTGCGCTGCGGGTAGACAGTGAACGTCACGACCGCGCGGGACGGCCGGTCGTCGGTGCGTACGGCGGACAGATCCTGCATCTGCAGCCGCAGGCTGCGGAAGATGAAGGACTCGTCCAGGCCGACATTCTCGTAGGCGTGAGCGAGGAACACCCCGCCCTGCCGCAGCACTTCCACCAGCAGGAGGAAGTCGTGCGTGCCGGAGTTCTCGCCCATGATGTGCGCGCGCGGCAGCTGGGCCGCCACCTCGTAGGTGTCGGGCCGGTCCGTCGCAGGGCGGGAGTCGGTGAGGAACACCTCGGCGATCGCGGCGCGGTGCACCATGGCGCGGGGAACGGTGCTGTCGTATCTGAGTGCGGAACGGATCTGGTCCTGCTGCGCTGGGCCGGTCATCGTTTCTCCAAGCAAAAGGGCGGGGACCGCACCACCTTGGAGGAAGGGGTTTGACTAAACGCTGGTCAAGTCGTTGGAAGATCCGCTGACCGCCCTTGGCTGCCCTCGACCGCCCTCGACCGCCCCTTCACGGAAGCCGGGAGTCCCCACACGCGCAGGGCGGAGTCAAGACGTCGTGCAGCGTGATCTCGGTCTCACTTGATCTTCGCCCGGATGAAACCGGCCGGTAATACTTAGTCTTGCGAACAACGTTTCCGGGGGGAATTCATGTCTGGTGTGTTGTTGCGCGACCGCGGTTTCAAGGACGAAGAAGGTCCGTCGCCGCTGCGATTCCGTCTTCTCGGTCCGCTCCAAGTCACCTACGGCGCCGAGATGATCGAGCTCGGCCCGCCCAAGCAGCGGGCCCTGTTGGCGGTCCTGCTCCTCAAGCCGGGCATCGAGACCGGCGTGGATCAGCTGATCGAGTCACTGTGGGGCGAGGACTACCCGACGTACGCGAAGAATCTGATCCAGAAGTCCATCTCCGGCCTGCGCGGCCTGCTCGCGGACGGCGAGCCGGGTGGCCAGGGTGTCTCGCTGGAGTGGTCCGGCAGCGGTTACCGGCTGGATGTCGGCCATGCCGAAGTGGACCTGTATGTGTACGAACGGCTTGCCTCGGCCGGCATCATGGCGGCCCGCGAGGGCGAGATCCTGAAAGGCGTACGGCTGCTGGAGCGGGCGCGCACGATGTCCGTCGGCCCGCTCGTCGAAGGGCTGGAGGGGCCCATGCTGGAGCGTGAACGGCTGTATCGCCAAGAGCGCTTCCTGGCGGACATGGAGGTACGCGCCGAGCTGGAACTGGAGCTGGGCGGACACCGCAACGCAGTGCCGTATCTGTACTACGCGGTGCACAAATATCCGCTGCGGGAACGGTTCGTATGGCTGCTGATGCTCGCGCTCTACCGGTCGGACCGCGGTAACGAGGCGCTGACGGTGTACGCCGACCACCGAAGCCGCGTCGTGCGTGAACTGGGCGCCGAACCGGGCCAGGCCCTGCGGGCGCTCCAGGGGCGACTGCTGCTCCAGGACCCGCAGTTGATGGTGCTGTCCACGCTGAGGCAGGACAGCGGGGCGGCGGGCGGCCCGGCGACGCCGTTCCCGGAGTCCCCGCTCGCCCGCCAGAGCCCGCTGAGATAGAACGAGCGCTGCCGCCGACCGCCGCCGCGACGCCGACGAACGAGGCCGCCTGGCGCGGTCCCGCGCTAATGACGACCCCCTTGACGCCGGCCTTCTTGAGCGCCGCGACCTGGGCCGTCATGTCGTTGTCGGTCGGCTTGATCTTCTGCTCGACGACGGTGAGCCCGGGCCCGGCCGCAGTGCCTACTGCCGCCGGTCAGCCGCCGGTCGCCGGTCGGCGCTCAGCCGCTGACCCGGGGCTCGACCGTCGCGTGGCGGGCCAGGAAGGGGGCCACCGACGGCGAGCGGCGGTGCGGCAGCAGGACGCGGGTGGTCTCGGAGAGCATCGTCCGGACGCGCGACGACTGCACCTCCTCCAGGAGATCCAGTACGCCCTGTCCCACCGCCGCCGCCTCGTCCGGCGCCCCGGCGCGGGCCAGGTCGTCCGCGAGCTCCGCGCTGTAGAGGGCCAGGTTCCGGGTGAAGTGGGGGTCCTGGAGCGCCGCCGCGCGCCGGGAGTGCCGGGCCGCGCGCGACCAGTCGCCCAGCGCCGACCAGCACTGGGCCTCAAGCCCCTCCAACTCCGCCTCCCCGAAGAAGCTCATCCACTCCGGGTCGGCCTGCGCCGTACCGCGCTCGAAGAGAGTCTTGGCGCGGGCGAGCGCCTGTTCGCAGCCCGCACGGTCACCGAGCCCCGCCCAGCCGCCGGCCTCGCGCAGGGTGAGCAGCGACAGCAGCCGCGGCGAAGCCACCTGCCGGGCCGCGCGCTGCCCCGCCTGGGCCGCCCGTACCGCCTCGCGCGGCCGGCCCGTGTCGCGCGCGAGGAACGCCGAGTTGCTGAACGCGTGGGCCTCCAGCGCCGGGTCACCGGCCACCCGGGCCGTCGCCAGCGCCTCCGCGTAGTGCGAGCGGGCGTCGTCGAAGCGGCCCGAGTCGTGCGCGAGCCAGCCCACCGAGAGGGCGAGTTCCCCCGCGCCGGTGTGCAGCCGGTCGGCCATGGATCTGTGGGACGTCGTACTCGCGTCGAGCAGGGCGTAGGCGGTACGCAGGGGTTGTGCGGCGCGCTTGTAGAGGCCGTCGGCGCCGTGCCGGTCGTCGAGCAGCCGGATCTGGCGCACCGCGTCCTCCACGGCGCCGACCTCGGCCTCGCCGACCCGGCGGTGCGGCGCGGTTGGCGCGGTTGGCGCGTAAGCGTCAAGGGCGACGTACGGACTGGATGCTGAGGCACTCGGCGCGGTGCCGAGCCCCAGGGATGCGGCCGCCATGGTGGCGGTGCCGCTCGTCATGAACGCGCGACGCAGCACGTCGCTCTCCTCGTCGATGTTGCTGGGGGTCGTGGTGGCATGGGTTGTGGTGGCGCGTGCCCCCCTGCCACGTACCGTTTCGCGGGCCGAGAAGCCCAGGTCCGACAGCGTCAGGCCGGGGAACATGTGCAGGAAGACCCGCTCGTACGCGTAGTTGGGACAGCGGATTTCGCCGGCCTCGACGCGCCCGATGTAGCGGGCGTCGCATGCGACCTGTTCACCGATCTCACGCGCCGCCCGGCGCACGGCTGCGGCGAATTCGGCCGGTGAACGAGACCCTCGCAGTCGGCGGAAGTCGTTGTTCGGCATGGCCAAGCCCTCCCGCAAGGTTCGCGTGCTCCGGCGGAGCAAAAACGTACCGGCTGTGACGAGCCGAACACGCGGGGTTTCGCTACAAACGGGATATCTCACCCATGATTTGCCATGAACTGCCATCCTTTGCGGCGGCGCGGCGCCGTAGCCGTTGACAGCGTCGCGCGTTGAACCATGAGGAGAGGGAGCGCGGCTCCCACTCGAGCGAGGAGGGGTTCCCTTGTTGGAGGCCGGCATGGAGATCAGCGGCTCAAGATCAGGCTCACTGTCAGGATCACTGTCAGGCCCGCTGTCGGGCACACTGGCGGGCCCCCTGCCAGGCTCGCGGTCGACGGCCAAGCACAGGCCCAGCCAGGAGTTCAGCGCCGTTCCACCGGCGGCGGTAAGCCCCGGCGCCGAGCCGTGCGACCTGGTGACGGTCCCGGTGCGCCAGGGCCTCGAAGCGGTGGACATCATCCGCCGCGCCTCCGCGCCCGCCGTCGGGCCCGTCCTGCACGACGGCTCCTGCGCGACCCTCGGCTTCCTCGTGCCCCCCGGCACCGCCGACGGCTGGGACATGCCGGGCAGCGCCTGTACGCAGACCTCCGGACGCGGCCTGCGCATCCCGGCCGTCCTGGCCGGCGACATCGGGGCGGACTCCCCGCCCCTGGTCCCCGAGCCCCCCGTCACCGGGAGCGGCTGGCTGCTGCCGCCCACCGACACGGGCCCGGTCACCGACCCGGCCGTGCTCAGAGCCGCGCTCGGCGAGGCGGCGCGGCTGATCGAAGCGGCGGACCGCGTCCGCTGAACCGATCCGGCAGGCGCAGCCGATACTGGCTGCGTGGCAAAGAACGCGAAGAACAAGCGGCGCGAGCGCGCCGCCCCCGAGCCGGTCGTCGAGCACGTCGACGGCGGACTCGCCGAGCTGATACCCGACCGGGACCGCCCGCGCGGCTGGACCCTGCTCATCGACGGCGCCCCGCAGTCCCACGTGGACCTCGACGAACCGTCCTACCTCGACTTCGCGTACCAGCGCAGGCTCGGCCACATCGCCGACCTCACCGCCCCGCAGGGCCAGCCCGTACACGTCCTGCATCTGGGCGGCGGCGCATTCTCCCTCGCCCGTTACGTCGCCGCCACCCGGCCCCGCTCCACGCAGCAGATCGTGGAGGTGGACGCGGCGCTCGTGCAACTGGTGCGCAAGGAACTCCCGCTGGACGCCCAGGCCCGTATCCGCGTCCGCTCCGTCGACGCCCGCGCCGGGCTCGGAAAGGTCGCGGACGGCTGGGCGGACCTGGTGATCGCGGACGTGTTCAGCGGCGCCCGTACGCCCGGACACCTCACCAGCACCGAATTCCTCGCCGACGTACGCAGGGTGCTGAAGCCCGGAGGCTTCTACGCCGCCAATCTCGCCGACGGCCCGCCGCTCGCGTACCTGCGCGGCCAGATCGCCACCGCGGCCGCCGTCTGGCCCGAGCTCGCCCTGGCCGCCGACCCGGCCGTGCTGCGCGGCCGCCGCTTCGGCAACGCGGTGCTGCTCGCGTCGGACCGTACGCTGCCCATCGCCGAATGGACCCGCCGCATCGCGACCGACCCGCATCCCGGGCGGGTGGAACACGGCCGGGAGCTGGCCGACTTCACGGGCGGCGCGGCCGTGGTCACGGACACGAGCGCGCGGCCGTCACCGGAACCGCCGCCGTCCGCGTTCAAGTAGGTCGCGGGCGGGCAAGGAGGTCGCGGGCGGGACCTCAGGAGGTCGCGGGCGGGACCTCAGGGCCTCAGGGCCTCAGGACTCCACGATCTCGACCGTCGGCTCGTGGTCGTGCCAGGTGCAGAAGACCGACACGCTCGCCGTGCCCGCCGTGAACTCCACCCGTATCCACGTCGGCTGCTTCCACACCTGCATCGACCAGCCCGTCGCCGGAGTGGCCGACACCAGTTTGGCGGAGGTCTTCCCGATGTCGAAGGTGACCCGGCCGCCGTTGGTGCTGTAGCTCTTCACCTGGCCGTTCGCGGCCGTCGGTGGATTCGACGGCGCCCGCGCGCCCGAGTCCGACGGGCTGCCGGAACTGCTCGGTGTACGGCTCGGGGGCGGGGTGTCCCGGTCGGCCGGGGTGCGCGAGGGCGTCTTGGGGCTCTCCGGCGTCCTGGACGGGCTCCTGGACTCCGGCCGGCGCGTCGACGACACCTTGGACTGCGGCTTCGCATCCTGCGCGGTGCTGCTCTGCGCGGGCAGACCGGCGGGGATCGGGAGCGCCTGCGGAGGGTCGTACGCCGTGCCCGCCATGACCGTGTGCACGCCCCACCACGACAGCGTGACCGCCGCGCCCGTGGCGAGCGACCACGCGATGGCGTGTACGAATCCTCGTTGCATCGGGGCCATACTGCACCACCCGCCTCACCCCGTCCCAGGGGGGACCCGCATCCCCCGAATGGCGTACGGTGCCGCCCATGGCAAGTGTGCTCGTGGTCGAGGACGACCAGTTCGTACGTTCCGCCCTCATCCGGCACCTGACCGAAGCCACCCACACGGTGCGCAGCGTCGGTACGGCACTTGAGGCGTTGCGCGAGGTCGCCCATTTCAGCTTCGACGTGGTCATTCTGGACCTCGGTCTGCCCGACCTGGACGGGGCGGAGGCGCTGAAGATGCTGCGCGGGATCACCGACGTACCCGTGATCATCGCCACTGCGCGCGACGACGAGGCGGAGATCGTACGGCTGCTCAACGACGGCGCCGACGACTACCTCGTCAAGCCCTTCTCGGTCGAGCACCTGTCCGCCCGCATGGCCGCCGTACTGCGCCGCTCCCGCGCCGTCGCGGGCGCCGAGCCGCCGTCCCGGGTGATCCAGGTGGGAGGGCTGTCGATCGATCCGCTGAGGAGGCAGGCGGAGCTGGACGGCGCGCGGCTCGACCTGACCCGCCGTGAGTTCGACCTGCTGGCCTTCCTCGCGGGGCGGCCGGGAGTCGTCGTACCGCGCAAGGAGCTGCTCGCCGAGGTCTGGCAGCAGAGTTACGGCGACGACCAGACCATCGACGTCCACCTGTCCTGGCTGCGGCGCAAGCTCGGCGAGACGGCGGCGAACCCGCGCTATCTGCACACCCTGCGCGGCGTCGGCGTGAAGCTGGAGCCGCCGCGATGAGGTGGGCACTGGTCAAGGTGAGCCTGGCGGTGACGGTGATGGTGGTGCTCGCCTTCGCCGTACCCCTCGGGCTCGTCATCAAGGAGATGGCCAGGGACCGGGCCTTCTCCAACGCCGAACGCTGGGCCGCCACCATCGGCCCCACCCTCTCCATCACCACCGACCGCGACTCGCTCAACCGCGCCGTCCAGACGACGGAGGTCGGTATCGAGGGACGCATGGCGGTCCACATCCCGGCGGCAGCCGGTGAGCCGGGCAAGGCGGGCGGTCTGCCGCTGGAGATCGGGCGCCGGCGGGCGGCGCAGCAGGACCTGGAGACGACGCGGCGGATCGGGCGGGCTTCGATCTCGGAGGTGACGGGGGGCTTCGCGCTGCTCCAGCCGACCGCGATCGCGAGCGGGCAGATCGCCGTCGTGGAGGTCTTCGTACCGGAGGACGACGTCAGCAATGGCGTGGCGACGGCGTGGCTCGTGCTGGCGGGCGTCGGGATCGCCCTGATCGTGGGCTCGGTGGCGGTCGCGGACCGGCTGGGCGTACGCATGGTCCAGCCGGCCCAGCGGCTCGCGGGCGCCGCGCACGACCTGGGGGAGGGCAGGCTCGGCGTACGCGTGCCCGAGGAGGGGCCGACCGAACTGCGGTCGGCTGCCGTGGCGTTCAACTCCATGGCGGATCAGGTGGTCCAGCTGCTGGCGAATGAGCGGGAACTGGCAGCCGATCTGTCACATCGGCTGCGGACCCCGCTGACCGTGCTGCGCCTGAACACCGCCTCGCTGGGCGAGGGCCCGGCCGCCGAGCAGACCAGGTCGGCCGTCGAGCAGCTGGAGCGCGAGGTCGACACGATCATCCGTACGGCGCGCGAACAGCGGTCGCAGACGCACGGCGTTCCCGGCCCCGGCCCCGGGGCCGGCTGTGACGTGTCCGAAGTCGTGCGCGAGCGGATGGACTTCTGGTCGGCGCTGGCGGAGGACGAGGGCAGGAAGGTGCGGCTGGCGGGCGTCGAGCGTCCGGTACGTATCCCGGTCGCCCGGCCCGAACTGGCGGCGGCACTGGACGCGCTGCTGGGCAACGTCTTCCGGCACACCCCGGTGGGTACGGCCTTCTCGGTGGACGTGCACAACGGGGACGATGCCGTCATCGTCCTGGTGTCGGATGCCGGCCCCGGCATCTCGGACCCGAAGGCGGCGCTGGTGCGCGGCAACAGCGGCGACCGGGACGGGTCCACGGGCCTCGGCCTGGACATCGTGCGGCGGGTCGCGGAGTCGACGGGCGGCGACGTACGCATCGGGCACTCGGTGCTCGGCGGTACGGAGGTCCGCATCTGGATCGGGCTCGGGCTCGACGGGCGGCGTACGGCGGGGGGCCAGAACGGCCACCGGCTGGGGCGGCGCAAGCGGCCGGCGGGGGTGAAGGGTGCGAGGGGTTCGAAGGGCGTGAAGTTTTAACGGGCTCCCATGGCTTCCTTAACTGCGCCCTAAGATCCTCAAGCCTCGTACCTAACCCGGCTTTTGTCCGTTTCGGGCTCGCTAGCGTGCTGCCGCACCCCTACGGCGTATCCCCCGCGCCGTATACCCCCGGGGCCGTCCCCCCGGGGTTTTCCTGTAACGCAGAGGCAGGCACGCGATGAGCAGTACGACGCACCGGCGCACAACGAGCGGCAGGACCAAGGCGCTCGGCGCGGTTGTCGCCGCGGCGGTGATCGGTGGCGCGGCGTTCGCGTTCACCGGAACGGCGCAGGCCGCCGCGGTCGGCGCGGCGTACACGAAGACCAGTGGCTGGGGCGGTGGTTACACCGGCCAGTACGTCGTCACGAACCCCACCGGCAAGGCCCAGTCGGACTGGACGCTCGAGTTCGACCTGCCGGAGGGTACGAAGATCGGCTCCCTGTGGAACGCCGAACACAAGGTCGCCGGCCGGCACGTGACGGTCAAGCCCGCGAGCTGGGCGGGGGAGCTGGCGCCGGGCGCGTCCGTGACGGTCGGCTTCGTCACCTCGGCCGAGGGGCGGGGCACGGCCGGTGACCCCACGGGCTGCCTGATCAACGACGTGAAGTGCTCGGTCGACGCGGGCGCCACACCGCGGCCGAGCGGGAGGCCGACGGAGGCCCCGAAGCCGACGGGCTCGGCGACTGCTTCTGGGAAGCCGACGTTGAAGCCGACGGCTTCTGCGACGACGGCTCCTGCGACCACTGCTCCTCCGACCACTGCGCCCACGCCGAGCGCGCCTCCGACGAGCGCACCGCCGGCAGCCGCGGGGGCGAAGTTCGCTCCGTACGTCGATACGTCCCTCTACCCGGCGTACGACCTGGTGGACACCGCGACCAAGACCGGCGTGAAGGAGTTCAACCTGGCCTTCATCACCTCGGGCGGCAGCTGCGCGCCGCTGTGGGGCGGCGTGACCGGACTGACGAGCGACAAGGTGGCCGGCCAGATCGGCGCGCTGCGCGCGAAGGGCGGCGACGTACGGGTCTCCTTCGGCGGCGCGGCGGGCACGGAGCTCGCGCTGAACTGCTCCTCGGCCGACGAGCTGGCGGCGGCGTACGGCAAGGTCGTGGACGCGTACAAGCTCACGAAGGTGGACTTCGACGTCGAGGGGGCGGCGCTCCCGGACACCGCCGCGAACACGCGCCGCGCGCAGGCGATAGCCCAGCTCCAGAAGAAGTACCCGGGGCTGGATGTGTCCTTCACGCTGCCGGTGATGCCCGAGGGGCTGACGCAGCAGGGCGTCGACCTGGTCGCCGACGCCAAGAAGAACGGCGTGAAGATCAACGCGGTCAACATCATGGCGATGGACTACGGACCGTCGTACAGCGGCGACATGGGTACGTACGCCGTCCAGGCGGCGACGGCGACGCAGGCCCAGCTCAAGGGCGTACTCGGGCTGTCGGACGCGGCGGCGTGGAAGACGGTGGCCGTCACCCCGATGATCGGCGTCAATGATGTGACCACGGAGATCTTCAAGGTCGACGACGCGACGCAGTTGGTGAAGTTCGCCCGGGAGAAGGGGCTCGGGTGGTTGTCGATGTGGTCGTCGACGCGCGACAAGGAGTGCCCGGGCGGGGCGCAGGGCTCGGCAGACGCTACGTGCAGCTCGATCGTGCAGGAGCCGCTGGCGTTCACGAGGGCGTTCGCGACGTACAAGTGATCAGTAGCCCCTGAGCCTCTCTGAGCCTCTGAGACCCCCCGCAGGCGCGCGCCCCGGCCGGAGTTCCCCACACCCGGTCGGGGTACGCGTGTGCTCAGACGGTGGAAGAGATGTTGCCGCTCGTATCACCCGCACCGAGGCTGAGCGGGACGACGCCACCGGGGCTTCAGTGTGCGCGGATGGGACCGTGCCGGCCGTGGTGTGCCGAAGGAGCGAATTCCATGAGGGTCATGCTGCACGCCCATGTCGACACGGAGGCCGGAAACGAGGCGATCCGAAAGGGCACGCTGCCGCAGATGCTGGACTCGGTGATCCAGGAGCTCAAGCCAGAGGCGGCCTACTTCTTCCCCAACATGGGCAGGCGGTCCTGCATGCTCGTCTTCGACATGCAGGACAGTTCCCAGTTGCCCAAGGTCGCGGAGACGTTCTTCATGGAACTTGGTGCGGATGTCGAGGTCGTACCGGTGATGAACCACGACGACCTCAAGAAGGGCCTGCAAGCCTTGCAGTCCCAGAGGTAGGTAAAGGTGGTGACGCCCGGCGACGGCCTCAGCCCCGACGACGGCCGGCGGAAGGGCGCCCGCCCCAGCTCTCCGTGCCCGACCTCCGCCGGGCAGACCGACTTCGGGTCGAGGCCGCTGCC